>CAYVGR010000349.1:0-2513 GCA_964450065.1 uncultured Prevotella sp. | reverse complement strand
CCGGCAGCCGTCCTCCCATACGCCTATCGCATCCTCAGTTATCTTGCCGGCGAAGAAAAGTCGGCCACCATACAGGCGGATATGAGATACACCCACCTCATGGGCAAATAAACAAAATGGTGCCCGAATGCAGCTTCCCTAACAAAGCAAAATGTTATGGCAGACTGTATTCGGGCATTAACAAGGAGCCTATCTCATGAAAATCTGAGACAGAATCCCGGTTGTTGAACGAGACAAGATAAAGCTATCATAAACCTAAGACCAAACATGAAAATCGACAGAATTATTTTATTCCTTGCCTGCCTATTGGCACCATGCTCCACAACACATGCAAAAGTTTTGAGATTTGCCACGCAGGAGGTGGTGAAGGGCAATACCGTATCGGTGGCTTTCTGTTCACCCTCCATTGTGAGAATAAGGGTTAGCCCAGGCACAGCAACTCCTGCCGAGAGAAAAAGCTACTCCGTGATTCTCAAACCCGGTGGGAAACTCATCAGAAGCATTGAGGCAAAAAAAGACAACGACAACTTGCACATATGGTCGTACAATATCAAGGTGACGCTCAACAAGGTTACCGGCGATATCATTTTCAGCAACAAGGAGGGGGAGCAACTGCTTAAGGCCACGGCCAACAGTCTCACTCCTTGTGAAAAAGCCGTGGATTCGGGCAAGTTCAAGGTGTCGCAGACTTTCCTGCTCGACCACGATGAGGCAATCTTCGGACTCGGACAGCTGCGCGACACGGCCATGAACCAGCGCAACCGGCACGTTAAGATATGGAACAACAATACGTATATTTCTATCCCTTACTTTACCAGCGAGAAGGGATACGGCCTGTATTGGGACAACGCCGGACGGTCGAGCTTCGACGACAACGCCCAGGGCACTACTTTCACGAGTGAGGTTGCGCCCTATATCGACTATTATTTCATGTACAAGGACGGCACGCAGGATGGCGTTGTGTCGTGTATTCGCGATTTGACCGGACAAGCCACGATGTTTCCACTTTGGACCATGGGATTCTGGCAGTGTCGTGAACGCTACAAGACCAGCGACGAACTGGCCTCTGTGCTCGACCGATACCGTGAGCTGCAGATACCGCTCGACGGCATCGTACAGGACTGGCAGTACTGGGGGTGCGACTCGAACTGGAATGCGATGAAGTTCATGAACCCATACTATATCAACAAAGTGGGCGACAAAGCCTGGGCCAAATACCTGCCGAACGACTTGAAAGACCTACCCACGCAGCAGCAGCCAAGGTTGAAAAGCCCGGAGGAGATGGTGAGCTATGTGCACAATAACAATGCCCACCTGATGATAAGCATCTGGGCCAACTTCGGACCGTGGACCGAACAATACCGGGAGCTCAAGGCCATCAATGCCCTATACCCCTTCGAGACGTGGCCACGCAAAAGGGGTGTGATGCCCTACGATGTGTTCAATCCCAAGGCACGCCAAATCTACTGGAACCACCTCACCAACCTCTACAACATGGGGATTGACGCATGGTGGACCGACTCGACCGAGCCTGACCACATGGAGAAGCCCGGTGACGACGACCACATGACAGCAGACGGCTCTTGGCGCAGTGTGAAGAATGCTTTTTCCATCGTCCACAACCGGGGAATCTACAATCACCAGCGCGCCATGAAGAGCAACAGAAGGCGCATTTTCCAGATGACAAGGAGCGGGGCTTTCGGCATACAACACTACGGCACGTTTTCGTGGAGCGGAGATGTGGTGGCCAGCTGGGCGGAGATGAAAAACCAAATACCCTCCGGACTGAACTATACGCTGTGCGGTATTCCATTCTGGAACACCGACCTCGGTGGATTCTTCTACTGGGAATTTGAGCAAGACCCCAAGAATCCGGCGCTACAGGAGCTGCAAACCCGGTGGGTGCAATGGGGAACGTTCATGCCTATTATGCGCAACCACTGCTCCTCACCCATGGTAAGCGAACTCTATCGGTTTGGAAAAGAGGGCGACTGGGCATACGATGTGATGAAGAGTTTCATCAAGCTGCGCTACCGACTGTTGCCCTACACCTATAGCACCGCAGCCGACTGCGTGTTTAACAGCGGCAGCATGATGCGCCCACTGGTGATGGACTTTGCCAACGACAAGCACGCATCGCGACTCAACGACTCCTATATGTTTGGGCGTAGCTTGCTCGTTAAACCTGTCACCGATGCCATGTACACCTGGAAGGATAAAGACAAGCGCGGGCACGAGATATACCCCGACACGCGCAAGGCGGCTGCACCCGTCAATGTGTATCTGCCCAAGGGCACCAAATGGTTTGACTTCTGGACAAACGACATCCATGAGGGCGGACAGGAAATTCAGCGTCTCTGCCCCATCGATATCATGCCCGTGTATGTCAAGGCCGGCACCGTGATGCCCTTTGGCCCTGACGTTCAATACAGCAACGAGAAGCCGTGGGACGAACTCGAAATCAGAGTCTATCCCGGAGCTGACGGTTCTTTCACGCTCTATGAAGACGAGGG
>CAYVGR010000348.1:0-2539 GCA_964450065.1 uncultured Prevotella sp. | reverse complement strand
CCACACGGTCGGTGAAATACACCAACTTCATGATGTTCTGGGCATAGCTCATAAAGCCTTGGTCTATGGGATTCATGGGATTTTCAAATGCAAAGGGACGCTTGAACTGTCCTACTTTCACCTTGAGGAAATCATATTTCTGCCATTCAGCAAACGCGTCCACGAGCTTGGGCGATTTGCCTAATGTAGAAGTGCTGCCGTTGAATTGCATCTGTACTTTCCAATACCAGTCGGTGGCGGCACGCCCATCGAGACTGATGCGCCCGAGTCTGAGGTTAAACGTATTGGACTTGGCATCCTTCTGCCCGGAATATTGATATTGCGTCATGGCATATCCGGATAAATTCACGTTGTTGAACCAAGTGTCGAGCTTGTTTTCTGCACTTGCTGTCGTCATCATCATGGCACCCAGCAAGGTCATCATCATACCTTTTTTCATTGATAAATTTGGTTATATTTGAATTATATCTAATAGCTTATTTGGTTGTTTGATGCAGTATGTGTCGGTTCCTGTGTCACGCATTACCTGGCGTACAAAACAGTCATGGTGTATCTGCCCTTAGTGTCTGCTCAATGTTTTGCTCACGATGAATGACATGCACCTCGATGCCAAACTTTTGATGGAGCCGCTCGGCCAAATGCTGGGCGCAATACACGCTGCGGTGCTGTCCGCCTGTGCAGCCAAAACAGATCATCAGATGTGTGAAGCCTCGTTGTATATAGCGTTCAACATGTTTGTCGGCCAGGGCATAGACATGCTTGAGAAACTCGAGAATCTCACCATCGTCCTCAAGAAACCGAATCACAGGCTCGTCCAGCCCCGTGAGTTTTTTATAGGGCTCGTAACGTCCGGGGTTGTGTGTGCTTCGGCAATCGAATACATACCCACCTCCATTGCCTGACGGATCCTTGGGCATTCCCTTGTGAAACGAGAAACTGCAAACCGTGACTTGAAGCGGTCCCTTGCCGTCGTACTTGGAGAAAGTGGCGGGGCCGTCCTGTGGATTGGCCGTATAGACGTCTCGGCTTGCTGTTCTATACCCATCTGTCCGACCTGTCGTGGGTTCCTCAACAGTTGCGAATTGCGGCAGTTCGGTGAGTCGCTTCAACGTGCTGCGCAAATATGGATAGGGCAGCACCTCATCACGCAGATCCAATACATCGCGCAGGTTTTTGATAGCCGGCGGAATGCTGTCGATAAAGTGCTGCTTTCGCTCGAAATATCCTCGAAAACCGTATGCTCCCAAGACCTGAAGGGTACGAAACAGCACAAAAAGACTGAGCCGAGCCACAAAGTGTCTCACCGTGGGCACTTCTGTATACAGTTTCAGCGATTCATAATAGGCGGCAATGAGTTCGCGTCGCAACTTAAAGGGATATTTGGCCGCTGCCTGCCATAGAAACGAAGCCAGGTCATAATAGTATGGCCCTTTTCTACCGCCCTGAAAATCAATAAAGTATGGATTTCCATCTGCATCCAGCATCACGTTTCGTGCCTGAAAGTCACGATACATAAAGCTGTCGGCCGGTTCGGACGTGAGGTCTTTGGCAAGTCTGCGAAAGCTCGCCTCGAGTTTCTGTTCGTGAAAATCGAGGTTGGTGGGCTTTAGAAAGCAATATTTAAAATAGTTTAGGTCGAACAGAACGTTGTCCTCATCAAATTCCGGCTGTGGGTAGCAAACGGACCAGTCCATTCCCCTTGCCCCCCTGATTTGTATGTTCGGAAGCTCACGGATGGTGCGGAACAACAGTTTTTTTTCTGCTAAGTTATACCTTCCTCCGGCTTCCCTACCCCCCTTTATGGCATCGAACAGGGAGATGTTGCCCAAGTCGGTTTGCAAATAGCGCATCTCGTCTTCGCTCACAGCCAGCACTTGGGGTACGGGCAGCTTGGATTGCATGAAGTGACGGCCGATCGAGATGAATGCATGGTTCTCTTCCCTACTCGTGCCCACCACGCCGATAACGCTTGTCCCATCGTTGCCCATAAGCCTGTAATATTCACGATTGCTGCCTGCTCCGGCCAGTTTTTCGATGTTGGCCGGTGCTGTTGATGTCCACGATATATAGAGCTGGATTAATTTTTCCATATATTTAAAATAGCTTACCGAGGAGGACTGCTCGGATTTATAGCCTGCAACCATATTTTAGAGATAGAATGAAAACGGTGAGCTTTCGTGTCCTTTGTATTTAGAAACCATCTATAAGAGTCGTTATTTGGAATTGTCTTTTCCTTTTTTTCTCTTTTCCTCTTCTTCATGTCCTTTTCTCAACTCGGTGAACGTCTTTCTCACCCGTCGTCGATAGTCCCAGTCGTCCAGCAAGCTGTCGATCACAAACAGCAGCAACACGATACCTATCGACATGAGCAACGATTTGGTGATATAGATAAGACCGGCAGACACCAGTAGGAATAGCAGTATTTTCTTCCAGTCGAGATGTAACTTTGGTTTCATAGTGCAAAGGTAATGTATTTTTTAAAAAGCACAAAAAAATCGGATGTCATCACGACAACCGATTTCTAAAAACAAACTACTTA
>CAYVGR010000347.1:0-2556 GCA_964450065.1 uncultured Prevotella sp. | reverse complement strand
GAATGGTGTCTCCGATATAAACTTTGATGTCGAGCCCTTTGTGTTGCCGTCCCCAACGACTACCAAAGTTGCTGGTAACAACGCGGCTTGGAGTGGGCATGCAAAAATGGCGGAGGTTAATCATGAACGAATCGGGTAGTTCGGTGGGGCGATGTGCATATCTGTTGTCCCACTCATCCCCGTAAAGCAGGGCTGCGGGAGACCGAAGGTTCTCTCTTGCGGCAACGGATTGAATTTCTATAGAGTCAAGCTTTTTGGCACGACGATCTACAGGTGCTTGTCTGGCCAATAGATCCTGGCCGGCAACCGGTTCCGCCATGAGGGCGAAAAAAAGAGATATAGTCAGTGCTTTTGCTGTCTTTTTAAAAGTCATAACTTCTAATTAATATCTTAGGTTTTATTGGGGAGGAAAAACATGAAAGTTCCCTCATGAGAAAAAAGAAGAGCAGATTAGATCGGTCATCAATTTTCAAAAGACGTGGCAAAGATAATAAAAAAATGTGTTTATTACCACAATCAACAAAAAAAACATTGGCCTTTTAACACAAAACGCACTTTTTAGCACAGTATTAACATTTTAACAAGTTTATTTGCAGTATTGTAATTTTTTCACTCCAATGCTTAGTGTATATCAAGAGAAAACGATTTTTTCTTACTGTTAACTTATGGCCGACCAGTTGATGGACGTGTTTTTTAGTGCTTTGAGGTGGTTCCATAATAGAGAATACTGTGTTTTTTCACAGCGTGGGTCGTCGTCTATAATCTTCTGTGCTTCGTTTCGCGCCAGCTGTACAAGCTGACCGTCGCGTGCGATATCCGCGATTTTCAGGTCGAAGGCGATGCCGCTTTGCTGCGTTCCCTCCAAGTCGCCGGGGCCGCGAAGTTTCAGGTCGGCTTCGGCAATGCGGAACCCATCGTTGGTATCGCACATAATGTCGATGCGTTTACGCGTTTCGGTGCTCAGCTCATAGCCTGTCACGAGCAGGCAATAGCTTTGCTCGGCTCCTCGCCCTACACGTCCCCGCAGCTGGTGGAGCTGCGAAAGGCCGAACCTTTGGGCATCGAGAATGACCATGACCGATGCGTTGGGAACGTTTACCCCTACCTCGATAACGGTTGTAGCTACCAGGATTTGGGTCTCCCCGCTTACAAATTTCTGCATCTCGGCTTCCTTTTCGCTCGACTTCATGCGCCCGTGTACTTTACTTAGTCGGAACTCTGGGAATATCTCGCATAGTTTCTTGTAGCCGTCTTCGAGGTTTTTCAGGTCGCTTTTCTCGCTTTCCTCAATCAATGGGAAAACGATATAAACCTGCCTGCCCTCACGAACCTGCTGCCGTATACCATTATATAATGAGACGGTTTGGTTGTCGTATTTGTGGATGGTCATAATGGGCTTGCGCCCAGGTGGTAGTTCGTCGATCACGCTTACGTCCAGATCGCCGTAGATAGTCATGGCCAGAGTGCGCGGAATAGGTGTTGCAGTCATAACGAGGATGTGCGGTGGGTTTTTGCTTTTGGCCCATAGTTTGGCGCGTTGGGCCACCCCAAAGCGATGCTGTTCGTCTACCACGGCTATGCCTAATTGCTTGAATTGTACAGTATCTTCGATAATGGCGTGTGTGCCTACCAGTATATCTATCTCTCCTCCGGCCAAATCATGTAGGATTTTCTTACGTTTCTTGCCTTTCACGATGCCCGTAAGCAACTCCACCCTTACAGGCATATTCTGTAGAAACGTACGTATAGTGTCAAGGTGTTGCTCGGCAAGAATCTCCGTTGGTGCCATGATGCAAGCCTGGAAGCCGTTGTCGATGGCTATGAGCATGGTCATCAGCGCCACCAACGTCTTGCCGGAGCCCACGTCTCCCTGCAACAATCTGTTCATCTGATGCCCCGAACGCATATCGTCGCGTATCTCATGCATCACCCGTTTTTGCGCTTGAGTGAGGTCGAAAGGCAGGTTTTCGGCAAAGAAATGATTAAAGACAGAACCTATCTTGCTAAAGATATATCCCTTATATTTGCGTCGATGTTCCGAAGCATAACGCAGAATACTGAGTTGAACATAGAACAATTCTTCAAACTTCAGGCGCACTTGGGCGCGCTGTACGTCGTCCAAAGATTTTGGATAATGTATTTTTCGATAGGCATCTTCGTGTGATATTAGGTTTAATCGGCTAATCATTGATGGTAGCATCGTTTCTTGAATTGCACCCTTTGGAATCCTTGTGACGAGTGTTTTAGTCAGTCTTTCCACTGCCCTTGACTGCATACCACGCTTCTTCATGTTCTCCGTCGTCATGTAGAAAGGCTGCATTCCCATCTCCTCTAATTTCAAGTCGGTTACTCGGTCTATCTCCGGATGTGCAAACTGGTATCGTCCCTGATAGACAGAGGGCTTGCCAAAGACGATATATTCCTCACCCACCTTATAATTTTTATAGATATATTGTGATCCGCGAAACCATACCAAGTCCACGATGCCACGTCCATCTGTGAAGTGAGCCACGACGCGTTTCTTGCGCGCACTCATCGGAAACTCTTCGAAACTCA
>CAYVGR010000346.1:0-2572 GCA_964450065.1 uncultured Prevotella sp. | reverse complement strand
TGTCGGCAGCCATTGCCACACACCTGGCCATGGGCAGCAACATCACAACTGCCATCAGCCGAGCCCACGACTATCTGCACAGCCAAGTGGTGTATGCCGTAGACTGCCGTGTTCAAGGACACCGACAAGCTGACCTCTACAACCAGTTCATGGCTCTCATTGCAACGCATTATCGCGAGGCTCACGATGTGGCATTCTATGCCGACCGTCTCGCCATCACCCCCCGTTACCTCACACGCATCACGGCCACGACAGTTGCGAAAACACCCAAACAGGTTATAGCCGACTACATCATGCGCGAGGCCTCTACCCTATTGGCCACGTCCAGGCTGACCATCAGTGAGGTCGCCACCAAGCTTGGCTATTCATCACTCCCCATGTTCAGCAAGTTTTTCAGTTCACATCAAGGTTGTTCGCCCGTGGAATACCGCAACCGGATGAGTCGCTTGTGATTTTCGGCACAATGCTTATCGATTTGGGAACAAGAGCTTGGTTGTTCTCATTTTTATATATAGCTTTGTGACCAGTAACTTTTTAAATCGTTAATAAGACAATGGAAGATAGAACAACTCTTAACCGCAACTTGGCACAGATGCTCAAGGGCGGTGTAATTATGGATGTAACTACCCCCGAACAAGCACGCATCGCCGAGGCCGCCGGTGCTTGCGCAGTTATGGCTCTGGAACGTATTCCTGCCGACATACGTGCTGCCGGAGGTGTGTCGCGCATGAGCGACCCGAAGATGATTAAGGGCATTCAGGAGGCCGTGAGCATTCCTGTGATGGCCAAATGTCGCATCGGCCACTTTGTGGAAGCACAAATCTTGGAGGCCATCGAGATAGACTATATCGACGAGAGTGAGGTGCTTTCGCCGGCCGACGATGTGTATCACATCGACAAACGCCAGTTCAAGGTACCTTTCGTTTGTGGTGCCAAAGACCTCGGCGAAGCCTTGCGTCGCATCAACGAGGGAGCGACAATGATTCGCACCAAGGGCGAGCCGGGCACGGGCGACGTGATACAGGCCGTGCGCCACATGCGCATGATGCAGAGCGAGATGCGCCGACTGACATCGATGAGTGCCGACGAACTTTACGAGGCTGCCAAACAACTGCGTGTGCCCTACGACTTGGTGGAGTATGTACACGAGAACGGCAAACTGCCCGTAGTGAACTTTGCAGCCGGAGGTGTAGCCACCCCAGCCGATGCCGCCCTGATGATGCAGCTTGGAGCTGAGGGTGTGTTTGTGGGCAGTGGTATCTTCAAGAGCGGCAACCCCGAGAAACGCGCACAGGCCATAGTGAAGGCCGTGACCAACTATGACAAACCCAAGATGCTCGCCGAACTGAGCGAAGACCTTGGCGAGGCCATGGTGGGCATCAACGAGAGCGAGATAGAACTTCTCATGGCAGAGCGTGGCAAATGAGAATAGCCATTTTAGCATTGCAGGGAGCATTTGCCGAACATCGGCAAATGCTTGCCCGTATGGGTGTAGACTCGTTTTTAGTACGTAATGGGGAAGATTGGGCACAACCCAAAGACGGCTTGATTATTCCAGGTGGCGAAAGCACAACCATGATGCGTCTCGTACAAGATCTTGGCCTCTGCTCTCCTATCAGGGAAGCTATCAAGAAAGGGCTGCCCGTGTTTGGCACTTGTGCCGGGCTCATTATGCTCGACCACAACCACCTTGGCACCATGAACATTACCGTGAAGCGTAATGCCTACGGCCGTCAGCTGGGCAGTTTCGTTGCCAACGAGGAAATGAAGGGAATCGGCAAGATTGATATGGTGTTTATTCGTGCGCCTTATATTGAAAAGGTGGGCGAAGGCTGCGAAGCTCTTGCTATCGTAGACGGGCACATCGTTGCCGCCAAACAAGGCAACCAGTTGGTTACCGCCTTTCACCCCGAGCTGGGAGAGGATTCTTCTATACACCGGTATTTTGCAGACATATGCAGAGTTCAATTCAAAATTCATAATTCATAATTCAAAATTAGGCTGCGCGTTACAATTCAAAATTCAAAATTCAAAATTCAAAATTAGGCTGACGCGTTACAATTCAAAATTCAAAATTCAAAATTCAAAATTAGGCTGCGCGTTTGGGTAAGGCAGATATTCTTAGATTATTTGCGAAGCAAGAATGTGAGATTTTCTGCGATGAGCCGTCCGTTCACGAACAAATATTTTATGGATATTCTGAGATTCGGCGGAGCCGAGCGGAGGAGTTTTTCAATTCACAATTCATAATTTTTAATTCACAATTATGCTGCGCGGTGGTCATTCACAATTTTTCGTAAGTTCATTAACTCGTTAGAATTGGATTGCGCGCTTCCATTGGTATCATTGCAAAACATGATACCGAATGTAACCGTGGGTATCAATTACCCCCAGTCTGAAAGACTGAATTTCAATAGCCCCTGGTTGAAGCGAAGCGAAAACCAGGGGAAGGACATCCGTCGTATGGTTACAGTCTGAAAGACTGCCCCGTGCCTATTCATTTAATGATAGTTCGTGATTCACTAGTGTCCACTTAAATACTTTAACATTCGGCTTTGCTTACTGATTGTAA
>CAYVGR010000345.1:0-2581 GCA_964450065.1 uncultured Prevotella sp. | reverse complement strand
CCGATGGAGGCCGAATTGGTGGGTCTAAGCTTCTCTGTCAAGGAAAAAGAAGCATTTTATGTAGCGATTCCCAAGAACCGTGAAGAAGCGTTGCAATATGTTAACATATTCAAACCACTATACGAAGACCCCAATATTCTGAAAATAGGACAGAACATTAAATACGACTACGTGGTGCTGCGAAACTATGGAGTCGATATCCAAGGCAAGATGTTCGACACCATGCTTGCCCATTACCTCATCCAACCGGAGCTTCGCCACAACATGGACTACATGGCCGAAACTTTGCTGCAATACCAAACGATGCACATCGAGGAACTCATCGGGCCGAAGGGCAAGGGGCAAAAGAACATGCGCGACCTCTCCCCGGAGGATATATACGAATATGCTGCCGAAGATGCCGATATCACTCTGCAGCTGAAAAACGTGCTGGAGCCTCAGCTCAAAGAGGTTGGTGCCGAATCGTTGTTTTGGGATATCGAGATGCCTTTGGTCAAGGTGCTGGCCGACATGGAAATCAACGGGGTGCTCCTTGACACCGAATCGCTAAGCGAAATAGAGCGCACCTTTACCGAGCGAATGCAGCAATACGAGAGCCATGCTTTCGAATTGGCTGGCGAGGAATTTAATCTCAATAGTCCGAAACAAGTAGGCGAAATTCTCTTCGGCAAGATGAAGATTGTGGACAAGCCCAAGAAAACCAAGACCGGACAGTTTGTTACCTCCGAGACAGTGTTGCTGCAACTCAAGGACAAGGCTCCCATCGTTGAGGATATTCTTAACTATCGGGGCATGAAAAAGCTCTTGGGCACCTATGTGGAAGCATTGCCCAAACTGATAAACCCGCGTACCGGACACATCCATACGTCTTTTAATCAGGCTGTTACGGCCACAGGGCGACTCTCTTCGAGCGATCCAAACCTACAGAACATCCCCGTTCGCGACGATGACGGCAAGGAGATACGCAAGTGTTTCATCCCTGAGCCGGGTTGCAAGTTCTTCTCTGCCGACTACAGCCAAATCGAACTCCGCATCATGGCTCACCTCAGCCGCGACGAGAACATGATGGAAGCCTTCCGTGAGGGGTTCGATATCCATCGTGCCACAGCCTCTAAGATTTGGAAAGAAAAAATGGACGACGTGACCGATAGCCAGCGCAAGCAAGCCAAACAGGCTAATTTCGGCATTATTTACGGCATCACGACCTACGGATTAGCACAGCGTATGGGCATCGAAAACGGAGAGGCGCGCCAGCTAATCGACGACTATTTTGCCACCTTCCCCAAGGTGAAAGAGTATATGGAAAAGGCAAAGGAAACAGCACGTGAACGTGGATATGCCGAGACTATGTTTGGGCGCCGCCGCTATCTGCCCGACATCAACTCACGAAACGGCACCGTTCGCGGTTTTGCTGAGCGTAATGCTATCAACGCCCCGATACAAGGCAGCGAGGCAGATATCATCAAACTGGCCATGATACGCATCTGGAAGCGATTCAAAAAGGAGGGCATCCGCTCGCGTATGATACTCCAAGTACACGACGAACTCAATTTCTCGGTCTATCCTGATGAAGCCGAGAAGGTGGAGAAAATCGTTATCGAGGAAATGCAAAACGCATATTCCCTCTCCGTTCCCCTCATCGCCGAGGCGGGATGGGGTGATAATTGGCTGGAAGCGCATTGACAATTCAAAATTCACAATTCAAAATTCACAATTTGGCTGCGCGCGAAGCCAAATCAAAATTCACAATGCATAATTAGGCTGAAGCAAAGATAATTCACAATGCATAATCAGGCTGGAGCGAAAGTAATTCATTATTAGGATAACAATAAAGCAAGCCATTTGTTGAAAATAATAGTCCTAAGATAGTGCCATAAAATGGTTCTATCTTAGGATTTTCTATTGAGCCATCCAATTTTTCCTATGGTTAAACCTGACAAATACATAATTAATATGGACACCATATAGCTCGAAAGCACAAGTGACAAGAAAATTAACAGAGGATAATTAAATCCATAGATAAAATGATGAAAGAACCTTCCATAGATAAACGCATGAACAAGCCACATTACCATAGACTTTTTGCCAAGTTCTAACAACACCTTCCTGCAAATACCACCTATCTTCAAATGAACAAACAAGAGGATAAACAAACATAGGAAAAGAGGTCCTAATGCAGAGGTATTAATAAAGCACATGGTTATAAACCAAAGAAATAAAAGCAGATAAACCTTATATTGGTGTTTTCTTAAATGGTCAATCCCTATCCTTCCAACTTCATTCTTATAACAAACAAAACCACCAATTATAAAAGCAAAGAGGAGATCAAAATATGTAAATATAAAAGAATACCACTCATGATGTGAATTTGTAGGCGCAATATAACTACTTATAATATACATACTTGCATAAGTAAGTATGAAAGAGATAATAACAGAAACTGTCATTCCAGTCTTATCAACGAACCTGAAAATAAGAGGAGAAGTCAAACAGAGTACACTATAAGGTAATAGAAACCAAGCAGGATGGTTGTATCCGTCAGTATTCCACCCGGTATAATTCTCTATAATCATCCTAAGAG
>CAYVGR010000344.1:0-2592 GCA_964450065.1 uncultured Prevotella sp. | reverse complement strand
GAGGCAACAAACCGCTTCAAGTCTTCCTCAAATCCATTCACATTCGGTCCCAACGGCACCACCCAATTGGTGTCGAATGCCTCCTTGATATACTTTTGCTCGTTGCCCGACATGTGAGCCAGGCAAAGAATAATACGTTTCTCAGGTTTCATTATGATTTTTCTTTTTATAGAACTCTATTGTCAATTACTATATCATCTCTCCGGCATACCTCATTTTTTTGCCTAAAACGGTACAGACTATCATCCGTATGTCCCTCAAAAAAGAATAGTGATGGAGGTAATACAAGTTCAACCTTACTTTATCGGGATATATCACCTCGTCATTGTATCTCTTGGGGTCTTTCACATGAGAAAGGATGTATTCCTCATCTCTATATTTAAGGCTTGCCGGTCCTGTGATGCCCGGCTTCAGCCGCAACACCTCCCGGTCCTTGCCCTGCAACTTGTCGGCATAGCCTGGCACGTCAGGACGTGGTCCCACAAAACTCATGTCGCCTTTCAGCACGTTCCAGAGTTCCGGCAATTCATCGAGTTTATAGCGTCTGAGTTTCTCGCCAAGGGGTGTCACGCGACTCTCCTCCTCCGCGGCAATAGAGGTTTTACCCTCACCTGCAACGGTCATCGACCGGAACTTATAAACTGTGAACAGCCGACCATGCTGCCCTACTCTCTTCTGCTTGAATATCACTGATCCACCTGGCATTTTCCAGCGGATTAAACACGCCACTACCAATAAAACAGGACTTAGAACGACTAAGCCTAACAGCGACATGGATTTATCGAAGATGTACTTCAAATGCATATAAAACTACGAATTGCAAAAATGAAACAAATTATTATGATAGAAAAGAACTACGAATTGCACGAATTGCACGAATTGGTATAGTAGAGGATAACTACGAATTGCACGAATTGCACGAATTGGTATAGTAGAGGATAACTACAAGTTGAATGGATTAAACGAATGGGTGTTCTAAGCTTCTATAAAAAGGTATGGTATTACAACAAATAACGTTCATACTTCAATGAAGGCTCGCCAAAATTTATCAATAGCCCCAGAGGATACTTTGATATTTTCAGATAATTGATAATCTGCGAACGGTTTATATCGTTCAGTTCTCGTTCAGCTTTTATTTCAAGAAGAATATGTTCGTAGCATATAAAGTCGCATACAAAAGAATGCTTTAGTTCTATTCCCTTGTAAACTGCCGTGATACTCACCTCTCGTTCAAATGGTATACCTTGCAGTTTAAATTCCTCCTCCAACGCATCCCCATAGACTATCTCTTTCATTCCACATCCTAACTCACGATGCACAGCCATACATGCTCCAATTATTCTATACGATTCCTTGCCATAAATCAACTTATCAATTTCCATATAAAACCTCTAATAATAAATCCCTAATACTAATTCGTGAAATCCAACAACCTATATCAAAGCATACTGATTTGTGAAATATGTCAACCTATAGCCCAAACTAATAATTCGTTTAATCCGAAAAATTCGTAGTTAAACTTATTTACCATCATTCAATTCGTTTAATCCGAGAAATTCGTAGTTAAGCTTCTCATCATTCAATTCGTTTAATTCGAGAAATTCGTAGTTAAGCTCTATTCTCATCCTTCGTAGTCTTCTTGTGGTACTGTACAAAATAATCCCCGTTATCAAGCGTCTTGATAATTTTCACCTCATTCGCCGACTCTGCAGATTTGAGCGAAGCGATGTTTTCGGGTGCTATCGTCCCAAACACTTGCAGTCCAAGAAATTCGGAAATCTCCGTCGCACATTCATTCATCAATTTGTTAATACCCCGACGTCGCCAGCGGTAGTCTGTTATGTATCCGCGAAATGCCTTCCCCCAAAAGAAACTACGTTGAAAGAAATAACCAACCACAGCATCATCGTTCCTGACGATATACGCAAGAAAACCCTTGTCCCTGACCAACTTCGTTAGTGCTTTCTCTGTAAATTCATGCGGTCTGAAATACTCGAAAGCCTCCTCAGGTTGCTCCCTGAACATTTTTGACAACGCGGGGACGTCCTTTTCACGCAAGACATGAATTGTAAAAGTATTGGGGTTGGAATATTTTTCCAGCAGCAAGGGGATTTGTGCTAACTTTTTGCCATATCTTATCCCGAATAGCCAAGACAACACGAGCCCCATCATATCCCACAGCCATGGGAACTTATCTCTTAATAGGTGTGCGATTTTGTATAACATGAAATAGAAAGTGCTACGAATTATAGGCTCTGATTCACTGCAGGGTTAGATGCACATCGTATGTATGTTTGATGTCTTGATTGCCCACAAAGTTAGCAAAAATCCCTCACACAGTGACCATATACGCGAAAACAATCCCTGTATGAGGGATGATTTTGTGTGGATTCGTCCCTCACTCAGGGATTTTCGCAAATCACAGCTCTGCATACCTTTGCCTCAACGCCTCCCACACATCACACTGCTCATAGCGTTCTTGGATTAACCTCCTACTGTTGGCAGCCATCCTGTTGGTGTTGTCGGCGTTGTTGATCAAATCGCACATCGACTGGTAGAGGGCTTTGGCCATGGGCGAGGAGAAACCGTCAG
>CAYVGR010000343.1:0-2601 GCA_964450065.1 uncultured Prevotella sp. | reverse complement strand
ATAAACTCAACGGGTCGCGCCTTTTCCTTGAGCACATATCCCGATTGCCCGTGAGCGGCATAGTCGCCACCCACGATTTAGAGTTGTCTAAGATGGAGGGAGAACGCTATCATAACTATTGTTTCGAAATAGAGCTTGGCACCAACGTCACCTATTCGTATAAGATAACACCCGGAGTGGCACGCAACCAGAATGCCACCTTTCTCTTAAATCAAATTATTACTGTTCGCTAAAAGCTGCAAACTGATAAAGGTAGGATTCAAAATACTATTAAAAAGGACATTTGGGATTTATCAACACACCTTTTTTCTTAGTGCTATTTTCTACGAAGTCAAAAGATAAGTTTTTCTTGTTTTTCTTGCTTGTTTAATTGGAAACGTGTATATTTGTTATCGCATATTTCTTGAAATCGTGTATATTTGCTATCGAATATTTCTTGAAATTGTGAAATAAAGATATGTTTACAATGATACTTTATGGCAGCAATGATTTACCTAATTAAAAAACTGTAAAGGTTGGACAATGGATCATCATATTGAGGCACTTACAGCTCTTGAAGTTTTCAGATACGAAGAACCCATAAAGATGGGTGAATAGATAATCTTAAACTAATTGTAAACTCAAGATAATGAATAAGATTTTGTGGAATTACTATAAGCAATCGGCCGATGGGAAAAAGGCGATAGAGTTGTTCAATCCTGAACAGGACGACGCTTATCAGGCAGTTGAACGTATTGCAGAATTTCTGAAAAAATGGGACAAAAACATTGACCCACACCAATTTGGAGATGGCGTGTTTATATATGATGTAAACATAGCAGATCGTCATCTCTTAAATGGAGAACCCTTCAGCCGTAAGAGCTTTGAGGCTTTTGTTGAAACTTATAATTTGAAGGAATTTGATCTGCAAGGAGAAAGTGTAATTTGGTCAGAAGACCGTTATTTTATCCCTGCGGACAAATTCCGACAGAAAGCAGCAACTGTGAATGTACTTTCCATGTATTTGTATTATTGCGACTCTTATTTCAAACCCATTCTCCTTCCACGACGCTTCGATGTTATCCAAAGGAGTTGTGATGCTCTTGGGATAGAAGTACCACCAATTCCTCATACTAAGGATTACAAAGAGTTTTTAATGTATTACTATGATCTATGTGGCGTTCTGAATGAATTTCAACAAGAAAATGAATTGACGGATGCAGAACTCTGCGCCTGTCTATATGATTATGGAGCAAGAGTTCTGTTAGAAGACAACAGTCATGTTGATGATGAACTACCGCAGCCCACCAACGTATGGTTAACAGGTGCATCAGGCAAAGATGATTTCGACTTTCTCGACTCTTTAGGTAAACAACAAGATACAGAAACCTCTATTTGGGCCTGTAACAAAAGAACTCGTAAGGGGGATTTGGTAATCGTATATTGCACTTCACCCCGAAGTTACCTTCATTCTATATGGAGAGCCGCTTCAACTGGTATTTTCAATCCATTTGATTATTATCATTGTCGTACTACTGTTCGTGACGGTATTAGACTTCCCCAAATTAGTTTTTCAGATTTAAGAGAAGATCCTTATTTTTCACAATTACCTATTGTACGGCGAAATTTGCAGGGCGTGAATGGTATAGAACTATCTGCCAAAGATTACTCCGAGTTATTGAAATTAGCAGAAAGAAAGGGGGGAAATGCTACTGATTATCCTCAACTGTATATTGGTGAAGCTGTAGATTTTGGAGAAATCAAACTTGAAAGGGATGTAGAAGAAAATATTCTCATTCCCATACTGAGGCGAATAGGTTACAATGATTCTGACTGGACGAGACAACTTCAATTAAAAGCTGGACGAAAAGAAAAGGCAATACCAGATTTCGTATTCTTTCCCCAAGGTGCTACCCACTTTGAAAGCGCACCTTTAGTGATTGAGGCTAAACTAGACATGTCCTCCATGATTGAGGAACAGAAAGCCTTTCGCCAAACACTGTCATACGCACGTTTGCTGCGTTCCAAGCTAATGGGAATTTGCGATAAGGAGAGACTTGTGATTTATGCTCTTGATTCTTCTGGTAGTTGTAACATAGAAAGATCTTTGTTTGATAACCATTGGCAAGCCATCTATTCTGATGAAATCATTGGTGCGAAGTTAAATCAATTGATTGGTGCTGAAGTAATAAAAGAGAAAAGCAGTGCTTTATAAGGATGTTAAACTTTCGAAATGTTTCCTTCCATTTTATAGTTGTTTATCTTCACATAAGAGCACCTTATGGGAACGAGCTTGTATATTGCGGCACTGGGTCGTAACTATATGATAATCAGTGATAGTGAGATTTGTGGAGGTGAAGTAATGCTGAAAGGTATATACAGAATAAACAATAATCAAAAGCGTGCAGCTCAATGAGTTGAACGCTTTTTGCGTTTATAGGGGGTCTTACTTCTTATGCCTTTGTTATGCGCTTGTTTAGCGTAAGCATCCCATATTAGGCGTCTTGCAACCTTGTAAAACAACCCTTATTATGTCTGGTAGCATATAAGTGTTGTCTGTTGCTTGAAGTTTATGGGCAGTAGGTTGGCGAGCCTATTCTCCGTCATATCCGACAGTGGTTT
>CAYVGR010000342.1:0-2630 GCA_964450065.1 uncultured Prevotella sp. | reverse complement strand
TACACTTCCTCGTATTCCAGAAACTCGTCGTTGGCTATTTTGGCCTTGAACTCTTCGGGAGAGAGGAAGAAATATTCCACTCCGTGACGCTCGGTGCCGCGCGGCTGACGACTGGTGCAGGAAATGGAGAATGCCAATTTTAGCTCGGGATGCTCCTTCATGAGATAGTTCACGATAGTGCTCTTACCGCTTCCGCTGGGTGCGCTGAAAATGATGAGCTTGGCTTGGGGCGTTGCTTGGGGGGAATGGGTGGTCATGATAGAGAATGTTTTTGGGGTTGGGGATAAATGGCGGAAACTTGTGGGAATGTATGGGGTGCAGGTTTCTTACAGGGCATTGAGCACCTGTTCCTTGATTTGCTCCAGCTCATCTTTCATCTGAACGACAATGTTCTGCATTTCTGCCTGATTGCTCTTGGAGCCGGTGGTATTGATTTCCCGTCCCATTTCTTGTGCGATGAAGCCTAATTTTTTGCCGTTGGCACGGTTTTCGGCCATTGTTTTGCGGAAATATTTCAGGTGGTTGGTCAGGCGTTGCTTCTCCTCGTTGATGTCGAGTTTCTCAATATAGTAAATAAGCTCTTGCTCAAGTCGGTTCTTGTTATATTCCACTTCGGGAATTTGCTCCAGCCCTTTGACGATGTTCTCCCTGATTTTTGGTACGCGACTCTCTTCGAAAGGCTCGATAGACTTGAGCAATGCCTCGATGTTGTCGATCTTTTCATGGAATTTCTTTTCCAAGGCAGCACCCTCTTGGCGACGGAACTCGAGAATCTCGGTGAGCGCCTTGTCGATAGCCTCGCAAACGGCCTTCCATTCGTCGTCTTCGAGTTGTTCGATATCGGTTCTGAGCATAACGTCCGGCATTTGCAGCAATGTGGCGTACCAGTCGGTGGGTTCGGGGATGCCTGTCTGGGCAGAAATATCCTTGATTTGCTTGTAATAATTTTCAACAAGCGCGGCATTGATGGGTGTGGCATCGGCCAAGATGCTTTTTTCTATCCAAATAGAGAAATCTACTTTCCCCCGGATCAGTGCCGAAGCAAGCTGTTGGCGTATTTCCATTTCCTTTTCACGATAGAGAGGGGCAATGCGAACAGACAAGTCCAGATTCTTGCTATTTAGTGATTTAATTTCAACATTGATTTTCTTCTCTCTGTAGGTTACAACAGACTTACCGTAACCTGTCATGGATTGTATCATAGCTACTTTCAAGTTAAATTTATGCAAAAGTACAAAAAATGGAGGAAAAAAGGCTAAATTTGCAATTTATTAATAGTATTCCCGACAGACGTCGGCTGGGGAGTTCCGGTCTTTGATTAGTTGGCGAAGCGTTAACTCCTTGGATTGTTTCATGTCCCAAATGCTGGGAGATGAGTCGAAACTTGAATTTATATAGAAAAACAATACTATATTATGTCGTGTATATTGCATATTGAAACGAGTACCCATGTGTGTTCGGTTGCCGTGAGTGAGAACGGTGGGTGTATTTTCGAGGAAGAAGACCACACCGGACCTAATCATGCAGAGAAGCTCGGAACATATGTCGACGAGGCTCTTTCGTTTATAGACAGTCATGCCATTCCCTTGGACGCGGTGGCAGTGAGCTGTGGCCCGGGTTCGTATACGGGGTTGCGTATCGGCGTGTCGATGGCCAAGGGTGTGTGCTACGGTCGCGACGTGAAGCTCATCGGGGTGCCTACGCTCGAATTGTTGTGTGTCCCTGTGTTGCTCAAGGAGCGCGTTGCGGAGGAAAACGCATTGCTCTGCCCCATGCTCGATGCCCGCAGAATGGAGGTTTATGCCCAGATATTCGACCGTGCGCTGAATGAAGTGCGCTCTATTCATGCCGATGTGGTGGACTCGGAAACCTATAAGGAATACTTAGATAAGGGTCCGGTGTATTTCTTTGGCAACGGAGCCATGAAGTGCAAAGAGGCTATCAATCATCCCAATGCCCACTTCATAGAAGGTATTGAGCCTCTTGCCAAGAACATGATGCCATTGGCAGAAAAGCGGGTGGCACTTGGGCAATTTGAGGATGTGGCCTATTTTGTACCGTTCTATTTGAAGGATTTTGTGGCCAAACAGCCGAGAAAGCTGTTGTAAGCTGTCTTCGTCTCCTTGTGCCGGGTGGGAGATGGCTAAACCAAGAGCACATTTAGATAATTAAACAATGCCGTTCAGGTCTCCTGCCGGCAGCCCCTCCCCGGTGGGGCGATGAATAGAAACTTCTGATTATGAATATAAAAGGATTAGATTATAACACTCAGCGCGAGAGTCTTGTGTTGCCGGAATATGGCAGGGAAGTGCAAAAAATGATAAACCATGCACTGACCTTGGAAGACAAGGCCGAACGCCAGCGTTGTGCAGAAACCATCATCGTGACCATGGGACGCATGTTTCCGCAGATAAGGGAAAATGCCGATTACAAGCAGAAGCTATGGGATCACTTGGCCTTGATGAGCGATTTTAAACTCGATATCGACTGGCCTTATGACGTGTCGCAGGCCAAGAAAATCAACGATAAGCCGGAACCGATGAGTTACCTGTCGAAGACGGTACCCGTGCGCCACTATGGACGTATGATATTCGAAATCTTCGACAAGCTGAAGACCATGCCCGACGGTG
>CAYVGR010000341.1:0-2631 GCA_964450065.1 uncultured Prevotella sp. | reverse complement strand
AATTGGTTGGTATTTTAGATATGGCCTTTTTTAATATCTCACGTGGGTCGCCCGAGTTGACGACGATTTCAGACAATACCACTACAGCTGGCTGTAAGACAATCTTCAAATGCTCTAACTTGTCACTTAATGGGAACTCTTTTGTACGATACCCTACGTGCGATATTGTGATTTGATCGGGACGCTGGGTCGTTTTCAAGAGAAATCGACCTTCTGCGTTGGTCACTGTGGAAACATGTTCCTTGGGAGCCAAAACATTGACATAGGCCAAGCCTTTGCCGGTGTTTCCGTCTTTTACAGTTCCTGATATGGTATAGTAATCTTGTTGCGCTTGCACAGGCATAGCAAGCACGGCCAATACAAACAGAATACAAATTGACCGGAAGTTATTAGGCTTTTCCATATTTTCCTCCTTGATTTTAACATTCCCTTTGTCCTACAAATATAAGCAATTTATTGGAACTTTCCACTTCTTGAACTGGAAAATAATCAAGGAAGTCTCGGCCTGTCGTGAGTTTATATTTTTATTTTCTTTATTTTATAATCTTAGTTGGAAAGGGTATCCAATTTTTTTCTCAGCCTCAATGCTTTCTGAGCGTCTTTCATTTGTTTCTTGGCTTCTTTCATCTGCTTGGACAACTCTTTATAAGCTTTCTGCGCTTTCTTATATGCCTTTTTTTGGTTGTTCATTTGAGACCTTGCATCGCTCATTTGCTTCTTCAGATTTTTGTAAGCAGACTCGGTCTCTGAAGCAATAGTCTCGACTTGCTCTCTGGACATTGTGTGGACATTGCCCTTAACGTCTTGGGCACAAATAGTTTGCAGGCCTGTGAACATTACAATGGCAATAGCTGACAATATTGTCTTTTTCATTTCTATAAATTATTGTTTATAATATTCCCCTTTTAGTAAAACATAAAAGCTCATGGTTTTTATGCTAAACGAATATAGTTTTCGTCTAATTTGCTGCAAAGTTACATAATATCTTGTAGTCTTGTCACTCTTCTGTTTGAAAAGGTATAATTGAGGACTGCTTGACTCGAAACCGTCCCCATCGAAGTTCTGTGATATGTAAAAACAGTTTACCGTTTTTTGGCAATTATTTTCGAGACAACCAGAGAAAAATGCGCCATGTTTCGACGGTGGTTATCTGTTAAAAAAACACGAAAATATCCAGGATGCTGCGACGGCTATCTTATCATCGTGCGTTTTGGGCTTCATGGGCATGCGAATAGAATCTCATCGCATGACGTTTAGGGCTTCATCGTCCTGCCAATAGATACTTCAACGCAAGCGAAAAATAATGGTTTTTAATCTGTGTTTTGCTAAGTCGTTGATTGTTAGGTGAATGTAAATTGCTGCAAATTTCGCGTATTCCGGGCGACAGTAATTTGTTTTTTGAATTTGAGAAATACAGAGGGATGTTTGTAAATAAAAATATCGCTGCTTTTTCGTTCAAATATATTTGCAAGTTCATCGCTGTTTCAGGATTCGTTATTGGCGACAGGCTGATGCTGTTGGGTTGAATGTTGATGTCTTGGACCTATGCTTTGAAAACAGACTGAAGCCCGATAACTCTTGCCCCGAGTAGCAATGTTTATAGATTTGCTATGAAATAAAACGTGCCCAAGGCCGTTATTCATTGAAAACAGACTATGAAACACCGAATCGATACAAAGACATGGGAGCGCCGCGACAACTGGCTGTTCATGAAGGAGTTTGCCAACAGCTGGTATAGCATCACCTCTGAAGTGGATTGTACGGAGGCGCTGAATGAGAGCAAACAAAATCATACGTCGTTCTTCATTAGGTATTTGTATGCCATTTTGCGTGCAGCTAACGAGGTTCGGGAATTGGGTTATCGTCCCGACGGAGAGGGGGTGTGTTGGTTCGACACGTTAGGTGCCACAGTTCCTGTAGCCGTGAAGGGTGGCACTTTCTACACGGTGCTCATTCCCTATATTGAGGACTATCAGGCATTTTATGACAAGGTGAAGGAGATCATTGCGGATATTCCCGAGAATGGTGACCCCTATGGGGTGAACCGGGAACTGATAGAAAGTGGCGAGACGGGGGTTGTCAACATCTCGGCCACACCAACGCTCTATTTTACGAGTATGACCTACACCTTCCATAAGCCTGGGTTAGGCAGTGACTGGCCGTTGATAAATGTGGGAAAGGCCATGAGGAAAGAGGGCAGATGGGTGATGCCGATTGGCATCTATGTAGACCATTGCTTCGTAGACGGTGCAAATTTAGGGGAGTTTATGAATAAGGTGCAGAGGTTTTTAGGTGCAGCTCTGTAACAAACGAAGTGTACCTTTCCTAAGCCTTTTGTTAAAGGGTCAGAAGCTTGTATCGAGTGGAAAACCTTTCTTCATACAGGGAGTTTTAGGTTTGGCTAAGCGGTTTCTTGCGATATCCGCTTGCAGTGAAGAAAGCTATTAAGTCTCCATGTTGATTGGTGATACGCACTTCGGCAAAGGGCATGCGGTGATGGTTGACAATCTCGTGAGCCTCGGCACACAGTTTGTCCCCAAGCAAAGGCGACTTCACGTATGTTATGTTGGCTCCCGTAGTGAGCGTGCTAATGCCATGACTGTTGATGGCTGCGGCAAAGGCAAGGTCGGC
>CAYVGR010000340.1:0-2652 GCA_964450065.1 uncultured Prevotella sp. | reverse complement strand
CTAATCACGACATGATTAAGGCCTAATCACGATATGATTAAAGCCTAATCGCACCGCCATTAGATAGTGATTGCATACCAAGTCGATTTTTTTTGCGTAAAAAACGCTATCAAACCTACAATTCATAGGTAGCAGGATTCAGAGTGCCGCTACCCCACTTCTAATATTATATAAATAATTGATTATAAACAAGATATAAAAAACCACATTTAATATCAAGACTATCGATCATGACACAAATGTAGTTATTATTTGCCTAATATTGCCATAATTAACCGAAAATTTTCGAATATTCTGGACTACACACCGAGTTCCTTCAAAATACGCGCAAAAAACAAACAAATTTGCAGACCAATGGTTATAATATCAACAAAATTAGGCAATATGTATTAATTACTACGTAATTAATGGAAACATTCATTCAATTTGTCGCAACTTGTCAATTTATCAGAACAAGCTCCCTATTTGTCGCACCAAGTCTGAAAAAGCGACAACAGAAACCTCCCTATTTGTCACACATATTTATAACATACTGATAACAAACAATATATATCAAACAAATAATTTGAAATACTCAGAGGTAACTAATCATAAAATTATGACAAAGGATATATTTATGCGATTAACTCAGAATAATGTAAAATATAACTCACAAATATCACAAGAATTTCCCTTTATGTCGCAGGCATGTTCCCTTTATGTCAGCAAACTCAAAAACATACTCCCTATTTGTCGCAGAGACCCTCCTAAAATGTCGCACCAATACTCCTAAAATGTCGCACCAATGCTCCCATAATGTCGTAGACAAACATAATAATCAATTGTATTTCAAATAGTTACACATTCCTACTAATATATGAACTAATGATATTACTAATGATATAATAATCTTATGAAAAAATTTATTATTTTTCTTTTCTGTTTTTTGATGGAGTAAAAGCTCTGCACTGTTACATCAGAGAGAGTGAACAAACATGCATATGTATTAATATATTTCCACTTATTCATTCAAATATATAAATATATAAATACATATTAAATCATATATTCATAAGTATAAATAATTATATATGATGCCGTTTATAAATATAATTATATTCAATAATTTGCTGTTAGAAATTAATTATTAGCTCATCGTCTCTATTTTTTGCTCTTTTTTCTAATCTATTTTATATTTAAATATATTTTAGAATAAATATATAAATGCCTTAATACGTATTTGTATATACGTTTATTTATGTTAATATATTTTTACTTGCATAACTTGTTATACAAAAGTATATATAAATATTAAGTTTCATATACTTTTATATAAATAGTTGTTCGTGTTTTTACTTATATAATTTTATATATTAACATATAATTATGTATAACTATAGTTATATATATAAATATAAGTTTGTTTATTCTTTAATATATTTATATAAGTATTTATTCGGCTGTGATCTTCTTCGATTTTATATATTTCTATATAAAAACATAAATATATAAACTTCGTTGTATGTTGTTTAATGCGTTGATTTATAATTAGATGTACGTTTGTTTTAAGTCTTTGCGTTTTATACGAATATATTTATATATATAAAGTAGTTTAGATATATATCTTCAAATACATATAAGTTAATATATAAATACATATAAATTTGTTTAATTGTTGATATAGATATGCATTTACTTGTATATATAAAAAGATAAAAGTATGTATGTTTTTATATGTATAGGTATATATATCTATGTATTTACTTGTATTTATATTTTTATAGCTAAATAGTTTAAAATATGTTTGTTTGTTTAGATATTAATACTTATATTTGCAAATACAATTATATATATAGACAAGTTGTTATGAAGAATCGCAAAATTGTATTTGCTAATCAGAAGGGAGGCGTGGGCAAGTCTACGTTGTGCATACTCTTTGCCAATTACCTGGCCTGGAAGAAACAAGATGTGTGTATCATAGACACGGACTTGCAGAAGTCAATATCTATGCAGCGCCGTAAGGATATGGAGACGTATGAGGGACAGGAGGAGCCTTATACAATACAGGATTTCGACGTACAGGACCCGGAAACGATGCAGCAGCTTATGGACTCGGCGTCGGAGACTGAGGGGTTTGTTCTCTTCGACTCTCCGGGTAACGTCTCAGAGGACGGACTGATCCCGATGTTTACCTCTGCTGACTATATTGTTTGTCCATACGAATATGAAGAGAAGGCACTTGATTCCACCGGAATGTTTGTGCAGGTTATCAATGCCCTGCGCCACACCACGCCGGAAATGGATAGCAAGTTGTTTTTCGTGCCCAACCGCATAGATGTGAGAATAGGTACGGCAGATGAGTTGAAGATGTGGAAACAAACCGATGCCATCTTCAAGCAACTGGGGTCGGTAACTCCGCGTATCACTGCGCGTGCGGCGCTGAAACGTATCAACACTTTTGAGATTACGTCGGCACAGCGTGCAGCCGTGAAGCCGGCATTTGACTTTATGATCAGACGAATGAGAGAGTAGGGTGGGGGAGTGACATCTCTTGTCGCAAACAAGAGGTTGTGAACCGCCTCGATATATAAATATATATTTAAGTAAATCAATAAAAATATAAATAAATAGACCTATGGCTAAAAAGAAAACACGTGTATTACTTCCCGGTGG
>CAYVGR010000339.1:0-2666 GCA_964450065.1 uncultured Prevotella sp. | reverse complement strand
ATCTTCCGATTCCCCGGTGGCTGTATTGTTGAGGGCACAGACCTTGCCACCCGCTACCAATGGAAAAACAGTGTGGGACCGGCCGAGAACCGCCCGCTTAACGAAAACCGTTGGAATTACACCTTTGCCCATCGCATGTACCCTAATTATTATCAGACCTATGGACTGGGTTTCTACGAGTATTTCCTCCTTTCTGAGAAAATTGGAGCCGAACCTCTGCCTATCGTCTCAGTGGGATTGGCCTGCCAGTATCAGAACGACGACAAGTCGACCACGGCGCATGCTTCCTTAGATGATTTACAGCCGTATATTGACGATGCACTCGACCTTATCGAATTTGCCAATGGTGCAACGACGACAAAATGGGGAAAACTTCGTGCCGACATGGGGCACCCTGAGCCGTTTGGCCTGAAACAGATTGGCATTGGCAACGAGCAGTGGGGTGAACTCTATCCCGTGCGCCTGCAAAAGTTTATCGAGCAGATTCGCAAGAAATATCCTGATATTAAGATTTGTGGCTCTTCCGGTCCATCGGCCAGTGGCGAGCACTTCGACTATGGTTGGAAAGAGATGCGCCGACTCGGTGTAGAACTGGTGGATGAGCACTATTATATGGCTCCCGACTGGTTCTTTAAGAATGCCGGTCGTTACGACAACTACGACCGCAAGGGACCGAAAGTGTTTGCCGGCGAGTATGCCAGCCATGTGCGTGGACTTGGCAACGAGCCCGATGTGGCCATGAATAATTTTGAAGCTGCGCTCTCGGAGGCCGCTTTCATGACTGGCTTGGAGCGCAATGCCGACCTGGTGCACGAGGCTACCTACGCCCCCTTGTTCGCTCATGTGGAGGGCTGGCAATGGCGACCGGACTTGATTTGGTTCGACAATCTGCGGAGCGTGCGTTCGGTCAACTGGTATGTACAGATGCTCTATGCCACCAACCGCGGTACCCACACGCTCTCACTGACCGAGAACAACCAGGCTGTGAAGGGTGACAACGGGCTTTATGCCAGTGCCGTTTATGATAAGAATGCCAAGAAATACATTGTGAAGATTGTCAATAACAACGACCAGCCCAAGGAAATAGCACTTACCTTTAAGGGTGCTAAGGGGCTCGGAGCGGGCACTGCTACCTTGCTGCATTCCAATGATATGCGTGCAACGAACTCGCTTGATAACCCCACCAACGTGGTACCTAAGGAGTCTGCTGTGCAGGCCAACGGCAACAATGCCACTGTTACGGTTCCTGCGAAGACCTTTGCGGTGTATAAGTTTTAGACAGAAGATAGAACAATCAAGACAATAAAAACAGCGTTGCCCCCACACTTGTAAGGAAGGGGCAACGCTGTTCGTTTTTCAGGCCCTGACCGTCAGGGCTTTTTCGTGTTGGGCAATGGGGCATCAGGCCCGAGATAATAGCCTAATTCCGGTGGCTGGTTGTAGGCCACATTCTCTGCGGCCACGCTCTCCCGATAGGGGATGTCTGTCATAAGACAGGGCACGCGGTGCTGCGTGGGGATATCAGTGGTATAGATGCGCAGCTCGGTGCTCGCCTCATTGCGCACGATTACCTCCTCTCGCCAGTCGCCTATGATGTCGGCCGAGAGACAGGGATTAGACTTGGTGCCGTTGTTGAACACGCCGTCGAGTCGTTTCACCACATCTACCGACTGTGTGGAGGGATTGTATTTGGTGATGGTGGCATGGTCGAGCAGCTGCCGGGTGAGTCCTCCGTCCCACCATATTGCAAAGTTACACGATAGACGTCTCACGCTGCGGCTGGCATCGCTGTAGTCTGTCTCGCCATCCTGTCTGTTCTGTTGTATGTTTTTTGAGAATGGGGAAGTGAGCGGAACATTGGCACTCCATACCTCCACACCATAGTGGGTGGGGTCGATATCGGCTGCCATGGCGCGTCCTACATCGAAGTTGGCCTTCTTCTGGAAAACCACCTTGCCTGTGGCCGCATCGCGAAGCGTGGAGCCGTCTCGGCGGTTTTCGTGGCAGTCCCATATCAAGAGCTTGTTAGTTATGGGTTCGGCCACCAAGTGCATGGCATCGCCATGGCCAAGCCCCGTGTTGTAGAGCGGACTGCCGTCATGGTCTACACACATTGAACCATATACAATTTCGTCCTTGCCGTCGCCGTCCACATCGGCCACACGAAGGTTGTGGTTGCCCTGTCCGGCGTAGTCGGGTGTAGCCTTGTTGGTCAGGTTTAGCTTGCCCAAAATCTCTTTCTGCGCTTGCTGCGGGTGAGTGTCGAAATACCAATGCAGCTTCAGGTCTTTGCCATCCCAGTTCCATGCGGCGAGGGTTGTGCGGGTATAGTATCCGCGACAGAACACGGCTGAGGGATGTTTGCCATCGAGAAAGGCCAAGGCTGCGAGATAACGCTCTGAGCGGTTGGCATGGTTGTCGCCCCAAACACCGTCTGGCCCTCGGTCGGGTATGTAGTCAACGGTCTTCATTGCAGCGCCCGTGAGACCGTTAAACACAGTGAGATATTCCGGTCCCTGCATGATACGCCCATACTGCGAAGTTCCAACTTCTGTGTTTACCCAGTTCTTATTGCTGTCGCCAATAACTTTTCCTGTTCCGTCTACAGTTCCGTCGGCAGTCTTCATCATCAGTTCAGCCTTACCGTCACCGTCAAAATCATAAGC
>CAYVGR010000338.1:0-2670 GCA_964450065.1 uncultured Prevotella sp. | reverse complement strand
GTATTCAATGACAGAGTCCCGACTACTGCTTACCGTTGGCAAAACCCTAAACATAAAGAATACACGTATGGCATATCAACCGCCCAATCATATTAACATAAGCGGAATTGTTGTCCAAAAAGGGGGAAAAACACTGTAAATATAAAAAAAACTAAATAATGTTTTGTGAAAAGTAAAATAGTTATTAATTTTGTGAAAACTAATCATCTACCGCAAACTTAAAAACAATCTCTTTTAGTTAAAAACAAATCACTAAATATCTAAAATTATTAACTTAAAATTATATGGAATGAAGAACGCAATTCAAACATTGTGTAAGCTATGCCTTATGACCATTCTGACCTTGTTGCCACTGTCGGCAATGGCTCAGGATGTTGTAAAAGGTACAGTGACTGACGCCAATAATGAGCCGATTATTGGTGCTTCTGTTATCGAAAAGGGCAACAACAAGAACGGCACCGTGACCGATCTTGACGGTAATTTCACCCTCAAACTTCAACAAGGCAAAACCGCCGTGATCAACTACATCGGTATGGTTTCCCAGGAAATCACTGCTTCTGATGAAGAACAGAGCATTGTTCTCCAAGAAGAATCGGGAAATCTTGACGAAGTTGTTGTTCTGGGTTATACCAGCAAGGCCCGTAAGGACCTCACCGGTTCGGTAGGTTCCATTTCCGGTGCCAAGCTTGCCAACGTCCCCGTTGCATCTGCCGCCGAAGCCCTGCAAGGTAAGATTGCCGGTGTACAGGTAACCACAGTCGACGGACAGCCAGGTGCAGATATTAACATTCGCGTACGTGGCGCCACCTCAGTTACCCAAAGCAACGACCCGTTGTTCATCGTCGACGGCTTCCAGCAAGCCAACATCAACGACATTCCACCTTCCGACATCGTTTCCATCGATGTGCTCAAGGATGCCTCTCTCACAGCCATTTATGGTGCCAAGGGTGGTAATGGTGTTGTCATCGTTACGACCAAAAGTGCGCAAGCCGGTAAGATTAAGGTTGGATTCAATGGCCGTCTCTCCGTAGCAACCCTGTCCAAGTCACTTGATCTGATGAACACAAGACAGTTTGCCGACTATCAATATGACCGTGCAGCAGCTAATGGCAACCGCTCCTCATGGGCAAAGTCATTCCGTGGCAACTTCGGAAACCCTCTCGACCTCGACCTTTATGGCAAACTGCCTACACATGACTGGCAGGACGAGGTGATGGGCGAAAATCCGCTCAACTACTCAGCCAACGTAACAGTAGGCGGTGGTACCGAAAACTTGAAGTTCAACGCTTCGCTGACACAGACCGAAGACAGAGGTATTATCCTTGGCTCGGGTGTACGTCGTACCAATCTCAATTTTAAATTAGCCGCAAACCTCACCAAGAACTTGACATTCACCTATAATCCCCGCATAACCTATCGTCGAGACATTGGTGCGGGAGGTGATCGTATCGGTTCCGGAGGTATTGTAGACGTACTGCGCTACCGCCCCACAAATGGGCTTCGGGAATTTGGAACATGGGCTTCCTACATGGCTGACCCCGATGAGGAGGAACTCTTTTCCTATACCAATCCCAAGAGCGATATTGAGACCAATCAAAGGAAAAGACATCAATACAGCTTAAACAACCAGTTCTCTCTACAGTGGACTCCCATCAAGAATCTTATTCTCCGTACGGAAGGCAACTATAGTATAGACTTCAGGGATGACAATCAATACTACGGCCCACTCACAAACGTAGGCAAAAACAGCATCCACCAAAGCAAACCGGTTGCAACAATATCCGACAGACGCTCAGAATCCTACACATGGACCAACACGGCCAACTACTCTTTCACTAATAACAATGCCCACAACTGGTCGTTCCTGCTTGGCTTCGAGATGTACAACTCCCAGTATAGGGAGAATGTGCAGACCAACCACCTGTTCGACCGTACCGTTGGTGCAAACAAGGCATGGGACAACATGGGACTAGGCACTCCATACGAAAGCACATCCAGATTGTCTACAGCCAACCGCATGTTGTCATACTTTGGCCAAGCAGCCTACAACTTCAAGCACAAGTATTTGCTTTCTGCCACATTCCGTGCCGATGGTTCCTCCAAGTTTGCGCCGGGCAACCGCTGGGGTTACTTCCCCTCAATTTCCGGTGCTTGGGACATGAAGGCCGAGGAATTCCTACAAGATGTGAAATGGATTGACCAATTGAAATTCCGTGTAGCATACGGTCTTGCCGGAAACAACAATATCAGTGATGACCTCTGGCGATATCTCTATGATGCACAATCCACCGGCGGTCCGGGGTTCGGCGAAGCCACGACCAATGGCGACCTATACTACTCTGCCTCCTCTACTTTCCCCAACAGGGATATTAAATGGGAGACAACCGTTACCCGCAACTTTGCCTTCGACATGGCATTCTTCGATCGCAGGCTCACCATTACTCCGGAGTTGTATTTTAACACCACACGAGACCTGCTCTACAGGTCTACCATTCCTGCCGTGTCCGGATATACCAGGGAAATGCAAAACATTGGCAAGGTGACTAACAATGGTTTTGAGTTGACCATTAACGGTGACATTCTTCGCGGTACGGATTATCTCCTGTCAGCCAATCTCACCTTTGGTATGAACAAGATGACTATCAAGGAATTGAGCCATACCGACAGCAA
>CAYVGR010000337.1:0-2691 GCA_964450065.1 uncultured Prevotella sp. | reverse complement strand
AGGACAACCTTTCAATAGCCCCTGGTTGGAGCGAAGCGGAAACCAGGGGGAAGGATATCCGCCGTATGGGTACAGTCTGAAAGACTACCCCTTGTGATAATTTACAATCCTTAGCAATTCACAATTATTCGCAAGCTCATCAACTCGTCATAATTAAAATTCAAAATTAGGTTGCGCGTTGATTCTTCGTTCTTCCCTCTTCATTCTTCACTTACTTTCCCTCTTCATTTATAAAATAAATTTATCGTTTTCCACTGATTATTTTTGAGGCATCTGGATAAAAATGCGCCATGTTTTGACCGATTTTTTTTATTGGGCAAACCGGAAATAATCCGTGGCATTGCGTTTACTATTTTATCACGGTGTGTTTTGGGCTTCATGGTTGCACGAAAAAGGCTTTGTCAGAGTGCGATTGGGGCTTCATCGCCCTGCCATTCGATATGCAATGGCGACTGATAAAATAGGGGTAACAAAGAGGTTGAAACGAAGTAGCTGATTCTCAAACCATTACAAATTGTCGCAAATTTCGCGAATTTAGAACCGTAGGATTTTTATTTTCAAATTCGCGAAATATGGAAGGGTGTTTGTCAAGATAAATACAAGCCTTTGTAATGACGGGCTCTTATTTGCCCCACGCAGATTTTGACATGTAGACAGCTATGGTCTTGAACTTCACATAATCATCACTGAGATACACAAAGCCTTGGTATCGGCCAGTTTGTCCCCATGAGTTCTTGGCCTTGAAATATTTATTTCCCTCCTTGTCACGCGCCAGTCCGCACAGCTCCATGCAGTGGTCGTCGGTGGTTTCCAGCCGTTCGAAAGCGCGTTGGCGGTCGGCTTGGGTTATGGTCTTCTCCTTGTTGAAAGGCGGGCGCTGCCTGTGCACCACTACGGCGCGCCCCTCCCCGAAGTTGAATCCCGGCTCACTGATGTCGCCCTCCCAGCACACGGGGTGGCCACGGCGGATGGCCCGCTCCACCCGAAACATCAGCGTGTCGATAGGAACGTTCATAAAACTGTCGCGCATCTGGTTGTCGGGCACTTCGAGGACAAAGCGTTCGCCGAAAGGGTGATGCGAAAAACTCGTGAGCGAAAGATATTCCCCGGGCAGGCAAACGCTCTCGGCAAACTGCCCGGGCGTGTACTCCATGCCAAACATGAAGACGGCGGCAGGCAGATAGCCTATGTTATCATCGAGCAACCGCTCCAATCTTTCGTTCATTTTATCCAAGCCTGGCGCAGTTTCGGCCACCTGCCCGGCCTTTCTCGAAAGCACATTGTAATTGATCGGCCGCTTGTTATAGAACGACGTATAGGGTAGGGCGCCATAGCGACTGAGCAGGTTGAGAAGCATCGAAGATGTGCCTCGCATCGAAATCTCCCCCTTCTTATCAGAGAAAAAATACTCGCGGGCCTCGTCTTTCAGCAGCATCCTTCCATAATAATCGGCCGAAAGCTCCAAAGAGTCCCCCATCATCAGCCGCTCAGACTCTATGGTAGCCAACATGGCATAGACCCAGCAAAGCGGACTGCGACCCTGATTTTTCACGGGAGTGGTCTTGATAATCACCTCGTCGACAAACGCGCCGGAGGTCGGAACAGTTTGTTGAGCATCCCTATTGCTACAAGCAGAGAGAATCCCAGCAAGGATAATGGAAAAAAGAAAAACACTTTGCATCATATCAATGTGGATTGTTGGCTTATTGATGAAACTCGGTGGCAGGCCATACGGTGATTTCCCTAAAACGCTTCTCAAGCATCCATATATGCAAAGTTAATGTATTTTTAAGAAAGCACATAGCCTACAAGCATGTTTATAATATTGGATGCAAGTGCAAAATTAATTCTTTTTGCTCTTTTACCATTTTAGTTTTTAGTAACTTTGCAATATGAATTTAGCGTTAAAAGATTTCGAGATTATGGCTCCGGTGGGTTCACGGGAGTCATTGGCGGCTGCTATACAGGCTCAGACCGATGCCGTTTATTTTGGCATCGGACAACTCAATATGCGTTCGCACAGTGCCAACCACTTCGACATCAACGACCTGCACGAGATTGCCGAGACCTGCGACAAGCACGGCATCAAGAGCTATCTCACGGTGAACACAGTGATCTACGACAACGATATGGAAGCTATGCGGCAGATTATCGATGCTGCCAAGGCTGCCGGTGTGTCGGCCATCATCGCTTCAGACGTGGCTGTGATGACCTATTGCCGTGAGGTGGGCATGGAAGTGCATCTGTCCACCCAACTCAATATCTCCAACGTTGAGGCTCTGAAGTTCTACAGTCAGTTTGCCGACGTGAGCGTTTTGGCGCGCGAACTCAACTTAGATCAGGTGAAAAATATTCACCGGCAGATCGTGGAACAGAATATATGCGGCCCTATGGGCAAGCCCGTGCGTATCGAGATGTTCTGTCACGGTGCCCTGTGCATGGCCATTTCGGGCAAGTGTTACCTCAGTCTGCACGCGCAAAACCGATCTGCCAATCGTGGCGAATGTGTACAGATATGCCGGCGTTCGTACACCGTGAAAGACCGCGAGACCGACAACGAGCTCGAAGTGGATAACAAATATATCATGAGTCCGAAAGACCTGAAGACCATCCGATTTATCGACCGCATGATGGAGGCCGGTGTAAGGGTTTTCAAAATCGAGGGGCGTGCACGCGGTCCGGAGTATGTCT
>CAYVGR010000336.1:0-2719 GCA_964450065.1 uncultured Prevotella sp. | reverse complement strand
TTTAATTTATAATAGTGTTGCGGAATTAAGGATAATGAAGATGCTATTAAAAAACGATGAAGATGTTTGGTATTGCCTCTTTTTGTGCTGTATAAAGACCGTTTTGGTTGGTATTCGGGACAATTCCCAGGTCATAAGCCACACGGGAACTTTTGTTCCATACCGATAGGTGGAATGAGGTTTCGGGGGCTGTTTTGCGGTGAAGATTCGAAACCGGAAGGTGTTTGTTATAGTCCTATTTGCTGATTATACTCATTCTGAGACCCACATTGAGATTGAAGTTCAGCGGCTTGTCGGTGTATGAGGACCTGATCCCGCTGCCATTCTTGAAATAGAGTTCGGCTCCCGGTTCTGCAAAGATGCTGACTATCTTGCCCGGGCGATACTCCACACCGGCGGCGGCATGGGTGCTGAACACGGGACGATGCTCGCTCACGTCGGCTGTTGTCTGTGGCTCGGTGGTTGTTTCGGCTGTGCGTTGTGTGGTGGCTTCTCCCTTGACAAGCTTTTCTATTGCACCCCCGGCCTTGACATAAACATTGACGCGTGGGTTTTGCCAAACGCTGTAGCTGAGGCTGAGGGGGATTCCGATGTAGTGGAGTTTCTGCTTGGTTGTGCTGGTGGCCGACGGACTTTCCTCGGTAAAGTCGGAGGTCAGTCGGCTGTAAGTGATACCCGACAGCAGGCTCAATCGGTTGGCAAGGCGGTATTCCAGTGATACGCCCACCTTGATGGGGCGATGGTGCTCCTCGTGCACGATGGGCGGAATGTCGGCTTTGACCAGTCTTTCGGCATCTTCCTTAGACAGTTTGGCAGGATAGGCGACGTTAGGACTGCTGTACACGATTCCATTGATGTTGCCGTTGGACATCGGCGATGCAGAAGGATACCCACCGTAATACATGCTGACACCCCACGGTGAAGAATGGGAGGAGTGGGACGAGGGGGTGGCAGCGTTGCGGTAAGAGTTGGTTTTGGTGCGGTGTGTAGAGGTAGGTGTTGCCTGTCGGTTGCTTTCGCCGGCAGATGGTTGTGACAAAGAAAGGTCGGCTTGGGCGATGAGTGGCTCTTCCTCTTTTTCAGGATTGTCCGCAACGTCCAGACCCAAGGCCGCTTTCACGTCCGAAGCTGCTGTCATTACACGCTCGGCAACCGTTCCTGATGCGCGCCGTGTCTGTGATTTTGCGAGCAGTGACTGGTCTGTGGTGGTGGCAGGAGAAGTTTCTGACATCGTTTCCAAGTCCTGATTTCCTGCAACAATCATCGCTTTTTCCTGCCCGGGAGCGGTGGATGCGGTCTGTTCCGAGCGGCTGTCGTAAGCCAAATAGCCCACCGTGCCTACACCCAGTATGGCTGCTATGCCCGCTGCAACGGCAACACGCCGCCACAGTGGCTCGGTGCGTGCACTTGGTTTTTTCACGGCAGGCATCAGGCCACGTGCCGCCATTTCGCGCTTCACATCGTCGAGCAACCCCTTAGGCGGCATCTGTTGGTGTTGATTGCCGAGTTGTTTCAGGTCTTTTATCCATTTGTCGTTCATAGCTTGCCTCCTTGGTGATTCTTGATGAGTTGTGCCAACATGTTTTTAGCACGATACAGTTGCGATGCCGAGCTGTCGGGCTTGATACCGAGTAGCTGCGCAATCTCCTTGTGGCTCTTGCCCTCTATGACGTAAAGGTTGAGCACGGTGCGGTAGCCATCGGGCATCTTCCTCATGAGCCGAACTAAGGTTTCTGGCTCCAGGCCTTCGGTATCAGGCTCTTCGTCGGGCAAGTCGGGCAGCGCATTGTCCGTCAGGGTGTTGAGACAGCGCTTTTGTCGGCGCAGGGCTTGCAGGCTCTCGTTCACCATGATGCGGCTGGCCCATGCTCGCAGTGAGCCTCGTCCACGATATTCAAAATGCTCTATCTGTGTGAAGACTTTGATGAATCCCTCCTGCAACACATCTTTCAGATCGTCGTCATTGCTGATATATCGTGCACAAACGCCTGTGAGATAGGGGGCGTAGTCGGCATACAGCATGTCCATCGCCAAGGCATTGCCCTGTCGGAACAAGCTGACAATTTGTTCCTCCCTGTCTGCTATCGCGTCTCCCATCAGTAAATACTTCTATCTATTAAACGCAGGTATGTGAAAAACCTTGCACCGATCATTCAAATTTATTCGCAAGCCTGATAGAGATGATTCGATGCCCTTAGGAATAATTGTGAACGATGAAAGGTGCATTGTTAAACGTGAAATGCCTGTAACTACTCAGCAATCGACCAAGGCTATGTCATCTTCCTACAATGGTAGAAAGGTATTCATGGCATTAGTTTATGATTGATTGAAGCATACGTCCTTTCTAAAACAGTAAAATATAATTACCGTTTTTCGCGCATTATTTTCGAGACATATAGAGAAAAATGCGCCATCTTTTTTCGGTACGACCGTAGCAAGCTCGACAAAAAAATGTAAGGTTGTTGCGATTGATGCTTTATCATAGCACGGTTAAGCCTTGATGACAGCGTGGAAGAGCTTTAATCGCACGGTGTTTAAGCTCTTCACGTCATGCCATTCGATATTCAAGCGCAGGTGGGAAAATAGGAAACAAAAGGCTGTTTTTTCAAAATCGCTGACAGTCAGGTGCTTACAAAACACCGTATTTTTCGCGTATTTCGAGCAAAGTCCAACTGATTTTCAAATAAGCGAAAATCAGAAGGTGTTTTGTCAATAGTTT
>CAYVGR010000335.1:0-2743 GCA_964450065.1 uncultured Prevotella sp. | reverse complement strand
ACAAACGGTGCAAAGATAGTGCAAAATGAGCAAATCGCAAAAGAAATTTGATAAACATTTAAAAATTATGATCATGGCAAAATTAGAACCTGCTCGTGTGTTTGAGCAATTTTCAAAGATAAATGAAATTCCCCGTCCTTCCAAACATGAAGAAAAAATCAGAGCTTATTTGCTGGAATTTGCCAAGGAGCGTGGACTGAAATCTAAAGTAGACGAAACCGGTAATGTGATCATATGTAAACCGGCAAGCAAAGGTTACGAGCATTTGGCTACAACAGTATTACAGAGTCACATGGACATGGTATGCGACAAGCTGGTTGATATCGACTTTGATTTTTATAAAGATTCTATCCAGACGTATATTGACGGCGAGTGGCTGCATGCAAAAGGAACTACTCTTGGTGCAGACGATGGCATTGGTGTTGCTATTGAATTGGCGCTTCTCGACTCGGACGATTTGGAGCATGGCCCATTGGAATGTCTCTTTACCGTTGACGAGGAGACTGGGCTTACCGGGGCTTTTGGCATGAAAGCCGGATTTATGACCGGTGATTATCTTATCAATCTTGATTCCGAGGACGAGGGACAGATTTTTGTGTCATGTGCGGGTGGTATCAATACAACCGCAACATTCAGCTTCACACGCGAAGCTGCACCCTCTGGATATTTCTTCATGGAAGGTTCTTTGAAGGGTTTGATAGGTGGACATTCCGGTGATGATATCGAGAAAAAACGTGCGAATGCAATCAAAATTCTTGCCCGCTTTCTGTATAAGCAACAGGAGAAACTGGACTTGCGCTTGGCACAGTGGAATTCGGGCAAAATGCACAACGCTATTACACGCGACGGAAAAGTGATATTTGCAGTTCCCTCAGATCAGAAAGAAGCTGTAAAAGCAGACTGGAATGTCTTCAGCAAAGAGGTTGAGGATGAGTATCATGTGAGCGACACCAACATGGAATGGTCATTGCAAAGTGCCGATTCACAGAGCGTGATGCCCAAAAAGGTGAGCGAAAACATGATTAGGGCATTGCAAGCGCTCGACAATGGAGTATTTGCCATGTGTCAGGATAAAGCCTTGGCATCGATGGTGGAAACATCAAGCAATGTTGCGAGCGTTCAAAGCGAAGAAAGCAAGGTAGTGGTGGTGACAAGCCAGCGCTCGAATGTTATGAGCAACTTGCGCAACATGGCCAATACGATAAAGGCTACATTCCAGCTTGCAGGAGCTGAAGTGCTTCAGAATGATGGTTATCCGGCATGGAAAATGAATCCTGATTCCAAGCTCCTGAAGATAACGGTTGATGCATACAAGAAGCTGTTTGGAAAGGCACCCGTAGTTAGAGGCATTCACGCCGGACTCGAGTGTGGTCTCTTTTCTGAGAAATATCCACATTTAGACATGGTAAGTTTTGGCCCAACCCTGCGCTTCGTTCATACACCCGACGAAAGGCTCCACATACCTACTGTACAGATGGTATGGGATCATTTGCTTGAGATATTAAGGAATATTCCCGCAAAGAAGGTTTGAAAATGATTTTTAAAACGGCAAAAACAACATTCATGGCCTTGGCCGCACTGCTCTTGCTGAGTTGCGGCGAAGGCCATGACTCAAAAACATTGGTCAAGGATTTCATGAAACATAATATGATTCTTGACGATTATAAAATCATTGGGTGGTCTCAGTTAAAAGACACATACTTTGTCTCAGACTCGATGACAAATGTGATGCATAAGAATGCGGAATTGTCGGGATTGGTAAAACAGGGTGTAAGATATACTCCTTCTACTGAAAAATTAAAATTCATTCAGGTAGAATATAAGGTATATGAAGATACGCTAAAACAAACATTCTATTTTGATGATAAGCTCACCGGAGTTGTTTGTGTTAAGTAAGATTCAATACAAAACACCCCAATCCACAGTATCACTACACGGATTGGGGGCTCTTTAACCTTATTAAAAACTAACTTTAACCTATTGAAATGAATCTATAGTGCAAATATAAAGAATTTATTGCTTCGAGATGTAAAGATTTCGGTAATCTTACAAGCTTGACTATAAATTACTTAATATTCTGTAATGCGAAAGGTTCATAGCGTTCTTTTTCTGAAAAGATTTCCAAAATATCTTTCTATATCTTTAACAAAAGTATTCTTGCTGTCTGTCATTATATTATTAAATTTGCACAAATGAGCAAACCGTTAGCAGAAAGATTACGCCCTAAAACGCTGGATGATTATATTGGGCAGGAACATGTGATAGGGAAGGATGCCGTCTTGCGCAAGATGGTGGAATCCGGTCATATATCCTCGTTCATACTTTGGGGACCTCCGGGGGTGGGGAAAACCACATTGGCTCAGATTATCGCAGGGATGCTTAAAGTTCCATTTTATACATTAAGTGCCGTAGCAAGTGGTGTGAAGGATGTTCGTGAAGTAATTACACGTGCCCAACAAGGCCGTTTCTTCAATTCAGCATCCCCAATATTGTTCATTGATGAGATACATCGTTTCTCCAAGTCGCAACAAGATTCCCTATTAGGCGCTGTCGAAAAGGGGGTAGTTACGCTTATAGGTGCAACTACTGAGAATCCTTCTTTCGAGGTGATACGTCCTTTGTTGTCTCGATGTCAACTGTACGTCCTCAAATCATTGGAGAAGGAAGACCTGGCGAAAATCCTGGAACGGGCAATTCATGAAGACAGCGAGCTGAAACAAAAAGACATTGTTTTGGAGGAGGT
>CAYVGR010000334.1:0-2744 GCA_964450065.1 uncultured Prevotella sp. | reverse complement strand
ACCATGAACGACAAGGTTATCCGCCATGCCAAAGTGGCCGTCGGACAGTAAGATACAGGTAACTATTATTTCTCAACAAGGAACATCAAATGGCAGGGAAAAGAGACTACTACGAGGTGCTTGGAGTGGACAAGGGCGCATCGCAAGATGAAATCAAGAAGGCATATCGCAAGATGGCCATCAAATACCACCCCGACCGCAACCCCGATAATAAAGAAGCAGAAGAAAAATTCAAGGAGGCTGCAGAGGCATACGAAGTTCTGCACGACCCACAAAAGCGCCAGCAATACGACCAGTTTGGCTTTAACGGTCCGCAAGGAGATTTTGGCGGATTCGGAGGTGCTGGCGGCATGGACATGGACGACATATTCTCCATGTTCGGAGATATATTTGGCGGTCACAGCGGAGGCTTCGGTGGATTTGGCGGATTTGGCGGCAGTCAGAGCAGGGGGCAGCAGCGCGTGTATCGTGGCAGCGACCTGCGTCTGAAGGTAGAATTATCCCTACAAGAGGTGGCCAGTGGTGTTACCAAGAAATTCAAGGTTCGCAAGGACGTTGCCTGCCCCCATTGTCATGGCTCCGGAGCAGAAGGCAATGCCGTTCCCGAAACCTGTCCCACATGCCATGGAGCGGGTATGGTGAGCCGGACGGTGCGCTCTGTGTTTGGTGTGATGACCACACAAAGCGAATGCCCAACCTGTCATGGCGAAGGCAAAATCATTAAAAACAAATGCAAGCACTGTGGCGGCAACGGCACGGTGAAGGGCGAGGAAATCGTGGAAATCAACATCCCGGCAGGTGTTGAGGAAGGCATGGTTATCAACGTGAGCGGAAAAGGCAACGCTGGCCCACGCAATGGTGTCAATGGCGACATCCAGGTTATCGTTGAGGAAAAGCCCAACGACACCTTTGTTCGCGATCACCAGGACGTGATCTACAACCTGTTGCTCGACTTCCCAACCGCCACTCTTGGCGGCAGCGTGGAGATTCCAACTATCGACAACAAGCGCGTCAGAATGAAAGTGGAGCCCGGCACACAACCCGGTAAGAGCGTCAGACTCAGGGGCAAGGGACTGCCAGCCGTACAAGGATATGGAAGTGGCATGGGCGACCTTATTGTCAACATGAGTGTCTATGTGCCCAAGACCTTGTCCGGGGAAGAGAAAAAGGCCGTGGAATCGCTGAGAGACAGCAGCAACTTCCAAGGAGACAACGCAACAAAGCAAAGTATTTTCAACAAGTTCAGAAACTACTTCAACTAAGCAAGCAGCGAAATGGTTATGCAAAGAGAAAGTCTCGAAGCATAACCATTTCGCTTTTTCATCACCCGTAACCTTTTATCACAGATGTAACCATGACTTATCAAGACACCGTAAACTACCTGTTCAACAGCTATCCCGTCTTTGAACACGTGGGAGGCAGCGCCTATAAGGAAGGACTGGGCAACACCATCGCTCTCGACAACCACTTTGACCACCCACACCGAAGCTATAAGACCATTCATATTGCCGGCACCAACGGCAAGGGATCGTGCTCCCACACCCTTGCCGCCATACTTCAGGAAGCCGGCTACAAAGTAGGATTATATACCTCTCCCCATTTGGTCGACTTTCGCGAGAGAATACGAGTCAACGGCGAATGTATCAGCCAAGAAAGAGTTATCCGGTTTGTCGAAGACAACAAAGACTTCTTCGAGCCCCTTCACCCTTCCTTTTTTGAACTTACCACAGCCTTGGCTTTTCTTTATTTCAAAGAGCAAAACGTAGATGTTGCCGTCATCGAAGTGGGGCTTGGCGGGCGTCTGGACTGCACCAACATCATCTCCCCAATCCTGTCTGTCATCACCAATATCAGCCTTGACCACACTCAATTCTTAGGCAACACGCTCGCCAAGATTGCCGGCGAGAAAGCCGGAATCATCAAAAACGGCACCCCCGTTGTTATCGGAGAAGCCCTACCGGAGACGCAGCCCGTGTTCGAGAGGGTGGCAACCAATCATCATGCAGAGATCGTATTTGCCGAATCAAACCCTGAGGTCATCTCATCAGAGCCAAACGATGCAGGAGGACGAACCTACAAAACCAGAAATTACGCCACGTTCCAGGCCGAATTAGGGGGCGAATACCAAATAAAAAATACAAACACAGTGCTTGCCGCTACCAACATCCTGCGCAAAAGCCATGAACAACAGCCTGCCCTTCTCAACATCTCAGAGGAAAATGTCAGGAACGGGTTTGCCCATGTCTCAGAGCTTACCAGCCTCATGGGACGGTGGCAAACACTAAGAGAAAATCCCAAAACAGTATGCGACACCGGGCACAACATTGGAGGGTGGCAATATTTGGCACGGCAAATCAAGGCACAGCCATGCCACACCCTGCGCATCGTGTTCGGCATGGTAGACGACAAAGACGTTGAAGGCGTGATGAACATGCTGCCCCCCAACGCTGTGTACTACTGGACCCAAGCCTCTTCCAAGCGTGCCGTTTCTGCGCAGAGCATCAAGGAACTTGGCCAAAAATACGCTTTGGCCGGCAAAACATACAACACCGTGGCAGAGGCATATCGCCAAGCCATGAGCGATGCCAACAAAGACGATTTCATATTTGTTGGTGGTTCAAGCTATATCGTTGCAGATTTACTGAGTTTAAATGATTTTTAACACAAAACTCAACATATTTCCTATACATTAGTTTGTAATTATCATTTTAATTTACTTACTTTGCAGTAAGCAATTATATAAC
>CAYVGR010000333.1:0-2752 GCA_964450065.1 uncultured Prevotella sp. | reverse complement strand
GGAAGGCAACATTGGCCACCTCGTTGGCCGCATTGAGGATGCAAGGCATGTTGCCGCCACGATTGATGGCCTCATAAGCCAGTGCCAAGCATTTGAATTTATCCGCGTCGGGCTTGAAAAACTCGAGCCTGCGGGTCTTAAAAAGGTCGAGACGGTCACCGTTTAGCGGCAGGCGTCGGGGATAGGAGAAGGCATACTGGATGGGCAGGCGCATATCGGGAACGCCCAACTGGGCCTTCACCGCACCGTCCTTGAACTCCACTCCGCTGTGAACGATGCTCTGGGGATGGATCAATACCTGAATTTTGTCAGCCGGAACGCCAAACAGCCACTTGGCCTCCATCACCTCAAAACCCTTATTCATCAGCGTGGCAGAGTCGATGGTTATCTTGGCTCCCATGTCCCACGTGGGGTGTTTCAGGGCATCTGCGGCCGTGACGCTCTTCAGTTGCTCGTGGCTGAACTCCCGGAACGGACCGCCCGAACACGTCAGCAGAATCTTCTCCACCTCGTTCATATCCTCGCCCACAAGGCTCTGGAATATGGCACTGTGTTCCGAATCCACGGGCAAAAGGTCTACATGATGCCGTTGCACCAACTTAAGCATCAGCTCTCCGGCCACCACAAGCGTCTCCTTGTTGGCCAAGGCGATTTTCTTGCCGGCCTTGATGGCATGTATTGTCGGCACCAATCCCGAGAAGCCCACCATCGAAGCCAGTACAATATTCACCGGGCCGGCCTCAACTACTTGGTTCAATGCTTCTGCGCCGGCATAGACCTTGATATCCGGCCGATCGCTCAACATATCCACCAATCGGTCGTAATGTTGCTCATTGGCAATCACGACGCAAGCGGGATTAAACCGCCGGGCTTGCTCGGCCAGCTTCTCCACGCTGTTGTTGGCGGTCAGGCAGTAGGCCTCATAAAGGTCGGAATGGCGTGCGATGACATCGAGCGCCTGTGTCCCGATGGACCCCGTGCTGCCAAGAATACATATCTGTTGTTTATTCATATTTGTTTTTTCCTTGCACATTGCTATTGCCGTTTATCACAAATCGAGCAGCCCCTCGGGAAGGTTCATGGTGATGCTGTGTGCTTTTTTGTCTATATCTGTAATGAGGTCCTCGCCTGCCGGAACGAGCAGGTTGTCACCATCGGGTTTCGTCACGTCGAACAAGACATTCATCGTAGAGTCGTCTACCCTGCTGATGGTGCCCAAAGACTTGCCCGATTGAGCATCTATGATTTGGTAACCGATGATTTCCGACCATGTCAGACGACCCTCATCAGCCTCTCCATGTTCTCTCGGGAAATACACATCACAGCCTGTCAACTCGCGGGCACGGTCCTCAGTGTCGATGTCTTCAAACTTCATCAACACCAATTCGTCCGACCGAAAGCGATACTCCTCCATGAAAAACGGGACAAGGATGCCGTCTATCTCCAGCAAAAGGTAGTCGGCATCCACCCGGTCGAACACATCGTCGGTAAACCGGAACGATATTTCGCCTTTCACGCCATGGGGTTTTCCCAGTCGCCCAATATGGTAAACGTCTTCCTTTCTAATCATTCACTCGTCTGATCTTAGCACCCAACTTATTCAGTCGGTGCTCTATGTCTTCATAGCCCCGGTCTATCTGGGCAATGTTTTCGATACGGCTCACTCCATTGGCACTCATGGCTGCGATGAGCAAGGCAATGCCCGCACGGATATCAGGGCTCGTCATCCTGCCGGCACGAAGCGTGATACGACGGTCCTGTCCCACCACAACAGCCCGATGTGGGTCGCAAAGAATAATCTGGGCACGCATATCTATGAGCTTGTCTACAAAGAACAAGCGGCTCTCAAACATCTTCTGATGTATCAGGACAGACCCCCGTGCTTGTGTGGCCACAACAAGGAGTACCGACAAAAGGTCGGGCGTGAGACCGGGCCAGGGGGCATCTGCCAAAGTCATGATAGTACCGTCGATAAACGATTCGACCACATAGTGACTCTGATGGGGAATAAAAAGGTCGTCGCCTTCGGCCTTGATTTCCACACCAAGCCGGCGGAATGCTTCGGGTATCATTCCCAAATTCTCCAGCGATACACCCTTAATGCGCACACCATTGCCCACCATGGCAGCCATTCCAATGAACGACCCCACCTCAATCATATCGGGCAACAACCGATGCTCTGCACCATGAAGGGCATCCACTCCCACTATTGTGAGCAGGTTACTTCCTATCCCACTGATGTTCGCCCCCATGGCATTGAGCAGGTGGCACAGCTGCTGGACATACGGTTCGCACGCGGCATTGTAGATGGTGGTCATGCCATTGGCCATCACTGCGGCCATAATGATATTGGCTGTACCTGTTACCGATGCCTCGTCGAGCAGCATATAGGTGCCCTTTAGTTGGCTTGTCTTGATTTGATAAACATCTCGGGCTTCGTTGTACATGAGTCTTGCGCCCAGTTTTCTGAAGCCTAAGAAATGGGTATCGAGTCTCCGACGCCCTATCTTGTCACCACCGGGCTTGGCCACTGTAGCCCTCCCAAAACGACCGAGCAGCGGGCCAATCATCATCACCGATCCCCGAAGCGAAGAGCATTTCTTCACAAACTCGGAACTGTCAAGATAGTCCAGGTTCAGGTCGTCGGCCTTGAAGGTATAGTCGTGGCGACTGTTTTTCGTTACCTTCACACCGATATCGGTGAGCAATCTGATAAGATTCTTCACATCGAGGATATCAGGAATATTCGAGA
>CAYVGR010000332.1:0-2757 GCA_964450065.1 uncultured Prevotella sp. | reverse complement strand
CCATGGCCTACCTGCTGCGCTCTATGTTCAAACCGGAAGAGCCTGTTTGTCATATTGGTATCATCGATTCGAAAGCTGACGTCAGCGAATGGAACGGTATCATCTTTTCAAACGACGGCATGAGTGATCACTGGAACCGACGAGCAGGACAAAAGCTGTCGATCAAGGTATTTACTAATGCCGACAAGGTGGAACTCATGGTCAACGGCAAGAAGGTGGCCGAGCAGAACAACACCACTGACCCGAAGACCCGGAACCAGCTTCGGTTTAACAATATAGAGTATCGGCCCGGATACATCGAGGCCATAGCCTATAAAAACGGGAAGCGTGTCACCAGTCATCGCATAGAGACCACCGGCAACACGAAAAAACTGCTGCTTACTGCCGATACTCAGACTTGGCATGCTGATGGGCAGGATTTGCAACATGTTCGGGTAACGGCAGTAGACAGCAAAGGCCGTCAGGTACCCTCAGAACAAGGCAAGCTTGCCTTTGAGGTAGAGGGTGATGCCCGCATTGTTGCTGTAGACAACGGAAACAACCTGTCTGACGAACTGCATGTTGCCACCGAGCGCAGTCTCTACAATGGCTCTGCATTAGTGATTATACGTGCAGGTAAAACAGCAGGAAAGGTGACGCTGAAGGTTACTGACGAGAAAGGCAAGACCACGAAGCTAATACTGACAACCAACTAATCAGTGGGAGCATCGTGATCTGCCTAAACCAATTGAAATAATACATAAATTTAACTCAAATCATGGAACAGAAAAATCAAGTAGATCTCCGTAAAGAAATGGAAGATGAGATAGCGGCCAACGAGGCTGCCGATAAGGAATCGCGTCGCCGTCTTGTCCGCAACCTTATTATCACTGCTATCATTCTTGTTGCAGGTTTTGGTGGATATCTGGCGCTCCGTCCCAATGAAGAACCCGAGATTTATTACAAAAACGGAAACATCGACTATGTGCGACAGGCCGACAAGCTACGCCGCACCACCAACTTCAAAAGCGTAGAGGAGTTTCGCAGCGGGTATGCCATAGTGAGTGACGGAAAGAAATATGGAGTGGTCGACGTAAAGGGAACAGTGATATGCCCGGTAAAATATGATGCTATCGAATCCAACTACAGTGAGCATTATCCGGACATGTGTCAAGTACGTCTTAACAACAAATTAGGACTCGTAGACAAGGAAGGTAAAGAGGTCGTCGAACCCATATACGACGACATGGGTCCGCTCAGGAGCTCTGTAATCCAAGTGACACAAGGTGAGGAGCAGTTTTACATCAATACGGATGGAAAGCGGATAGAGGAATAATACCGTCAGCCATAAGTTGTAGGTTTGCTCTTGTCGTTAGAACGATGAAGCCCATTATGCATAGTGTCAATTTTTGTTCACTAAAAAAGGGGTCTCCGTTTTGGTGATTATAGCTTTTGGTTAGCTTCTTTTTATCATCATTTGCTGTTTGGCATGACAAAATAATTCATGCTGCACACCCTGAAAAATCATTCGGTCTGTGATAAGAGCTTATTCACACCGCCTTTAAGGCTCATTCGCCATGCGAGTGAGCCTTAATTGGCTTGCGTGTAAGCTTTAATGCCAGTGCCATTAGATATCTATTATAAGGGGGCTTACTCCCGAAGATTGGCATATAAAACTCTCGTTGTTCATAAACCACTGTTTGTCAGAGTGTTAGAAAATAGCCTCAAATTTCTCATATTTCCGGCTATTGGTTTTTGTTTTTGAAATAAGCGAAATTTGAGAAGCCTTTTGTAAAGTTATTTAGAGTTAATTTCGACAAACTGACATATATTTAAGGGGATTGGAAATCTCCACTCCCAAATGTAGGAGAGAATAGTTTTAAGTTTGCCTTTCAAGCTTTCTTATCGTCAAGACAAAAGCCGTAAAAACCAATATGCCGGTAATTACCCATGTTATTGGATAACAAAGCATCAGGTTTTCAAATCCGGGCCATACCGGAGTTGCAAAGAAAACCCACAGCAACCGAATGACGCATGTGCCAAAGATGGTGAGCAGTGCCGGTTCTAACGAATGGCCGAAACCCCGCATGGCCGAAGAAGGAATGTCGTAAGATGCCGCTATTGCCTGGAACATCAACACATATTCCATTCTGAGTTTTGCGTAATGCACCACTTCTGTGTCTGTTGTGAATATCGAAAGCACCTCATCAGCAAAAGCCATAAAGAGCATGTTGCCAGAGAAACAAGCCGCTACACCCCCTGCCAGGCATATCCAAAAAACACGCTTGCAACGTTCCATTTGCCCGGCACCATAGTTTTGGCTGATAAAGGTAACGGCCGCACCGCTAAACGCACTCATCAGAAAGTAACAGTAACTGTCGAAACTCTGTGCTACCGAGGCTCCCGCTACAGCTGCTGTCCCATAGCCATTAATGGCACTTTGCACAAAGATATTGCTCAGCGAGAACACCATGCTTTGCACCCCGGCAGGCACTCCTATCTGCAATATGCGCTTGAGCTCCGTACCATATATTTTCATACGATGGACATGAAGCTTTAAGGCACCCTCCTCACGACGCAGCAACCACACGATAGCTCCTGCACAAAATATATTTGCAATGTCGGTTGCAATTCCTACCCCCACTACACTCATGTGGAAACCAATGACCAAAATCAGATTGAGTATCGTGTTGATTATTCCCGCCACAATCAAGATATAAAGAGGTCGCTTAGTATCGCCTTTGCTTCGGAGAATGGCTGCCCCAAAGTTATAAATGA
>CAYVGR010000331.1:0-2757 GCA_964450065.1 uncultured Prevotella sp. | reverse complement strand
TCGCGACCCCGACCTTGGCAAGGTCGTGCTCTACCAACTGAGCTATTGCCGCACTAAAACTCTTACAGAGGCATTTCTCTAAATGCGGTTGCAAAGATACAACTATTTTCTGAAAGCACAAACTTTTGGCATTTATTTTTTTTATTATTTTTCGTTCATTATTTTTTGATCAGAGTCTACCAGCAGATACCATCTCGCAACATCATTTGCAAAACTCTTGCGTTGTTGTTGTTCAAATCGCTTTTGCCATTGGTCTTAGAGTTTGCTTTCTTCTATACGATCACTGTACGTTTATCCGCAATCATTCTTCACTCTTCATTCATTTTCATTCTTCATTTTATAAAATATTATTACCGTTTTCCGACGATTGTTTTCAAGGCATCCAGAGAAAAATGCGCCATGTTTTGCCCACTATATTTCGCTGGAACGATGCGAAAATATTAGGAGCTGTGCGATTAACATTTTATCATCACCCGATTAGAACTTCATGGCTGTGTGAATGAAGTCTGAACGCAGCGCGACTAAAGCCTAACCAGCCTGCGATTGAATATCCAATCGCGGGTGATAAAATTAAGGTCACAAGCGTAATTTTGAAAAACGTCCTGATTATCAACAAACTACAAACTTTCGCATATTGCGCGTATTTCGGACGAGAGGAAGATAATTTTTGAATACGCGAAGCATGGAGGGGTGTTTGTCAAGAAAAATACGGAAGTTATTATAAGTTATTTTGTCATCACCCTATTATACGACAAAAGCCGCAGACAGCGGCTTTTGTTACTCATGGTTACTATTTATTATAGTTTATCAACCATTATCCGAAATCATCAAACATAATGCTCTCCTCGTCTACACCAAGAGAGTCAAGATATTCTGTGACGGTCTTGATCAGCATGGGAGGCCCGCAAAGATAGTATTCACAATCCTCCGGAGCCTCATGGTTGTCCAAATAGGTGTCACGGATGCAGTTCACGGCAAAGCCCGTGTAATAGTCTACACCGGCTTCGTCTGCCTTCGGATCCTGACGGTCGAGCGACAGGTGGAAATGGAAATTGGGGAATTCCTTCTCCAAAGCCCAAAAATCTTCCAGGAAGAAGGCCTCGGCCAATGCACGGGCACCATAGAAGAAGTGCATCTCGCGATCTGTAGTGTGAAGCGTCTTGGTCATGTACATAATCTGGGCACGCAAAGGAGCCATACCTGCACCACCACCAATCCATATCATTTCCTTCTTGGAGTCGAAGTGTGGGTGGAAGTCACCGTATGGGCCACTCATGATGACCTTGTCGCCTGGCTTTAAACTAAAAATGTAAGACGAACCAATACCTGATGGCACATTCTGGAAACCAACCTGTGGGCGAGGCAAGAACGGAGGAGTGGCTATACGCACCGTCAAAATAATGACATCACCCTCAGCAGGATAATTGGCCATAGAATAGGCACGTACGGTATCTTCCGGGTTGCTTGCTTTCAGCGAAAAAAGATTAAACTTCTCCCATGCGCCTACATATTGTTCGCCTATGAGTTCTTTGTCAAAGTCTTTGTCATAGTCGATATTGTCGTATGCAGGAATCTTGATTTGCGCGTATGAGCCCGGTACAAAGTCCATGTGTTCGCCCGGGGGCAAAGCTACCTTGAATACTTTGATGAAAGAAGAGACGTTACTGTTGGAGACAACTGTGCATTCCCACTCTTTTACACCGAGGATAGACTCGTTGATCTTTATCTTGAAGTCACCCCTCACCTTGGTCTGGCAACCCAAACGCCAATGCTCCTTGATTTGCTTGCGAGTGAAGTGAGACTTCTCTGAGTCGAGAATCTCGCCCCCACCCTCAAGCACCTGGCACTTGCATTGTGCACAGCTGCCCTTTCCACCACAGGCAGAGGGAAGGAAGATGCCGTTGGCATTGAGAGTAGACATCAGGCTGTCTCCCTGGGGCACGTCCAAAACGGTGTCGTTATTGATGGTGATTTTCACATTGCCGCTGGGGCTAAGATAGTTCTTGGCTACCAGAAGAATGATGACAAGTAGGAGAATCACCACCAAGAATACTCCTACACTTGATAATATAAAAGTCGTGTTCATGTCCTATTACTATATTTTAAGACCGGAAAAGCACATCATGGCCATAGCCATGAGGCCTACTGTGATGAAAGTGATGCCAAGTCCCTGAAGCGGCTTTGGCACATCGCTATACTGCATTTTCTCGCGAATGGCGCCCATCAACACGATAGCCAGAAGCCATCCCAAACCGGAACCGATTGCATAAACTACGGCATCGAGAACCGACCCGATGTACTGTGAGTTTGCAGGATCCATGTTGATACGCTGCTGCATGAAGAGCGACGCACCCATGATGGCACAGTTTACGGCAATCAACGGCAAGAAGATACCCAGCGAAGCATAGAGCGACGGCGAATAACGCTCCACCACCATCTCTACAATCTGCACGATACCGGCAATGACTGCAATGAAAAGAATGAAACTCAGATACGACAATCCCAATGGGTCGAGCACCTTGGTTTGTAAGATATAGTCCACCGGAACCGTTATCAACAACACAAATATCACGGCCATACCCAACCCGAACGAAGTCTTCACATTCTTGGAAACAGCAAGGAAAGAACACATACCAAGGAAGAATGCGAAAATCATATTGTCCACAAAGATGGACCTAAAGAATAAACTAATGAGATGTTCCATAATTATTTATTGTCCTCTTCTTTATAGAAATAAGCACGATGAACCCAAATAAT
>CAYVGR010000330.1:0-2769 GCA_964450065.1 uncultured Prevotella sp. | reverse complement strand
ACCAATAAAGTTTTCTGGAAGGATGTGGCCCGTTTCTGGCAGAAACTTTTTGGGATTAACTTTGCTATGGGTGTAGCTACGGGTATCATTCTTGAGTTCGAGTTTGGTACTAACTGGAGCAACTACTCATGGATGGTGGGCGATATATTCGGTGCACCGTTGGCTATTGAGGGCATCGTAGCTTTCTTTATGGAAGCAACCTTCATAGCAGTGATGTTTTTCGGATGGGATAAGGTGTCGCGTGGATTCCACTTGTCGGCCACATGGCTGACCGGTTTGGGTGCTACTATTTCTGCATGGTGGATACTTGTTGCCAACTCTTGGATGCAATATCCTATAGGGCAGGAGTTTAATCCCTCTACGATGCGGTTTGAAATGACCTCGTTCACAGATGTAGCGTTCTCTCCATTTGCCGTAGACAAATTCTGTCATACCGTCACATCAGCTTGGATTGTGGGTTCGGTATTTACTGCAGGCGTATGTTGCTGGTATCTGTTGAAGAACCGCGAACACAAACTGGCCATCGAAAGTATCAAGATTGCTGGTATTGTTGGCTTGGTGGCTTCATTATTAGCAGTAGTTACCGGCGATAATTCCGGTTACATGGTTGCTAAGACTCAGCCCATGAAACTGGCTGCCATGGAAGCTCTTTACAATGGAGGTGAGAGCCAGGGTTTAACAGTTATGGCTGCTGTTCACCCATTCAAGCAACCCGATTACGTTAATGAAGAGGAACCGGCTTGTCGGATAGCTATTCCCAACGGCTTGTCCATTTTGGCCACACGTTCCTTGCATGGTTATGTGCCAGGTATTAACAACCTGATTCAAGGTTATACGAAGGCTGACGGGACGCAAGAGCCGTCTTATCAAGAAAAAATCGAAAGTGGCAAGAAGGCCATTGTGTCCTTGCAGGCTTATCGCAAGGCTACAGCTGGTATGAAAGACGGAGCCCCGCTGAGTGAAGAAGCAAAGACTCATCTTGCTGTATTGAAAGACAATATTCATAACTTTGGATATGGATATATTAAAGATGTGCACGATTTGGTACCCTCTATTCCTTTGACTTTTTATGCATTCCGCATCATGGTAGGAATGGGTGTCGTGTTCATTCTGTTCTTTGCTGTTTTGCTTTTCCTTGTGTATAAAAAGGATATTAAAAAAGTTCGCTGGATGCATTGGGCAGGTCTTATCTTGATACCATTGGCATACATTGCCAGTGAGTCTGGCTGGATTGTGGCAGAGATGGGACGCCAACCGTGGACTATCCAGGACATGTTACCCGTAGGCGTGGCTGTTTCCAACGTTCCTGCTACAAGTGTTGCAATAACCTTTTTCATTTTCCTGTTCTTGTTCACTACAATGCTCATTGTTGAAATTTGCATTCTTTGCAAGCAAATCAAAAAGGGGCCGGAATATAGTGAAGTAGTAATTAAAAATTAATTAGCCATGTCATACGAATTTTTGCAATCATACTGGTGGTTTGTCGTGTCATTGATGGCCGCCTTCTTAGTATTTTTCCTTTTTGTACAGGGAGCCAACTCCATGATATTCGAATTGGGAAAGAATCCAGTGGAACGCCGCATGGTCATCAACTCCACCGGGCGTAAATGGGAGTTCACTTTTACTACCTTAGTCACCTTCGGAGCTTCTTTCTTTGCCTCATTCCCCTTGTTTTACAGCACCAGTTTTGGTGGAGCCTATTGGGTTTGGATGCTCATCCTTTTTTCTTTTGTATTACAGGCTGTGAGCTATGAGTTCCAGAACAAATTAGGCAACTTCCTTGGCCCTAAGACTTTCCAAATATGTCTTATCATCAATGGTATAGTTGGGCCGTTACTTATTGGAGGCGCAGTGGCAACGTTCTTCAACGGAAGTAATTTCGTTATCGAAAAGTCGAATATGTTTTCATCCGTTCAACCAGTCATTAGCCATTGGGCCAATGCCAGTGGTGGACTTGACGTGTTGCTCGATTTGTGGGCCGTATTGTTTGGTGTAGCTGTATTTTTCCTTGCTCGTGTGCTTGGAATCCTTTATATTAACAACAACGTTAACGATACGGTAATTCGTAGCCGTATCCCTCGTCAACTGTTGTACAACACTATTGCTTTCCTCGTTACGTTCCTGACATTCTTCATTCGCACATTGCTCAAAGACGGATATGCTGTTGATCCGGCCACAGGAACAATCTTCATGGAACCCTATAAATATTTCAACAACTTGATAGAGATGTGGCCTTTAGCCATCATTCTGCTTGTAGGAGTGGTGTTATTACTTTTTGGAATTGGTAAGACTATTTTTGACAAAACCTATATTAAAGGTATATGGCCTGCCGGAATAGGTGTTATGATGGTTGTGCTGGTGTTATTCCTCATCGTGGGATGGAACGACACAGCTTTCTATCCTTCAAATGTTGATATTCAGTATTCGCTGACTATACGTAATAGCAGCAGTAGCGAAACAACCCTTAGAGCCATGGCATACGTATCATTGCTCATACCGGTGATTGTTACGTACGCTTCTTATGCTTGGTGGTCGATTGACAAGAAGAAGATAGAGCGCGAAGACATTGAGAAGACAGAGGCTTATTGATGACCATGTGATAAACAGTTGAGTCAAGTAAAATTGGAATCGGATCTTAGGATCCGATTCTTTTTTTGGTATGACATGCCCATCATACAAATAAAAAACCAAATAGTTGATCATCAACTATTTGGTTTTCGTAATGTCGGGGCGACAGGATTCGAACCTGCGACCGCCTGGTCCCAAACC
>CAYVGR010000329.1:0-2796 GCA_964450065.1 uncultured Prevotella sp. | reverse complement strand
GATGTTGTGATTGCAGCTCATGTTTCATATATGATTTTCCCAACGGTAGACCCCACTGTGGATATAGATTTCAATGGCTATAATCTTGAAAAAGGCGGTCCGCTGTCAACGATTATTGATGCGACCAAAGAGGGAAATGATATTGAGTCAAATGATTACACTTATCGCTTTATTGGAAACTATTCCTCAAGTAATACAGACAATGATGAAGCCCAGCCCATCTATATGCCCAAGTATGCTTACTTCCTCGGCAACAAAAACGGAAAGCATGTATTCTTCTATCAGACCGGAGACAACGGCAAATGGAATCCATACACTGCTATCGTGCAGGTGTTTGATGCTGATACCAGTTCGCGACAGCTTGAGGTCGGTATAGACGACTCGTTTATCCTCGATCAGGATGCAAAGATGAATTCCTATTTTGGCAACAGCACAGATGGCTATACAACATCCATAGAACTTCCCGACACAGTTGGGAATGCAAGAGGCGCGGAGGATAACATTTATAATCTTCACGGACAGTTGGTGGGGCAGGGATACGAAGCTCTCGGAAACCTGCCCGCAGGCATCTACATTGTGAATGGAAAAAAATACATAGTACAATAACAAACAGATCAAATTAAATTATGAAAACTACATATATCCGCCCATTGTGCGAAACGGTATCGGTACAGTTTGAATCCATGATGCAATCAACAAGCCGCGAGGCCAAAGCCGGCACCGCATCGCCGTCAAATGCCAACTCTGATCATTACAACTCTGATCATTACAAAGATCCCACGTCACCTATAGACATGATGGATGGCGGCGAATCGCTGAGCAAGGGATGTTATATTTGGGAAAACTTGGATGACTGGGTATAGCTCTGAATGAAGCAACATTCCCATAAAAAATCTTATATTGCCCCCGCCAAGACAGCTATGGTTGTTTTGACGGGGGCTTTTCAATAGCAGAGACTACGCTACCAAAAGCCATGAAACGAAACCCCAAAAGCAGCCGGACATACCCTTTCGGACAATTCGAGAAACCTTTGCCAAGTATGCGGAAACCACCTTGTTTTTATACACCTTTAAGTTTATAAAAATACAACATACAAATAATTTATAGCATATATCATTAGAATTACACTATATTATTTTGATATCAAGGAATAAATTTATAATTTTGCATCACAGTTAGGAATAAAAAATCATTTTATGAAAACAAAAGACCGACGGCTCGAAGCTATCAAGATGATTATTTCAAGCCAAGAGCTGGGCAGCCAGGAAGAGGTTTTGAAAGAGCTCAAGAAAGAGGGCTTCACTTTGACACAAGCCACCCTGAGCCGAGACTTCAAACAGCTGAAAATTGCCAAGGCGGCCAGCATGAACGGACAATATGTCTATGTGCTGCCCAATGAGACCATGTATAAGCGTGTTCACAAGCCGATGTCGGCCATGGAAATGATGCAAACCCCAGGTTTCCAGTCTATCAGCTTTTCGGGAAACATAGCTGTCATCAAAACCCGACCGGGCTATGCCAGCTCTATCGCCTACAACATAGACAATAGTGACGTGGACGAGATATTGGGGACAATAGCCGGCGACGACACTATCTTCATAGTCCTGAAAGAAGGCGCCAAACGCGATGACGTGCTACGGGGACTGGATGAAATCGTTGAATTTTAAACATAGAAATGGAAAAGATACAAGTAATGGTGGCCGACGAGACGCATATGAAATATGTCGATACCATTCTTATGACCATCGAAGAAGCAGCCAAGGTGCGTGGTACGGGCATAGCCAAGCGATCGCCCGACTACGTAGCCACCAAAATGAAAGAGGCTAAGGCCGTGATAGCACTGCAAGGAGAGAAGTTTGCCGGATTCAGCTACATTGAGACCTGGGGCAACAAACGGTATGTCACCACATCGGGACTGATCGTGCACCCCGATTTTCGTGGAATGGGACTGGCCAAACGCATCAAGAACCTGACGTTCACATTGGCACGCGTGCGGTGGCCTCACGCCAAAATATTCTCGCTCACCAGCGGTTCGGCGGTGATGAAGATGAACACCCAACTGGGCTATCATCCCGTGACCTTTGACGATCTCACCGACGACGAGGCTTTCTGGCGCGGATGCGAGGGATGTGTCAACAAAGACATTCTGCACCGCACCAACCGCAAGTTCTGCATTTGCACGGGCATGCTCTTCGACCCCGAAGACCATTTGCCGGCCAAGATTCCGGAGGAGGTGATAGAGAGGTTCAGGAAGATAGACGGCTGACTGCCCTGCGGCTTCACATTATCTCCGGGAAAGCGGAAAAGCCACACAACATGAAAGGAACAAACAAACAGTTAAGAGAAATCAGTAAAAGAAGAAAGGATAGTGACACATGAAAAAGAAAGTAGTTGTCGCCTTCAGTGGCGGATTGGACACATCGTACACCGTGATGAAACTCGCCCATGACGGGTGGGATGTTTATGCAGCCTGTGCCAACACCGGCGGCTTCAGTGCAGAGCAGCTGAAAACCAACGAAGAGAATGCCTACAAGCTGGGCGCGACGAAGTATGTGACGCTCGACGTGACGCAGGAATATTATGAAAAAAGCCTGAAATACATGATCTTCGGCAATGTGCTGCGCAACAACTGTTACCCCATCTCGGTATCCTCGGAGCGCATTTTTCAGGCCATTGCCATAGCCCGCTATGCCAACGAAATTGGTGCGGACGCCATTGCACACGGTTCTACGGGTGCGGGCAACGACCAGATTCGCTTCGACATGACCTTCCTCGTCATGGCTCCGGGCGTGGAAA
>CAYVGR010000328.1:0-2808 GCA_964450065.1 uncultured Prevotella sp. | reverse complement strand
TGTATCTTTGGCATTAATCAGTGCCTGTAGAATCCTTGCACGATATTCTGCTATTTCTTCCATCGTTCCAGTGTTATTTTTGGGTAAAGTTACATTTAAAAACTGAAAGGACAAGTAAATTTATATATTATTCACGGGTGGAATTTGCTCAAAAGCAGTTGCGCCTGGTTATGCATCATGGAACAAAAACACTTGTTCATTTATCCATTCTCTTCATTTTTTTTCTTACTTTTGTCTGTAAGACCATGCTTCCGTGATTGGGATTGATTATGAAACACCTGAGGTTCACCGCTGTAAAGTCACTGTAGGAAGAAGGAGAAACCATGTGATTGCTGCCAAAGTAAGCATGGAGGAACAGTAGGAAAGAATTTGAAAGTCAGCAAGGAGACATAATGAAAAGGTTATTCCTAAAACTAAGAAATTGCTTAAGCAGACTCTCATTTCGTACAGGAGTGATAGTGCTGTTACTGTGCATTCCATTTTATATTCTGTCGTTTGCGCAGTTTGCATGTCCTATTCCTGCCAGCGCCAAGGGAGTGTTGTGGGTGATACTCTTTGGATTGGCCAAAACGTTCCAATATGGGGGTATCACTATCTTGGGTGCAGAAGGGTTACGGCGGCTCAAGATGTGGTTTAGAAAATCGAAGAATAAATATTGAAAGACATGTAAATGATGAAGAAGAGATGTGTGAAAACAATGTTGTATAGCAGATACCAGCTACTCCTGTTGTTCATGCTACTGCTATGTGCAGGCAGCATGCAGGCTCAGAAACGGGCTGAACATGAATATTATATGGAGATGCCAGTTTATGTAGACTCTATCCAGCAGTCGTTCACTTACCCCTTGGCCTGGCGCAACTTCCCCGTTCGCAACTTCGAAGCGTGGAAGCGGGCTGCACGCCGGAAGGTCTGGGAATGCATGGGGCCGCTTCCACCACGCAGTGGTCATTATGACATGAAGATTGAGGCACGTGAACAGCGCAACGGTTATGAGGCTATTCGGTTCTCTGTACAACTTACCCGGTGGTATCGGGTTAAGGGATATTTGCTCGTGCCCAATGGCGAAGGCCAACATCCGGCTGTTAATTTGCTGCACGACCACGGTGCACACCTCTATATCGGCAAGGAGAAGATGATACGTCCCTTTGCCACTGATACGGCTGTGATAAATGATGCTGACCGATGGGTCAGGCAGTTGTATGGCGGGCAATATATGGGCGACTATCTGGCACAACATGGATATGTGGTGATGTCGACTGATGCACCTCTTTGGGGCGACCGAGGAAGACGTGAGGGAACAGACCGGAATAAATATGATATCATTGCCGGAAATATGATGATGCTGGGTCGAAACCTCTGCTCCTTTATGCATTATGACGATGTGGTAGCCACCGACTTCCTGGCCACATTGCCTTGTGTGGATTCTACACGCATTGCAGCAGTTGGGTTGTCGATGGGAGCTTATCGGGCCTGGATGTTGGCTGCTCTAACCGACCGCATTAAGGCTACGGCATCTGTATGCTGGATGACCACTACCAAGGCACAGCTCACCACGCGTTACGGACGAAAGGAAAATGGAGGTTTTGCTAACTGCATTCCAGGATTGCGAAATTATTTAGACTATCCTGACATAGCTTCAATTACTGCGCCCAATGCCACGCTCATGATCAACGGAACACGTGATAAATTGTTCAAGATTCCAGGTGTAGAAGAAGCATACGACATCATGAAGGGGGTGTGGCGTGATGCCGGTGCTGCACAAAAGCTCGAAACACACATCATGGACCAAGTGCACGAATGCAATTTGGAAGACCAGCGATTAGTCTTAAACTTTCTACAACGTCATCTGTAAAATTCGAGAAACTCTTCCCTGCGGCAATGTCGCATGATAAAACACAACGCCTTGCATGTTTAGTGATGCAAGGCGTTGTGCTGTGGAGGGCATGGTGCCTAATAAATAAGGGGCGATAAATTAGCGTTTTGCTAATCTATTTGCAACTGCATATTATTGTCGCGGGCCATCCGGCGCATATTAAGGATGGCATATCTCATGCGCCCGAGAGCAGTGTTGATGCTTACGTTGGTGGTTGCAGCAATCTCCTTGAATGACATTTGCTGATAGAACCGCATAAAAACCACCTCACGCTGGGCAGCAGGGAGATGATTCATCATCTTCTTAACATCACTGAGCACTTGGGTATTGGTAAACTTATTTTCAACATTCGAGTCCAAGAGACTGTCGTTACTAATGTTCGAAAGGTCGTTGTCCTCGGTAGGTTCTACGATACGTTCGACCTTTTGCTCCCGATACCAATCCATGATAACATTGTGGGCAATGCGCATGCACCATGCGCTGAACTTTCCAATAGGTGCATATTTGTGCTCCTGAAGTTTGACAATGATTTTCACGAAAGCCTCCTGAAACAAGTCGTTGGCCTTGTCCTGGTCGCGAACAATGAATAAAATGTATGAAAACAGTTTCGTTTGATTACGTGATAATAATATATCAAATGCCCGATTGTTACCGTCCATATAGCATAATGCCAACTCTTCGTCGGTCATTTTTGCAAGATTCTTCATTTTCTTAATGTTTGTTGATGAAGTAAATATCAGTCAATAGGCTAAATGATTTTATAATTATTATCGGGTACAAATATATGGATTTTCTACATTTTGACCAAATTATTAACATTTAAAATGCAATAAACGCAAAATACATTGCAAAGATGATGTTGTTAGGCCTGTTTTAATCTGAGGAGGTCGGCAAACGCGAAAGTAGGAGATAGATATTTATGAATACTGTTTGCC
>CAYVGR010000327.1:0-2819 GCA_964450065.1 uncultured Prevotella sp. | reverse complement strand
GGCTTCACGACGAACTGACGTTCTGGTATGTCCCTGCCATCATGATGCTCTACCTCTTTGCCCCCGCCTACATGCGCCTCATCAGCAAGCAAGGCATATACAGATGGCTGCCCGTGGCAATGATGATATGGTGCGTGGCGGTGCAATGGGTAACGCCCATACACGAGACCGTGGGGCATATCGAGATATTCTGGAGTCGCGTGCCCATCTTCTTCATCGGCATCAGCATGGGCGAAGCTGTGAGACGGAAGGTCTCCTTGGACCGTGCTTCCATACGGTTCGCCATCCTTGTTTTGGCTCTGGGACTTGGCACCTGCATTTATCTGGAACAGATGAAACACGGCAAATTCCCGCTTTTCATAGAGCGCATGGTCTATATTCCAATCACTGTCGCAGGCATTCTGTTGCTCGGCACGGTGCTCCGGCACACACCGGAAAGAATAAAACAGGCGTTGCGGTTTGTGGGACTCATCAGTTTGGAGTTCTATCTGGTGCACGTTCAATTTGTATTAAACTACCTGCCAAGGAGCTGGGGCTACTGGCTCACGTTCCTGGTGTGTTTCGCAGCCACCCTCCCCCTGGCCTGGCTGTTGAACAAAACGGCCGGCCGGATATCGGCGCAGGTATCTAAAATGATGTCCGAATGAAAAACTTGATAAGACTGACACGACCCACACAATGGATTAAAAACCTCTTTGTCTTTGGTCCTATCGTCTTTGGCGGAGCACTGCTCAATGGTCATGCCATGCTTGCCGGGCTCATCACATTCGTAGCTTTCAGTCTCGCGGCCTCGAGTATCTATTGCTTTAACGACATCGTCGATGTGGCTGACGACCGCCGTCATCCGGAAAAGCATAATCGTCCGATTGCTTCTGGAGCGGTCACGGTGGTGCAGGCATACGGTTTGATGTTCTTACTCCTTGTGCTATCCATGACCTGCATACTTCCGCTGACATGGGTAGATTGGACGTCTCCTTCGTGGGAGGCTTTCAGTCCGAACAATATGTTCAACGTCCTTGCCGTGATATTGTTCTACTGGTTGCTCAACCTGGCCTATTGCCTGAAGCTGAAACAGTATGCCATCATCGACGTTTGCGTCGTGGCTTTCGGCTTCGTGCTCCGGCTGTTGGCAGGCGGATTGGCCACGGGCATAGCCTTGAGCAAGTGGATTGTGCTCATGACCTTCCTCATTACACTGTTCATGAGCTTTGCCAAGCGACGCGATGACGTGATCCGTATGGAGGCCACGGGCGAGGCTCCGCGCAAGAACACCATCCACTACAACACCACGTTCATCAATCAAGCCATCACCATCACGGCCGGAGTAACGCTCGTTTGCTACATCATGTACACCGTCAGCCCGGAGGTTATCGCCCGATGCGGCAACGAAAACCTATATCTCACGAGTGTGTTCGTGCTGATAGGACTGCTTCGGTACATTCAGATTTCGGTGGTGGAAAAGAAGAGCGGCAACCCCACGAAGGTGATTTTGAAAGACCGTTTTATCCAGTTGGTAGTGCTGGCATGGTTTGTGTCGTTCCTCCTCATCATTTATGTGGTGTAAATCGAAAGGGTGGGGCAGATGAAAATAAAGGTTTATGCATTCGATTTCGACGGCACGTTGACCACCAAGGACACTTTCCTGGAGTTTATCAGGTATGCCAAGGGAACGGCGGCGATGCTCTTAGGGTTTGCTTTCCATGCGCCCCTGCTGGTGTTGATGAAGCTGGGTATATGTTCCAATGGTATGGTCAAGCAACGGGTTTTCTCCTATTTTTTCAAGGGGATGAGTATAAACACGTTCAATATGCTATGCCAACGGTTTGCCGACGACAACCGTGCCAGGCTACTTCGGCCACAAGCTGTGGAGACCATGCAGCAGGCGTGCGATAGTGGGGCGATCGTGCTGGTGGTGAGTGCCAGCGTGGACAACTGGGTGACTCCGTTCTTCCATACGTCTGACCAAGCCGGAGACGCACCCCGTGAACACGACATAGAGGTGATAGGCACGCAGATAGAGGTGCATGACGGGATTGTGACCGGACGGTTTTCCACCCCCAACTGCTATGGGAGGGAGAAGGTGAGGCGCATGAACCAAAGGTTGGAGCGGGCACGTTCGGAATATGAAATCACGGCCTTTGGCGACAGCCGGGGCGACAAGGAAATGTTGGAATATGCAGATGAAGGACATTATAAACTGTTTAGACGGTGACAAACGACAGAAGTTGGGCGAAGTAATCCGCTTTGGCATCGTGGGAGTGGCAGCCACATTGATACAATATGGGGTCTACTTGCTGATGGTGAGATGGACGCATGTGGCTGTTGCCAATACGGTGGGCTATGCTGTCAGCTTCGTCTTCAACTTCTATGCCAGCACCCGCTTCACCTTCCGCGTCAAAGCCAATGTCAGGCGCGGTGCCGGTTTCGTGCTGAGCCACGTGGTGAATTACCTGTTGCAGATGGCAACGCTCACGCTCTTTATATGGGTGGGTGTACCCAAGGAGCTGGCCCCCATCCCCATGTTCGGCATCTGTGTGCCCGTGAATTTCCTACTGGTCAGGTTTTTTATGAAACGATAAAGCAGCGGAGACAACAGCAGATAAAATATGCGACAAATCTTTGACATATTCAAAATACGGAAGAACGAACGCCAACCGGCCGGGGTGGCACTGCTCTATATCGTGGCGTTGAACGCCTTGATGATTTCCAAATATGCCGACAAGTTCATGGTTTTGTCGGACAACTATCGTCGCTTGATACTGAAAATATTTCATGTGTCGGGCTTCGACCCGCTGACCTATATCGTGGTTTCGGATTGG
>CAYVGR010000326.1:0-2820 GCA_964450065.1 uncultured Prevotella sp. | reverse complement strand
CGCTGCGCGAGAAGCAACCCGATGGCAGCCGTCATCCGTTCGACAGCTTCATCTGCGCCAAAACTCCGGCTGGCCGATGGCTCGACCCCACAGAACTGGGTGGCCCGGCTGTATTCTTGGCCTCAAAGGCTTCTGATGCCGTAAACGGACACGTCCTCTACGTAGACGGCGGTATCTTGGCCTATATCGGCAAGCAGCCTAAGTAAAGCTGACAAAGAATAGGTGACAGGAGTAATCTCCCGTCACCTTACCTTTATACCCATTATATAAAAGGGGCTGCGTAAAATGACGCAGCCCCTTTTATTATGATACAAAATAAATTTACATTATTTGTTAACAGCTTCTTCAAATTCCGAGCCTGGGTTGAACTTTACAACCGTCTTGGCAGCAATCTGAATCTTTTCGCCATTGGAAGGATTCACACCCTGACGTGCAGGACGCTCCTTAGTGGAGAATGTACCAAAGCCTATGAGCTGTACCTTATCACCGGCTGCTAAGGCTTCCTTGATAGAACTTGTGGTGGCGTCAAGAGCCCTCTTTGCGTCAGCTGCAGTCAAGCCAGCTGCATCAGCAATCTTCTTTACTAATTCTGTTTTGTTCATAATTTTTATTTATAAAATGAATATATATGTTCTAAACATTGATATCTTGCGACAAATATAAGTTATTCATTTCATAAATCAAAGAATTTAAACAGAAAATTAACACAATTGCTTAAAAAAGATTGTAAAACACCTGCTTTATAGCCGATTAACGGACTTTTTTAGTAATTTTGCACCAATTTCCAACAGTACAAGAAGACAGATAAGATATATGCTGAAAATTCCATCCATCACCAAAAATCTGCTCATCATCAACTTCCTCGCATTCATTGCTTTGCTTGTGGGAAAGCAGGTGTTGAGCATTGACCTGAACGACATACTGGGGCTGCACTTCTTCATGGCGTCCAATTTCCATATATACCAACTGTTCACTTACATGTTTATGCATGGAGGGTGGGAACATATTATTCTCAACATGTTCATGCTATGGATGTTTGGCTCGGTAGTGGAAAGAGTGTGGGGAGCAAAGCGTTTCCTTTTTTATTACATTTTCTGTGGTGTAGGAGCGGGCATCATGCAAGAAATCGCACAGTTCTTTTGGGTTTATTTCATGCTCGACGGCCAACAAGCGCTGAGCCTTGTCGATTCGTTCAGTGTGATGAATCAGCTTTCTGTACAGCTCAACGGACTAACCACGGTGGGGGCATCGGGAGCTATATATGCACTGCTGTTGGCTTTCGGTATGATGTTTCCCGATGAGAAAATGTTTATCATCCCTATCCCAATACCCATCAAAGCCAAATGGATGGTGATGGGAGCCATAGTTATAGAGTTGTTCTCGGCCATGGCTGTATCAGGTGACAACATTGCCCACCTGGCCCATTTAGGTGGCATGGTTTTTGGGTTCTTCCTCATTCGTTATTGGAGAAAGCATCCGGGATATTATTACAACAGTGGAAAGGGCATGTCGTTTTTCAATAATCTCAAGTCGAAATGGGAACAACGCGAACGTGACCACAATGTCGGAAGGCGCTCTGATGTCAACCGTACGGGCAATGCCGACTGGGATTACAATGCCAGAAAACAGGCTGAGCAGGAGGAGACCGACCGTATCCTCGACAAAATAAGGAAAAGCGGATACGACAGCTTGACCAAGGAGGAGAAGCAAACACTCTTTGACCAAAGCAAGAAATGATCAAGAAACTGAAAGCCTTTACACTGCATACGGTAGCAGGTGCCAACATTGCAACGATTATTGTTATGCTGGTCACAGGTTTTTCCGACAGGTTCAACCCCGTTTCTTTTCCAATATTAAGTAACGGTGGCTTGCTTTTCCCCATCTTCTTGATGATCAATCTTGCCTTCCTCGTCTTTTGGCTCATCTTCAAAACAAGATGGGCACTCATTCCTTTTGTAGGCTTCCTCATTTGCTACGGGCCCACGAGAAAATATTGCCCGCTCAACATCCACCGGGAACCACCTAAGGAGGCTATCAAGGTGCTGTCGTATAATGTATGGTTTTTTGCAGGATGGAAAGACGGAAAGAATAGCCCGAACCCTATTCTGGAATATATCAGGAAACAAGATGCCGACATCGTTTGCTTGCAGGAATCAGATGCCAACGAGGTGGGAAAAGAAAAATTAGACTCCGTACTCAATCCTATCTATCGGTATTGCGACACGGCCAAACGTGTAAAAGGAAACACTATATCCATTTATAGCAAATATCCCATACTCTCGAAAGAACCCATCGATTATGAATCCAAGGGCAACCTGAGCGTTGCTTTCAAGCTCCTGATAGACGGAGAGGAAGTGCTTGTGATAAATAATCACTTAGAGACTACAGGCCTGAGTATGGAAGAAAAAACCGAGTTCCAAACCATGCTCAAGGGTGAACTGCAGGCCGGCAAAGCAGAATCGACATCCAAACTCCTCATCCATAAACTCGGGAAAGCCGCCGCCATAAGGGCGCATCAGGCTCAAGCCGTGGCTCGGTATGTTGCTTATCACAGCGACATGCCCATTATTGTATGTGGCGATTTCAACGACGGACCGATATCATACGCCCACAGAACCATTGCGGAAGGACTGACCGACTGCTATATAGAAACTGCCAACGGCCCCGGCATAAGCTATCATCACAATGGTTTTTACGTGCGTATCGACAACATCATGTGCTCCTCTCATTTTGAACCATTTGCGTGCCGCGTAGACAACGACATTAAGGATTCCGACCATTATCCCATATATTGTTGGCTGAAAATGCGACCGAAAGCGC
>CAYVGR010000325.1:0-2836 GCA_964450065.1 uncultured Prevotella sp. | reverse complement strand
ATGAAACAGAGCCTTTCCACTTCCGTTAGTGGGAAGGCTTTTTTGTTTTGGTAGAGTAAAAAATACATTATGAGCGAGAGACTTTACATTTTTGACACAACGCTCCGGGATGGTGAGCAGGTGCCCGGATGTCAGCTGAACACGGTTGAAAAGATTCAAGTGGCCAAGCAATTGGAACTGTTGGGCGTAGATGTTATCGAGGCCGGCTTCCCTATTTCGTCCCCGGGCGACTTCAATTCTGTGGTCGAAATCTCTAAGGCTGTGACCTGGCCCACTATCTGTGCGCTGACACGTGCGGTGGAAAAGGACATTGACGTAGCCGTGGAATCCTTGCAATATGCTAAGCATAAGCGCATACATACAGGTATCGGCACCAGCGAATGGCATATCAAATACAAGTTCAATTCCACACGTGAGGAGATTATCGAGCGCGCGGTCAGAGCGGTAAAGTATGCTAAAAAATACGTGGAGGATGTGGAGTTTTACGCTGAAGATGCCGGACGCACTGACAATGCGTATCTCGCCCAGGTGGTGGAGGCTGTCATCAAGGCCGGTGCCACGGTGGTGAACATTCCAGACACCACTGGCTATTGTCTGCCCCACGAATATGCTGCCAAGATAAAATACCTGATGGAGCACGTTGACAACATCGACAAAACCATCATTTCCACCCATTGCCACAACGACTTGGGTATGGCTACTGCCAACACGTTGAGTGGTGTATTGGCTGGTGCCCGTCAGGTGGAGGTGACCGTCAATGGTATTGGTGAGCGTGCCGGCAACACTTCCTTAGAGGAGGTGGCCATGATATTGAAGTGCCATAAGCATCTCAATATAGATACCAATATCAACACAAACAAGATTTATCCGATGTCGCGCATGGTGTCATCGCTGATGAATATGCCTGTGCAGCCCAACAAGGCCATTGTGGGTCGCAATGCGTTCGCACATTCCAGTGGCATTCATCAAGATGGAGTGTTGAAGAATGTGCAGACTTACGAAATCATCAATCCGAAAGAGATAGGCTTGGATAACAACGAAATCGTGTTGACGGCACGTTCTGGGCGAGCCGCCTTGAAATACCGTCTGCAAGTGAATGGGGTTGACGTGGAGGACGAAACCAAGCTCGACAACATCTACCAGGCGTTCCTGAAACTGGCCGACAAGAAAAAAGAAATCACGGATGACGACGTGATGATGCTGGCCGGTGCCGACACCGCTGCCAACCGTAGTGTGAAACTCGACTATCTTCAGGTAACCACCGGCAAGGGTGTCCGCAGTGTGGCAAGCATCGGACTCGACATAGCTGGGCAGAAATTTGAGGAGTCGTCGACTGGCAATGGACCTGTAGACGCGGCCATCACAGCCCTAAAGCGCATCGTGCGCAAGCAGATGACCCTGAAGGAATTCACCATTCAGGCCATTTCCAAGGGCTCCGACGATGTGGGCAAGGTACACATGCAGGTGGAGTATGATGGCAACGTGTATTATGGTTTTGGTGCCAATACCGACATAGTTACCGCTTCGGTGGAAGCATATATCGATTGTATCAATAAATTCAGAACAAAGTAAGAGAGCAACAACAGATTATGAACACATTATTCGACAAGATTTGGGACAGTCATGTGGTACAGGTTATACCGGACGGCCCAACCCAATTGTATATAGACCGGCTCTATGGTCACGAGGTAACCACACCCCAAGCATTTGACGGAATGCGCAGGAGAGGGCTGAAAGTGTTTCGCCCCAAGCAAATGAATTTCATGCCCGACCACAATGTTCAGACCCACGACCAGCACAAGCCGGTAGAAGATGCCGTTGGTCGTAAGCAGATAGATGTGCTGAGCAGAAACTGTGAGGAGTTTGGCTTGACGGAGTTTAAGATGAATACCAAGGAGAACGGCATCATTCATGTGGTCGGCCCCGAGACCGGACTGTCACTCCCAGGAATGACTATCGTGTGCGGCGACTCGCATACCTCCACCCATGGTGCTGTGGGCGCGGTAGCTTTTGGCATAGGTACATCAGAGGTGGAAATGGTGCTTGCGTCGCAGTGTATTCTTCAGCAGAAGCCCAAGTCGATGCGCATCAGCATCAACGGAAAGTTGCAGCCGGGTGTAACGGCTAAGGATGTGGCGCTTTATCTGATGTCGAAACTCACCACTTCGGGTGCTACGGGCTATTTTGTTGAATATGCCGGCGACGTTGTTCGGAATATGAGCATGGAGGGTCGTCTCACCCTTTGCAATCTCTCGATAGAAATGGGCGCGCGTGGTGGTTTCGTGGCACCGGACGAAACAACGTTCGAATATATCAAGGGTCGCAAGTATGCGCCGAAGGGCGAGGCTTGGGATAAGGCCTTAGCTTATTGGAAAACATTGTATTCTGGCGATGACGCCGTGTTCGATAAGGAACTTGTGTTCGATGCAGCCGATATTGAACCACGCATTACCTACGGCACCAACCCGGGTATGGGCATTGGTATCCGTGGTCGTGTGCCTGCTCTGGAAGAGATAGACGAGACCGAGCAGGCTTCGTTCCTGAAGAGTCTTGATTATATGGGTTTCGAGCCCGGACAGCAGTTGCTGGGTCACAAAATAGACTACGTATTTCTCGGTGCATGCACCAATGGTCGCATCGAGGACTTCCGCGCCTTTGCTTCATTGGTAAAAGGACATAAAAAGGCCGACCACGTTGTGGCTTGGCTGGTGCCCGGATCATGGGCTGTTGCCAAGCAAATCAGTGACGAGGGGCTCGACACCATTCTGAAAGAAGCCGGCTTTGCCATTCGACAACCGGGTTGTTCGGCTTGCCTGGCCATGAACGACGACAAGGT
>CAYVGR010000324.1:0-2843 GCA_964450065.1 uncultured Prevotella sp. | reverse complement strand
AGCTCCTTCGAATCTTCAATAGTCCACTTCTTCATAAAGGAAAAGGGTAAATGGGGTAAAACTTAAATAATATGTTGTCTTATTGCCGGAGGTGAGAAGCTATCGGTTCAGACCGACGGCTTCCTTCACCTTGGCCACTGTAATTTTTATCTTGCTGTAACTATCCATCAGCGTTACATCCACGGTGTGTTTGGCTTGGGTGTAGTAGCTCTCACGTTGCATCAGTTGCTTTTTGATAAACTCCTTCACCTCATCACCAGTTTTGTTCTGCAATAGTGGGCGTACAGCTTTTCCCATTTTCAGATGGTTGTACAGCACTTCCGGTTCGCATTTCAGATACACCGTTTCTGCCTTCCGGTTGATATATTCCATGTTGTCGAAGAAGCAGGGTGCTCCTCCTCCGCAACTGATGATTACGTTTTCAAATTCGGCCACTTCGTGCAGCATGTTGTGCTCAATGGTTCGAAATCCCTCTTCGCCTCGCTCGTCAAATATTTGTTTCACCGTTTTACGCATTCTGCTTTCTATATACCAGTCAAGGTCGTAGAACGGAACACCCAGGTCTGCAGCCAAGGCCTTGCCCACGGTTGTCTTGCCCGCCCCCATGTAGCCAATGAGGATAATGCGACACGGTCTTTTCTGATCCGTCAATCCTCCTTCACCCCTTTGGGGAGAAAAGACTCCCAAGCGGGAAGCTGAATCGGTAATATTGGCATTTGAGTCGTTGTTCATTATTCTGTACGAGTCTTTTGTCAATGTATTCTCATGAGGCCGGCATGCTCTTTCCCAGAGGGAAGGGGGATACTTGAGTAGCGGCTACTTTTTCCTCCTTGACCTTGGCGTCGGAGCCGTCTTCACAATATCCATACACTCCTCGAAACTCAGGTCTCCGGCCAAAGCACGATCGTGCAGCTTCTTGTCGATGCGATAGTTTTTACCGTCATATGCCACGTATGGGCCGTAGCGTCCTTTCAGCAACTCCATTTTCTCATCTTGTTCAAAAGCCTTGATGTGCCGCTCTTTCTCTTGCTTGCGCTTAGCCTCTATCAGTTCGATAGCTGTTTCGAGCGTCACGGCCATGGGGTCTTCGGTCTTGGGCAGCGACACGTATTTCTTATCATGGAACACGTATGGGCCATAGCGTCCGGAACCTATGGTAACAACCGTTCCCTCAAATTCTCCAATATCGCGTGGAAGCTTGAACAGTTCCAGAGCCTCCTCAAGGGTAATGGTCTCGATGCTCAGGTTTTTGGGCATTTGTGCAAAGCGAGGTTTCTCATCGTCGTTGGCAGAGCCAATCTGAACAACAGGGCCGTATCTGCCTATTTTTACGAACACGGGCTTGCCCGTACCCGGCTCTTTGCCAACCTCCCGCTCGCCAACCTTGTGCTTGGATCGCGATTTCATCACCGATTCCACAACCGGATCGAAGTCGTCGTTAAACTTTTTCATCATGTCCTTCCACTCCTTCTTCCCTTCGGCTATTCGGTCAAACTGCTGTTCCACCTTGGCCGTGAAGTTGTAGTCCATGATGTCGGGGAAGTTTTCCAACAGAAAGTCGTTCACCACAATACCGATATCGGTAGGCAGAAGTTTTCCCTTCTCCGAGCCAGCCATCTCTTTCTTTTTCTTAGAGGTAATCTTGTTGCCCTTCAACGTGTCTGTCACGTATATGCGCTCGGTACCGGCTTTGTCACCCTTCTGCACATATTCCCGGTTCTGAATGGTCGAAATGGTTGGTGCGTATGTAGACGGACGTCCGATACCCAATTCCTCCAACTTGTGCACCAAGCTTGCTTCGGTGTATCTGAACGGGCTTTGGGAAAAACGCTCGGTGGAGGTAATTTCCTCACGTTCCAGTTTGTCGCCCACTTGGAGATGGGGCAACATATTGGTCTCTTCCTGGCCTTTGTCATCGTCATCGGTCGATTCGCGATACACTTTCAGGAAGCCATCGAACACCACCACTTCTCCGGTAGCCATGAACTTTTCGTCCACGCCGTCGATGTCTATTGTCACAGTAGTCTTCTCTATTGCCGCATCTGCCATCTGCGAGGCGATGGTGCGCTTTCTGATCAGGTCGTATAAACGTCGCTCCTGGTTGTTCAGCTCTTGCCCTTGCTCGCTGATGAATGTCGGGCGAATGGCCTCGTGGGCCTCCTGTGCCCCCCTCGACTTGGTGTGATAGTTGCGTGGCTTGCTGTATTCCTCGCCATAAGTATTTATAATCTCACTCTTGCTCGTGTTGATAGCCAAGCCGGAGAGGTTCACGCTATCGGTACGCATGTAGGTGATGCGCCCGTTTTCATATAGCCGTTGAGCCACCATCATGGTTTGCGACACGCTGAATCCCAATTTTCGGGCCGCCTCCTGCTGAAGCGTGGAGGTGGTGAAAGGTGGAGCCGGTGTTCGTTTCAATGGCTTTTTGGCAACGTTGTCTACTGTAAACGTTGCATTCTTGCATTTTTCAAGAAAGGCCACAGCCTCATCATGGGTCTTGAAACGCTTGTCCAGTTCTGCTTTAACCTCCTTCTTGCTGCCATCGGGATTGGTGACGGTGAAAACACCATTCACGCGATAATAGGCCTCGCTCTGGAAATCCTGAATCTCGCGTTCACGTTCAACGATAAGTCGAACGGCCACACTCTGCACGCGTCCTGCCGACAAAGCGGGCTTCACCTTGCGCCACAACACGGGGGACAGCTTAAAACCCACGATGCGGTCGAGCAGCCGACGGGCCTGCTGAGCGTTCACCAAGTTCATGTTAAGGTGTCGCGGTTTTTTAATAGCATCCTGTATGGCATTCTTTGTTATCTCATGAAAAACGATGCGCGAGGTTTTCT
>CAYVGR010000323.1:0-2850 GCA_964450065.1 uncultured Prevotella sp. | reverse complement strand
CACTATCTTCCCGACGGACAAGACTTTGTCTGCATCAATGGGACACATCGCTTCACCCGGGCACTTTACGGTGGGCACACCGCCTTTCGTGTGGAAACGAGCGACCGTCCTGTTTTCGCTACCTATTTTAAGAAGGATGCCAACTGCAACCTCTCGTTCCGCCTGAGGGTGGGGGAGAGCCACGTGGCCTTGGACTCTACCTCTTTCTGCGAGGCTCGCTATCGTGGCGGGCAGCGCGAATATGTTTTGAAAGACAACCGCTGGAATGGTGGACAGTTGCACATCAGCGTGCTGGCCGATGCCGACAGGGAAGGTGGGGTGTGGCAATTCCGGGCAGAAGGATTTGCGGCTCCCGTCTCGTTGACGGGCAGACTTGTGCCGACGCGGGTGCAGCGGTTCAGACGTTCGGGCGACATCGGGCGATTTGACCGCGCCGATGCCTTTGAAGCCGTAGAGCATGCAAAAAACGTTCAGGCTGTCACGCTGATACTCGAGAACGGTATCAACGGATATGTGGCTGTCGACACGACAACCGTTTCCTCAGACAGTCAGTCCAAATTGGCGCGTCGTTATGAAGCGGCCGCTGCCCATAGACAGCAGTTAGCAAGTCGGATTACGTTCAAAACCCCAGATGCTTATTTCAATACCGTGGGCTCCGCCCTCGTTGCTGCTGCCGACGGAGCATGGGACGGACAAACTTGGTTGCATGGAGCGATTGGATGGCGGTCGAAGATTCCGGGATGGCGAGGAGCCTACATGGGCGACTTCCTCGGTTGGCCCGACCGCCAGCGCAGCCATTTCGATGCCTACGCCCGTAGTCAGGTAACCAACGTTCCCGTGACCGAGCCGCATCTCCAGGATGCTTCCAACAACCTTGCCCGTGGCGAATACCGATGGGGAACACCGATGTATTCCAACGGTTATATCTGTCGAACGCCGGGTCGCAACGACCAGTTCCATCACTATGACATGAACCTTGTCTACATCGATGAGTTGCTGTGGCACTTCCAGTTTGATGCCGACACGGCCTATATGCGCAAGATGTGGCCTACCATTGAGCGTCATCTGGCTTGGGAGAAGAATACCTGGGACCCGGACGGCGACCACCTCTATGATGCTTATTGCTGCATCTGGGCCAGTGATGCCCTGCAATACCATAGCGGGGCCGTCACCCATTCATCGGCTTACAACTATCGGGGCAACTTGCTTGCCGCCCGCATTGCCGAGAGGATTGGCAAGGATCCCACACCCTATCGAGTTGAGGCTGAGGCTATTCGCAAGGCCATGAACAATAGGTTGTGGCTCAAGGACAAGGGGCATTGGGCCGAGTTTCAGGATATGATGGGCAACAAGCTCGTGCACGAAAATGCGGCCCTTTGGTCTATCTATACTGCTATCGACAGCGAAACGGGAACACCCGAACAGGCATGGCAGGCCATGCGCTATGTAGACCGAAAGATTCCGCACATTCCCTTCACCTATCAAGGACAACGATATGCCACCATGAGTCTTTCTGACTGGGCACCCTACGAGTGGAGCATCAACAATGTGGCCATGGCCGAGGTGTTCCATACTTCGTTGGCCTACTTCTTGGCCGGGCGTCCCGAAACCGGGACACAGTTGCTCAAGAGCAATATGGTAGACTTCATGTATGCCGGTTCGTCACCCGGAAACTTCGGTCAGCTTTCCACGCTCGACCGCAACACGGGTGAGAGCTACCGCGACTTTGCCGACGTGACGGGTATTGGTAGTCGTGCTTTTATTCAGGGACTTTTCGGCATTACACCCCAGGCGCTCGACGGCCGTTGTATCATCCGTCCCGGGTTCCCGGCCGAATGGAACGAGGCGAGCATTCACACACCTTATATAGACTATAGCTTCGAGCGTCGTGATGGGAAGGATGTCTACACCATTCGTCAGCAGTTTCGCCGGCCTTTGCAGATCGTTGTGCGTCAGAATCTCGGAAATGGCCGATATCGCGACATCGGGGGGTCGGCCGACAGTGTGCAGACCATCTCGTTTCCCACTGTTCGTTTTGACGAACCCAAGGATGAGCCTGTGCTGGTGCAAAACGAGAGAATTGCGCAGGGGGCAGCTTTTGTGACGACAGCTTCGGCCAAATACAAGGCCGAAGATATCAGCCGATACTTCAATTCCAATGTGACCGATATTTTCAAGAACGAATATCTCACGCCGCGTTCGCCCTATACCACGCTCAGCCTGCCCAAGCAGGGCATTGGCGACTGGTGTTCCACGCAGCGTACGGCCGACATCGACGACAGCGGTTTGCGACAAGCTGCCGTCAACGGAGTGTTCGAGGCGCAAGGTGTGCCCTTTGCTACCCCACAATCAGGAAAGAACATTGTTTATACCAGTCTGTGGGACAACTATCCCGACAGCATCACGTTGCCGCTCAAGGGACGTGCCTCGCATGCCTACCTGATGATGGCGGGCTCGACCAATCACATGCAATATGATGTGACCAACGGCACGGTGCGCATCGCCTATACAGATGGCACGTGTGAGACGCTCGAACTGCGCAATCCGGATAACTGGTGCCCGATAGAGCAAGACCTTGACAACGACGGACTGGCTTTCCGGCTTCCTGCCCCACGCCCATACCGGGTGTCGCTCAAGACGGGCATCGTGAGCCGTACGCTATCCCAGGCCATGAATATAGAGACCGGCGGTAAAAGTGCCGACCTGCCTGCCGACAAGAAACCTGCTCTCGCCATTCCCGGTGGCGCGGCACAGTTGCTCGATATCCCCCTCAACCCCGCAAAGAAACTCAAAAGCCTGACAGTCACAGCCGTATCCAACGATGTGGTGATAGGGCTGATGGGAGTTACG
>CAYVGR010000322.1:0-2863 GCA_964450065.1 uncultured Prevotella sp. | reverse complement strand
ATCTAAGGGCAGTTTAAGCGAATGTTAAAGGATTTAAGTGGACACTAGTGATTGTCTATTTTGGTAGAGGGACTATTTACGGCATTAGTCAAGTTTTTCTTTCCAAAGAAACAAGAAGATAAAACAAATGATAAAGCATCCGACGCTGAGGCTGGACAAGTAGTAGACGGTGTTGGCGGTTCATCTTCCGAACAACAGCAACAATCAATGGACTTTGACTCAATTCGGCAACAGCAACAAAAGATAATGGACCAAAAGGAACAGGATAGACGTACGATAGCTATTAAATATACACAACAGCAATTCGCACCTTATGTTTCAGATAAAGATTTGCTCAAGCTTTGTGAATATATAGAGTTGTACTCCGCTAAGCTTCCCTTATCACACGTTGAACCAATTAATATCAAAGGTTTAGTTGCCTTAGACCTGTTTCATTTTGGTTGGAATATATGGAATCATTTTAGAGTTGGCAAACAAGATGAAATTTCGCAGTTCCTTAAGCAGGTTTTTGCCATCACATTCAAAGATGTGGAAGTTGGAAGCATAAAAAGTCACCTCCGTGATGATGAGAAGAAAGGCACTATACTCATTGTACAAAGCCTTTCAGACCACCAAATAACAGAATAACACACAAACCTATTGTGTTTTTATAGTGTTTCTTCAGTGTCTTAGGACACAGAGGAAACACTTTTTTCATTTGCACCGTAAAAATCAATAACAAGTATTATGGTACAAAATGAAATCACTTTTGAGAACTTGCCAAAGGCAGTTGCTCACTTAGTCAGCGAAGTTGCTGAAATCAAGAATTTAGTATGTAAAGGACAAACCCCTATTGTCCCTCCCAAACGTATTCCTATTGGAATAGATGATGCGTGTAAACTTATAGGGAAAGCCAAACCCACGGTTTACACCTTAGTACGTAAACGCTTACTACCTTGTTATAAGAATGGTAAGCATCTCTATTTTTTTGAAGATGAGTTGTTGGCATGGATTGAAGGAGGTAAGAAAAAGACTGTTGCCGAAATCAACGAGGAGGCAAAAGCTTTTATTTCTGAGAAACATTCTGATTCTTCCCTTTTATAAATATATGCATTATGGAAAAGGAAAGAACTGAAGGGCGAGCCAAGCAATCTAAGAATGAACGCATAGAACAATTCTTGAAAGAACATTATGCTTTTCGTTTTAATACAGTTAAAAGTAGAACAGAGTTTCGAGAACAAGATTCTAATACTTCATTCCGTCCTCTTACTAAATATGATATTAATTCTATGCGGCGGCTGGTAGATGGGACTTTGGGAATATATACTCCAGCAGATAATATTCGAGCAATATTGGAGAGCGACTTTTGCAATAAAGTTAACCCGATTCGTGAGTATTTGTTGAATCTTCCAAAGCCTAAAGGTGAAGATGAATCTGAAATTATAAGGTTGGCAAATTGTGTTGTGGTGAGAAATCCTGATAAGTGGAAACACTACTTTGTAAAATGGCTTGTTGCTGTCGTAGCCAATGCTATGGATGATTTACAGTGTCGTAATCATACATGTTTAGTTCTTACAGGTGAACAAGGAAAATTCAAAACAACTTTCCTTGATTTACTCTGTCCAGAAGAACTGAAGAGTTATCTTTTCACTGGAAAAATAGATCCACAAGGAAAAGATGTACAAACACTGATTGCGGAATATCTTTTTATCAATATTGACGACCAGCTAAAGGCACTCAATAAGAGAGATGAAAATGAATTGAAGAATCTGATAACGACACCAAGAGTAAAATATCGTAGACCATACGACACTTACATTGAGGAGTATCCTCACTTAGCAAGCTTTATGGCATCTGTTAATGGTAATGATTTTCTAACAGATCCGACAGGCAGTCGTCGCTTTCTACCTTTTGAAGTTGAACACATTGATATTGACGCAGCTAAAGAGATTGATATTGACAAGGTGTACTCCGAGGCAGTTGAATTGTGGAGAGTTGACTATCATTATTGGTTCAATGAAGAGGAAATAGCCGAATTGCATCAAGAGAGCGAAGGGTTTCAAGTGCAGACTGTTGAGTATGAAATGCTTCTTAAAGGCATGGAAAAGCCAGCAGCAACCGAAGAGAGTTATATGACCACTTCTGAAATCCTAAACTATTTGCGTGGATATACAACGCTTAACCTAAGTGAAAGGAGAATGGGAGAAGCCTTGAAAAAGGCTGGTTTCTTGCGGAAATCCAAAAGGATAGGTGGCAATCCAATGTATGTTTACCATATACGCAAGATTGTTCCAAATCCCTTTATTCAAAGTTACAATACTAATTATTAATACTACTTTACTACAAAGAGGGATAAGGCATTGAAAGAAAAAAGGTTAGACCGTAGTAAATAATGATATAAGGTATTACTACCTCATTACTACCAACCTATCATATACAGATGCAATGATTACTACAAAGATAGTTAATACTACATATTTTTCTTTCATTGTCAATGACTTACAAAACAATAACATAGTAGTAAGTAATAGGTTTAAAAGTTACAAGTATGACAATAGATGAAATTAAAGCAATATCAATTAAAGATTACTTAGGTAGTATGTCTATATATCCAACAAAGAATTATGGTTATTACGGAATGTATAAAAGTCCATTCAGAAATGAACATACTCCAAGTTTCAAAGTTGATTATAACCAAAATCTATGGTATGACTTTGCACTTGATGAAGGTGGGAGTCTTATAGATTTAGTTATGAAATTACATAATTGCAGTTTAGTACAAGCTATAGAGTTGTTTAATGGCAAACAAAATAACCTACCAAAATTCTCCATAGCTAGTCGACCCTCAAAAAGGCGACATCGCATTTTTCATATAGACCTGCGG
>CAYVGR010000321.1:0-2877 GCA_964450065.1 uncultured Prevotella sp. | reverse complement strand
CCACATAACGTTGGCGGGCGCGCAACTCCGGGTCGTCAAACTTGTCGTAGGCCACTCCGTCTTTGTATTTCACAATGGGCAGTGGTTTCAAACTCTTGCTCAGAAGCTTGATTTCCTTGGCATGTACAGATATTTCGCCGGTTTGTGTACGGAACACGAATCCCTTGATACCGACAAAGTCGCCAATGTCGAGAAGCTTCTTGAACACCTTGTTATATAGATCCTTGTCTTCTCCCGGGCAGATGTCGTCACGGGTAACATAAACTTGGATTCGGCCTTTACTGTCTTGCAATTCCATAAAACTGGCCTTACCCATCACACGGCGAGACATCATCCGACCGGCTATTACCACCTCGCGTTCTTCCCCATCTTTAAATTCGTTCACGATATCTGCGGAGAATGCGTTGGTGGGAAATTCCTCGGCCGGGTATGGGTTAATACCCATATTATTTAGTTCTTGCAGGCTTTGGCGACGGCCAATTTCCTGCTCATTTAATTCCAAAATGTTCATCTTCAATCTATTCGAATATATTCTTTCTAACTTTGCAAAGTTACTAAAAACTATTCAAAGTATTGATGTATTTAATAAATAATAACCGCATAAGCATCAATGTTGTCTTCAATCAACCGGGAAATTTGTCATGTTCAGTAAGCGTTACAGAAAAGATTCGCGATAACATCTTGATGATTCTCTCCTGCAAGTTCTTGGACTCAGGGTGTCTATTTTGGTTTGTATATTTCTTGACAAGCACCCTCTTGTGTTTCGCGAATTCAAAAAGAAATTTACTCCCGTTCAAAATACGCGAAATTTGCAGATGTTTATAGTTGTTTGATAATCAGGGGTTTTGCAAAAATGCTTTTGCGACTCTAATTTTTATGCCTGCCGTTGGATATCGAATGGCTGTACGATTATACCTTAATCGCACCATGACTAAGCTTCATTCGCGCGATGATGAAGCCCAAAATGCAGGACGAGAAGATAGCCTTCGCGACGTCTCCAATATTTTTTTGTTTTTCCGGCAGGTTTTTTCTGCAGAAACATGGCGTTTTTTTCTCCAGATGTTCAAAAAATAATTACTGGGAAATGGTTATTTTCTTTTACATATATAAGGGTCGTTATGAGAAGCCAGCAGCATTCTGCCGACCATGCGTGCCATGACAAACCATGAATGGCCGTCTTAAATCTTGATGTAGATGTGGCGTTTCCAAAGGGGGTAGCCAATGGCGGCGTGCAAAAGAACAAATAGTGTTGCATAGGCTGCGCTGGCCCAGTAGCCATTGGTGATGATAATTTGGAGTCCGCTGTAGACAGCGTCTTTGATGCCGGCAGCTCCAAAGCTGATGGCAAGAACCTCACTGGCAACGTAAAGAAAGAGGGGATTGGAGCCGAAAATCAAAAAGAAAGACCATGCCCGCCATTTGTCTTTGTTGAGAAAAGAGACTGAGTGGCGAGCGTCTTCGATGAGATAAGCGAGCACTCCCTGTGTGAACGAGGCAAGCCCGCAGGTTGTAAGCACGTAGGAAGGACTCCAAATTCGCTTGTTAAGTGGCAGGAGAAGGGTGAGGATCACGCCTGACACGACAAGCATTGCGCCAGCCAGCAAGAATACTCTGACAGTGTTTTGAGTGGAGTGTGAGCCTTGCTTCCCGAGTGCAAGCTGGGCTACCCAGAAGCCGATGAGCGTGTGGGCAATGGCGGGCAGGGTGGAAAGCAGCCCTTCGGGGTCTACGGGCGAGCGGTGGTAAAGGTGGTCGTAGCCCAGGATGTGGGTATCGACGATAGCCAATAGGTTTGTGGAACTGCTGTAGTTGTATCCGCCACCAATGATGAGCAATATGGAATAGGCGATGAGCAAGGCGGCAATGAGCCAAGGAATGAGATGCAGGCGCTGTGGCACTTTGGATGAGAGAATGGCCACGAAAGCTGTTGCGCCATAGCAAAGGGCTATGCGTTGCATCACGCCCATGATGCGCAGGTGTGCCAAGTCAAGGGGGCTGCCGTTGCAAGCCATATCGAACCAGTTGATAGCCAGTCCGATAAGGAACAGAAGCGCCGTTCTTCGGATAATCTTTCGGAGTGTCTTTGCCGACCAAGCGAAGTTGGTCTTTCTGAGGCTCAGGTATGTGGAGATACCTACCATAAACAGGAAAAACGGAAAAACAAGGTCGCAGAGCGTCATGCCATTCCACCGGGAGTGTCGAAGTTGGGAAAAGATTTGTGTTCCGGCTCCGTTGTTCACGAATATCATGAGCATCACGGTGAGTCCGCGAAGCACGTCAAGACTGATGAGTCGCTGTTGTGGCATAAGGGTAAAGATTGATATTGATTTTCTGTTTTTCCCGGTGCATCGGCCTGACGGAGACGGTATGGTGACGGTAGGTTCGTGCAGGCGATACCAGGAAAAAACGGGAGAGAGCAGGATTGTTCCCGGAGGATTGTTTATGGGAATTTGGGATACTTGTCGAAGTCGGGCTTGCGCTTTTCGAGGAATGCGCGGCCGCCCTCGTGGGCTTCGTCGAGCGTATAGTAGAGCATGGTGGCATCTCCGGCCAGCTCCTGGATGCCCGCCTGGCCGTCGAGTTCGGCGTTGAAGCCCGCCTTCATCATGCGCAGAGCTAGTGGCGACCGCTCCATCATGGTCTCTGCCCAAGCCACACAGGTGTCTTCAAGCTGCTCGAACGGAACCACCTTGTTGACCAGTCCCATGTCTAAGGCCTCTTGGGCGGAGTATTGCTCGCAGAGAAACCATATCTCGCGCGCTTTCTTCTGTCCCACGATGCGTGCCAGGTAGCTGGCACCGAAACCCGCGTCGAAGCTGCCTACCTTGGGGCCGGTTTGTCCGAAAATGGCATTTTCGGAAGCCACGCTGAGGTCGC
>CAYVGR010000320.1:0-2878 GCA_964450065.1 uncultured Prevotella sp. | reverse complement strand
TTTCTGAAGACCAGTTGTTCTACTGTAATCAGCGTGGCATCGGCATGGAAGATGCTGTGGGGTTGATTGTCAACGGCTATGCCAAGGAGGTGCTGAATAAACTTCCGATGGAATTTGCAGTCGAAGCGCAGAAGCTGTTAAGCGTTTCATTAGAAGGATCTGTAGGTTAAGTTTTTATATTAAATATATCAAATCATGAAACGATACTGTTTGATTATGTTGTTGTCGACTTTTGTTCTCGTTTCAAGGGCGGCCACTTGGGAAATAAAGCCTTGGCAAGCCTATTTGATTGAACAGAAGATCAAGACCGACACACTGAAAGCTCAGGTTTCGATTATGATTCCTCAAAGGTTAGGAAAAAAGAATTTTGCTAAACCTAATTTCACCATTCCCCACTATTATCCATTGCCGCAGAAGACGATGTTCGAACGTTTGGATGAGCAGGAAAGGAACGCACGGATAGCGCGAGGTGACTATCATACTGGTGATTTTGCAGTAGATATATTATGTAATATTCTCAATATATTTAGTTCTAAATAAATAATAATAAGATGTTAGAAGTTAAAAACCTGCGTGCTACCATTGCAGGCAAAGAAATATTAAAGGGTATCGACCTCACCGTGAACGATGGAGAGGTGCATGCCATCATGGGACCCAACGGGTCGGGGAAATCAACTTTGAGTGCCGTATTGACCGGAAATCCGCTATATACCGTTACCGAGGGCTCGGCAATATTTAATGGAAAGAACTTGTTGGAGATGGCTCCGGAGGATCGGGCGTGCGAGGGACTGTTCCTTTCATTCCAATATCCTGTGGAGATTCCGGGGGTTTCGATGACCAATTTCATGCGGGCGGCTATTAACGCACGTCGTAAATACGATGGACAAGAGCCGATAAATGTGTCCGAATTTATGCAGTTGATGAAGGAGAAAAGGAATTTTGTCGGACTCGACGCCAAGCTTTCCCGCCGCTCTGTCAATGAGGGTTTCTCGGGAGGAGAGAAGAAGCGCAACGAGATTTTCCAGATGGCGATGCTCGACCCGAAGCTGAGCATACTTGATGAAACCGATTCTGGACTCGATGTGGATGCCATGCGTGTCGTGGCAGAGGGTGTGAACAAGCTCTTTAATCCGCAGAAATCCATCATCGTTATCACCCACTATGAGCGTCTGTTGGAGATGATCAAGCCCGACATTATCCATATTCTGTACGATGGGCGTATCGTTAAGACTGCTGGTCCGGAACTGGCCAAGGAAATAGAGAAGCGTGGCTATGACTGGATCAGGGAAGAGGCCGACAGCCAATAGGGCAAATAAGGCTTCTCAACTCTCTCTAAAGGAGACAAAGTTAGATTATCTTTATAAAAAGGTAAGATAATATAACCCATAAAAATATATGTTTCATGAACAGTGAAAAGCAGTATATCGACCTATACAAACAAGCCAGGCAGATTATATTCGACTATTCGGCCGCACCGATGAATGCCGTTCGCGACCAGGCATTCGAGGATTTCAAGGCTGTGGGAGTGCCTGGAAAAAAGGTCGAAAACTATAAATACACCGATATGCAGAGGCTGCTTGAGCCTGATTATGGCTTGAATCTCAAGCGTATCGAATTCCCAATCAATCCATACCAGTCGTTCAGTTGTGATGTGCCCAACCTGAGCACATCGCTCTATTTCGTTGTCAACGACCAGTTTTATAGCAAGGTTCAACCCAAGGCTGCGCTGCCCGAGGGTGTTGTCGTGGGTAGCTTGAAGAAGCAGGCAGAACAGACCCCGGAGCTTGTTGCCAGGTATTATGCCAAGATAGCAAAAACCAGCGGCGACCCGTTGACTGCACTCAACACCATGCTGGCACAGGACGGACTGTTTGTCTATGTGCCAAAGAATGTAAAAATAGACCGCGCCATACAGGTGGTTAATATTCTTCGTTCCGATATTGACCTTATGGTCAACCGCCGTGTGCTCATCATCATGGACGAGGGAGCCGAGGCCAAGTTCCTGTTTTGTGATGACTCGGCCGACGACCGAAACTTCCTCGGCACTCAGGTCATCGAGGCATACGTCGGCGAGAATGCCTCGCTCGATCTTTATTGCCTTGAAGCAACACACCATAAGAACGTGCGCATATCCAATGTCTATATCGATCAGCAGGCCAATAGCCGTGTGAATCACAATGTCATCACTCTCCACAACGGCATCACGCGCAACCATCTCGAACTTGTGTTCAAGGGCGAGGGAGCCGAGTGTTGGTGCAATGGCTGTGTCATTGCAGATGGCGAGCAGCATGTCGATAACAACACCGTGATAGACCACCAGGTGGGACATTGCAAGTCAAACCAACTCTACAAATATGTGCTCGACGGCAAGGCCGTGGGTGCCTTTGCCGGGTTGATACACGTCCGCCATGATAGTCAGAAGACGGATTCGCAGATGACCAACCAGAACCTCTGCACTACGAAGACGGCACGAATGTTTACACAGCCCATGCTTGAGATCTATGCCGACGACGTCAAGTGTGCCCATGGATCTACCGTGGGGCAACTCAACGATGCGGCCATGTTCTATATGCAGCAGCGTGGCATCGATAAGCGCGAGGCGAGGTTGCTTCTCGAGTTTGCCTTCGTGGGCGAAGTCATCGACCAAATCAAGCTTGAGCCGCTGCGCAACCGCCTCCACCACTTGGTAGAAAGACGTTTCCGAGGTGATTTGAACAAGTGCGAAGGGTGTTTCAATTCAAAATTCAAAATTCACAATTCATAATTAGCTGCGCGTAGCCCAAATTATAAGTTAAGAGTTAAGAGTGAAGAACGAAGAATCATCGCGCAGCCAATTGTGAATTGAAAATTATGAATTATGAATTGCCAACTCCGCGCA
>CAYVGR010000319.1:0-2880 GCA_964450065.1 uncultured Prevotella sp. | reverse complement strand
TGAAGTTGCTCCGCGATATCAACTCCAACCAGGGCGATTTTGCCGATATTGTAGATGAACCAACACGGAAACGCTGTATGGATTCTTTCAACAGGGCACTTGATGTCATTCTCAAATGTCAGATAGACGACAACGGAACCAAGGCCGCATGGTGTGCCCAGCACGACACCATAGATTTCCTTCCCACCGAGGGGCGCCCGCATGAGCTTCCTTCCGTAAGTGGCAGCGAGTCGGCAAGCCTGCTCTCTTTCCTCATGACCATCGACAATCCGTCCAAGCAACTGCAACAGGCCATCATCTCGGCCATAGCATGGCTCGATGCCCACAAAATTGAAGGAAAGGCCATAGAAGACTATACCAATGACAAGGGAGAGCGCGACCGCCGCATTGTCGACAGGGAAGGCAGTGCCATCTGGGGGCGCTTCATACAGATTGGCGGGGCAAGCGGAACTACCATCTACAACAAGTTTTTTACCAAGCTAAAAGAGAGGGGCAAGTCACGCAGCCACTACTACAATGGCAAATACTACACATACAGTGAATACGAAATGGCATCGGTGTCATACAATCCCGACAAAGCCTACCAACCCATCTTTGGCATCTACGACAACAGCAATGCCCATCTGTTCTATCGTTTCCTGTACAACTATGAGGACAGTGCTCCGATAGAAGACGCCAAGGGACTGCCCATTGCGACATCTCTGCGGTCGGACAACCGAGCCAATTACCAATATCTGGGCAGTTGGTGTATGAACACTATCAACGTGGAATACCCGGCATGGAAACAGAAGATCGATGCCCAAAACCAAACCGGAGAAACAATCCTATACACGCTATCTGCCGAAACCTATACCGGATCCGAGACAAGCAACAATCGTATTACCTATAACTTCTCAGACGGTTTCAGTGTGACCAACACTGCAAACAAAGGTTACGGTGCAGGCAAAGCCAATACCGTGAAATATTCGGCCACAAACTATGACATCACCATTCCCGAGGGCATGAAAGTGGTGAAGGCTACGCTCTATGGATACGACAACTACGATGTCGATGCCTATATCAGGAGCTTTAACGGCAAAACCTATTCGCCTACCGACTATGTGTTCCCCGCAAAGATCGACGGAAACATGAACTTTACCACCCATACTTTCGATCTTTCCGACAACCCCGCAACGGGCACCCTGTCCCTTAGTATAGGTTCCAAACAGTGTTGCCTCATCATCTCCCTCTATGGCATGCCCGTCTCCAACAGCATCCGTACGCACAGTGTTGAAACATGCCCAACAGCCAAGTATGTGGAAGACGGCAAGGTGGTTATTGTCAGGAACCAGCAGAAATATAATATCAGTGGACAGCAAGTACAGTAGTTATCAACTTCTCCGTTTGGGGGCAACATGCCAAGAAACGCTCCGGAGTATTACTTCCTGAGATAATACACCGGAGCATTGCGCGCCCCATTCTTTTCGAGCACCCCCGCCTCCACCAGTCTGCCAAGCCATTTCCGAGCCGTGTTGCACCTCAGGTGGAACTCATTTTCCATAATCCTTCGGTTTATAATCTTATGTTCTGAAAGGTATTCTATTACCTTTTTCACCATTTCTTCTTCGGTATATTGTTGCGAACGCGTAGTGCCCTTGAGTCTTTCGAAAACAGCCTTGCTCCGCACTTTGGCCAGCAGCTCGCTTTCGGGGCGGAAACTCAAGCCGTTCACATACACATCATTACCTTTCACCTTGCTCCAGTCTTTCTTTTTGGCAAGCCCGGCCTGCAACGAGAAGTAACCTACGCCCGGCAGGTAAAACCGATGGCCGTTGCCCAATTCCTCCGCCATGTAATGGCCGATAGCACTGAACGCAGCCAACAAATCGCTCTCGGTCAGCGTGCTGCTGTGGCACATGGCCTCAACAAGCTGCCTGCGGGTCATGGCATCAAGCATAATGGGTTTTACATACTTCTGTTCACCGCCTCCGCCTTTGGCATTGTCAATGGCATGGATGTCAAATTTTACACTCATGTTTTGTATCGATTATTGGTTAATTGTTATGACTCCGTGTCAGAGTTTCATCAGTGAGACAAAGGTAAAAATAAAAAACCGAACCACCAAAGTGGCATGGCGTTTAGGGTGTTTGGGCAGCATACATCGAACGGAGTACAATCGCACTCCGAACGAAATAGATTCATACTCCGAACGCAGTACGAGCAAACTCCGAACGCAGTCATGCAGCTGTAAAGACCTAATCGCCGCATGGATAAGTAGAGATGGGAGTGTGGCTGCATAGCCATAAGTGCGGGTTTTGGTGTTAATTTGCCGATACAGCTTTGGTGTTCGTTTATTTTATACTATTTTTGCAGAGGGAAAACCATTTACAGATAAGGCATTAGGGAACCACAGGCGATGAAGACTTTAAGAAATATGGCATTGCTGCTGTTAAAGCCCATCATGAGGAACAGCATGTTCTTCGTGATGATGTATGTGCTGGGTATGCTGTGTGCCATACTTACCCTGCCCGGCCACCAGGGTGCCACACTTTACGAGAATATCTATCTGGAACTGTTTCTTGCCGACTACCTGGCTTGCATGGTACTGACGCTCTTTCCCCGAAAAATCCGGGTGTGGGTTAAACGACTGTTCTACATCGTGCTCTATGTCGTGGCCATTATCGATGTCTACTGCTTCTGGAAGTTTGCTTCCACGCTTACCCCATCGATGCTGATGCTCGTGAGCGAGACCGACAGCCGCGAGGTGGGCGAGTTTCTGCGGTCGTATCTCTCCACCGACATACTGTTTTCACCGCTGAGGTGGATATTCCTGCTTATCCTCATTCATGCCATTTGGGCTGTGCGCCGCTATTTTTTCCACCTGCCAAGCCGCAATACGCG
>CAYVGR010000318.1:0-2882 GCA_964450065.1 uncultured Prevotella sp. | reverse complement strand
GACAAGAGATTGTAAAACACCTTCTCCATCTGCCTGGCGTCAAACCAACACATGACAGATGGCTCAGAAGTCTTGAAGATAAATTTCAGATTGTAGCTTTCCGCGTATTTTGTGAAGCTTTGATAAATAGCATTGGCAAACACCACCATATCATATTCGGCCACCTCCAAGTGAGTGTAGCCTTGTTCCATCTTCCTGAAATCGAGCAGCTCGTTGATAAGCTCCATCAAGTGGTTGGCATGCCGACCCAATCCCCTGAACTGCTTATAGAGCATAGAACCCGGCGTGGTTTCCTCGATGATAGCGTCCAGCTTGGTGATAAGCAATGTCAGAGGCGTCCTAAACTCATGGGAGATGCTTGTAAAAAATCTCAGTTTAGCCTTGTTCAATTCCTCTATGTTCTCTTTCTTCTCCATTTCCAAAGAGGTGCGCAACAAAATCTGCGAGCGCTTGAAACGATAGATGTAATAAAGCGTCCCGAGGAAAATCAACAGATAGAAGAAATAAGCAAGCCACGTCTTATAAAAGGGCGGGTGAACCACAACCTTCATGCGAGCCTCGTGACGTGAAACCTCGCCGTCCTTAGCTTTCTCACGGATAATCAGCGTGTAGGTTCCGGGCATTATCTGCGTATAGGCTATGCGATGCCCGGTGGTTTGCACCCATCGGTCGTCATACCCCTCCAGCATATATTCGTACACCGAACTGCGATAGTTCTCCACATATTCGCTTGTAGCAAAGGTAACAGAGAGGTCGTTCTGGTTGTGATCCAAGTCTATGCGACCGGTATGATAGGCTGCCGTACTCAGCACACCTGTCTCATCTCCTGGAAAGACCTCCTTGCTGTTGACAAAAATCCACGAGACATATAACTTATAGTCCACACTTGCATCTTGTATATTGTTTGTATGGAAAGACACAAGCCCATTGGTTCCACCCACAAATACTTTGCCGTCGTGGCAGACCATCATGCCACAGCCACGGTGGAAGCCTGTCAGCGGAAAATCGGGAGAAAGTTCTATGTTGCGGACAGTTTTGCTGACGGGGTCGAAAATGCTTATGCCCCTGTCCGAATTGATGAGCAGGAAATCCTTGCCCGGGCATATCTCGTAGCAGAAATTGCTGACAAGTCCGCTGTTTTCCACATTCATCACGGTGAACGAGTCGCGGGCGGCCTCGTATTTGGCCATACCCCCTCCGCGGGTCACCAAATAGATGTTGTTTTGGCTGTCTTGATTAATGTCTGTCACGTAAAATGGACTAAGTCCCTTGGTTCCATTCTTATAGAAACGCAAGTCACGCTCATCGGTGAGTTTTATCCTGTACACACCCGTATCTGCCACAATCCAGATATAGCCCCGATGGTCTACGTGAAAGGACGAGTTGCCGTATCTTTTGCCCGACGGAAACAGTGATTCCACCTTGTCGGTCTCCACATTGGCCTTCCAAATACCTTGAGGCGTGGTAAAGATGAGCGTGTTGCCCATGAGGTGCATGTCAAAAATCTGATCGCCAAAGCGAGCCCGATATTCCGGATGCAGCGTCCAAACGTTGTGAAACTGCTCACTGTCGATATCAAAAAAAGTCAGACCGCCCGTGTGCGTGCCAATGTAAAGCTTGTTTCTGCGCGGGTCGTAGACGATGGCTTTCAGATTGTTGTGTACTATCTTATTGGCACCTCTTCCGCGCATATAGTGGGTAATCTTGCCTGTATTCCTGTCGAGTCGATTCAGTCCCCCACCCTCGGTGCATATCCACAGATTTCCCTTGTTGTCCTCGGTCATGTGTCCCACAAACGGATAGCTCAGGCAGTCGCTGCGGTTGACATCCGCCGAGTAGAAAGTAAACAAGTCGGTGTCGGGATTGAAATAGTTGACTCCACCGAAATAGGTTCCCACCCACATCGTGCCACTTTTATCCCTGTAAATCGGGAAAACCGAAGAATGGCTCAGACTATAGGGGTTGTTGGTATGTGCATAAACCGTAAAGAGACCCGTTCGGTAATCATATTTATTAAGCCCCATAAAGTTTCCCAGCCAAACATTTCCATGCTTGTCCTCATTGATGCCACGCACCATGTTGCCCGCAATGCTTGTACTGACAAAGGCTTCTGTCTGCGAGAAATTATAGAAGGCTTGCCAGGCATCCCGGTCTTGGGCAAGAAAATTGATGAAACCACCCGCAGATTGAATCAAAAAACAGCCATTGTTACGCGTCGATGCCCAAATATTGTGTCTCGAATCCTCAAACACCTCATAGATCTCACACCCGGCAACTATCTCCCGCAACACTCCCTGACCATCCCGGCGATAAAGTCCCCGGGACGACCCTATCCACATACGGCCCTTGGTGTCGATTTTAATAAAGGTGACATTTCTCCCGGCCGGCAACTTGCACTCGGTTTTTCGGGAGGTTCCGTCGGTATTCATGCTCAACACCAAATTGTTTCTGCCCACATACAAAATGTTGCCAACACCGGACAGTCCATAGACATTCCCTTTTACAACGAAGCTGAACGTCTGCTGTGCCAAGTCGTATCGCACAACCGACTGATTGGAAATAAAATACACATTGCCTTCCTTGTCGTCCGTAATGGCATGTACATCGGTCACAATGTTATCGGCTCCACTGCCAATCGTTTTGTAAGAAATGATGCTGTTGCCGTCAAAGATATTGATGCCCTCCTCGGTTCCAAACCACATGCGTCCCAATTTGTCCTGATGAATGGACATGACTGACAACTGAGACAAACCGTCCTTGCTATCCATGTGTCTGAACTGGATGGCAAAAAGCGAACGACAGCTCAACAGCAAACAAAACAAAACTAATCTATATCACCTCTATACTTAGAATATTCAAATAGTTTTCAAATATACAAATAA
>CAYVGR010000317.1:0-2897 GCA_964450065.1 uncultured Prevotella sp. | reverse complement strand
CAGTACAATTCCGCCGACGTTAGAAAGAAACTCACTTCTGCTGCAAATATAGTGAAAGATTTTGTAAATCCTGTAATGAAAGGCGAAAATCTTTCGCGTGATGGTGCTGGCACTCTTTCAGACGATGAATTGAGTATGAGCAATGACCCGGTAGCAAAAATGCTGGGCAAGAGCACACGCACTGCAAGACAACGCGGTGAGTTTGCAGACAGGCAGCGTAAGTCCATGACCGCACATGTTATGGAGCTTGCAGCCACTTTGCATTTGGATAATGTAAAGATAGTTACAGATGTGGCAGAATTAAGCGGTAAACGGGCAAGGTCGAAAGGCTTTTACAATCCACAGACAGAGGTAATAACCATTGTGATACCTAACCATGAAAGTGTACAGGACATAGAACAGACCTTGCTGCATGAAGCAGTGGCACACTATGGTTTGCGTAAACTGTTCGGCGAGCACTTCGATACCTTCCTCAAGAATGTGTATGAGGCTGCCGATGAGGGTGTACGCAGGAGGATAACAGACTTAGCCTTGAAGAAGTATCGTGGTAATTTCCATACGGCAACGGAAGAATATCTTGCAAGTCTTGCAGAGACCACAGACTTTGAGCATATTCCCGATACTTTCTGGGGAAAGATAAAGCGGTTGTTCCTTGAGATGCTGCATAAGATAGGCTTTGACAGTTTCGCAAAGCGAGCCAAAGATTACTGGTTATCACTGTCGGATAACGAGCTACGCTATATCCTGTGGCGCAGCTACGAAAATTTAAAAGAGCCCGGGCGATACCGCAGTATATTGGGTACAGCAAAGGATGTTGCCAAGCAGGCAGAACTGAAAGTGGGCAATTATGCAGAAAACAGTAATAGCGATAAATCGTTAGCCGAAGAGGATTTGTTCCGTGATGGTGATAGCGTGGAATACAGAAAAGTACAGGCACGCAACCTCTATGAGCAGCGTGTCAGTCGTGGACTGTATCAGATGCAGGAAGCCATACAAGACAGTATGCTTGGACTGAAAGAAGCAATGGAAGCTATCTTGAAAGCAGAAGGTGGATATACAGGCAAGATTGAAGATATAGCTGGCTATGAAAATCCGTATCTCGGTGAAAACCGCCTGTCATCCGTCAATCAAGCAGAATGTTCTGCCTTTGCGCAGACATTATTCAAACCCATGCTGGAAGAAGTCGCCAAACTTGCCAAGACGGCAAAGGAGCGTGCAGAACTTACAGATTACATGATGGCTAAGCACGGACTGGAGCGTAACAGTGTTATGGCACGGCGGGCTGCGGAAAAGGTTGCACATGATGAGTTCTGGAAAGAGTCAAGGACAGCGGAACGCGCCGCAGCTGATGACCCTCTCGACCAAGATGCAGCTGATGTACTTGCTGATGTGAAACAACGTATGCAGGACAGAGAGAATGAACTGTACTCTGAAAATCGTAGCAGTGATTATGCTGGTCTTACTGCTTTGACAGGAAAAGATGATGTTGCAGATGCAGAGAGTGAAGCCGGGCAGATGGTATCGGATTATGAGGCTAACCATGACACTACCGACTTGTGGGATAAGGTGAATGCCGTAACGAAAGCCACATTGCAGAAGACCTACGAATGCGGTATTATCAGTAAGGCAACATACGATGACATCAGCGATATGTACGAGCATTATATTCCTTTGCGTGGTTTTGACGAAAAAACCAGTGATGAGGCATACGCTTATTTGTCGGATAAACACAGTGCATTCAATGCGCCCATCAAGACCGCCAAAGGTCGCAAGAGTAAGGCTGATGACCCATTCGCAAATATGGAAGCAATGGCAGAAAGTGCCATCATGCAGGGTAACCGCAATATGCTGGTGAAGCGTAAATTCCTCAACTTCGTGCTCAACAGACCAAGCGACCTTGTAAGTATCAGCGACTTGTGGTTGCGTTATGATGATGTTACAGATGAGTGGAAGCCTGTCAACGCTGGAGACGTGAAAGGAACTGAACGCATAGAAGAGGATGACACTCCAAGAGAGGTAGAGCGCAAAATGCGAGACTTCGAGGAAAAGATGCGACAGTTATCTGAAAGCGACCCGGACCACTTCAAGAGGCAGAAAGACCATCCTGAAATCCCTTACAGGGTAATCGGAGACCGAGACCTCAGACAGCATCAGGTGTTAGTGAAGCAGGGCGGAAAAGATTATGTGCTAACCATTAATGGAAATCCACGGGCTGCACAGGCTTTGAATGGTCAGACTAACCCCGACAATGACATGTCAGGGGCATTGGGCGCGATACTGCATTATGGTGAAGTGATAAACCGTCAGTTGTCGGCATTCTATACTACACGTAATCCTGATTTTGTCGTGTCGAACTTCATGCGTGATATGCTATATGCCAATACAATGGTTTGGGTTAAGGAAAGTCCTAATTATGCCTTGCGCTTTCATAAGAATTTTGCAGAGGTAAATCCTGCAAAGATGAAAGTTCTACTTGCCAAGCTGCGCAATGGAACACTTGACATAAACGATGAAACGGAAAAGGCATTCAGCTTGTTTATGGCAAACGGTGGTGAGACAGGATATTCCAATATCCGTGATATAGAGCAGCGTAAAAACGACATCAGGCGCGAATTAAGTAAGCATAACGGCAAACTACCTATCAGAAAAGCATGGTCGCTGCTGGGTGAACGCTTAGACGAATATAATAGAGCCGTAGAGAATTGCGCACGCTTTGCTGCCTTTATGACCTCTCGTCAGATGAAACGCTCTATAGACCGCAGCGTATATGATGCTAAGGAAATAAGCGTGAACTTCAACAAGAAAGGCAGCGGGGCAAAATTCATGGGTGCAACGGGGCAGACGAAGAGCGGAAATGCAGCCGCTTTTGTTTCAGGTCTTGGGCGAAGTAGTTATGT
>CAYVGR010000316.1:0-2910 GCA_964450065.1 uncultured Prevotella sp. | reverse complement strand
GATGCTCTGAAAACAAACACCGAAAATTGGTAGCGATATTTTACAAAATGAAGAGTGAGGAGTGGAGAATGAAGAGTGAAGAATTTGAGTTGCAAACAGTCTGAAAGACTGCATCTCAATAGCCGTATGCCCTTTGGGCTTACGGTAAAAAGAATGAACCGTTATGATTGAGTCTGAAAGACTGCCCCCACTTGAATAGGCAAAGGTCAGTCTTTCAGACTGTACCCATACGGCGAATATCCCTCCCCCTGGTTTCCGCTTCGCTCCAACCAGGGGCTATTGAAATTCAGTCTTTCAGACTGTGGGAGTGTCCGGCGAGGTGTGTGTGGTTGCATGTCACCTCGTCAGTCCAATTGTGACGAAATGATGAACTTTCGAATAATTGTAAAGGGCAACGCGTTAGCCAGATTGTGACGAGTTGATGAGCTTGCGAATAATTTTGAATTTTGAATTTTGAATTTTGAATTGCACCGCACCGCGCAGCCTAATTTTGAATTATGAATTTTGAATTATGAATTGCGAATTGCTATCTTCGTGTGATGCACTGTCAAAGCGGCATTCCACAGTAAACATCACATAATCATTTGCAAAAAGGTTAAGATGCTAAAAACCATAAAAGACACCCTTGCGTACCGATTAACCATAAAGCTTGGGATTTAACTGCGTGATGTCCGACGTTTATAGCAAATTATTACATATTTGATATAGAATTACAATATTATTTTGTAAATTTGCGCCAAGTTGTATTAAACGATCTATTAGTAAAAAATGGAAAATGTTTTCAGTTACATCATCAGCTTAGGAGCAAGTGTGATGATGCCTATTATCTTCACGGTCATAGGACTGTGTATAGGTATGAAATTTGGTAAAGCGCTGAAATCGGGTCTGTATGTGGGTGTGGGTTTTGTAGGCTTGGGTATCGTGACGGCCCTGCTTACATCAAACTTTGGTAATCCCCTGACGCTGATTTCGCAGATTTACCACCTTCAGCTCAATGTGTTTGATATGGGATGGCCGGCAGCTGCATCGGTTGCATACAACACGGCAGTGGGCGCGTTGATTATCCCTATTTGCTTGGGCATCAACTTTTTGATGCTTATCACCAAGACCACCCGAACGGTAAATATTGACCTTTGGAACTATTGGCATTTTGCCTTTATAGGAGCTGTGGTATATTTTGTGTTCGATGAGAGCCTGGTTTGGGGTTATTTCGCAGCCATTGTGTGCTACATCATTACTTTGGTGATGGCCGACCTCACGGCATCCAAGTTTCAGGGCTACTATGAAGGACTGGACGGCATTTCGGTGCCACAGCCGTTCTGCCAGAGCTTTGTTCCCTTCACCCTCTGCATTGACTGGGTGCTGGAGAAGATTCCCGGCTTCAACAAGCTTGATGTTGATGCCGAAGGCCTGAAGAAGAAGTTTGGCGTGCTGGGCGAGCCTCTCGTGCTGGGTGTGATTGTTGGCGCGCTGATAGGTCTCGTGGCTCAGTTGGAGGTTAAGATGATACTCTTCCTCGGAGTGACCATGGGTGCTGTGATGGAGCTGATACCCCGCATCACCAAGCTGTTTATCGATGGCTTGATGCCAATATCGGACAAGACCAAGGAGATAGTGGAGAAGAAGTTCAATGGCAAGAAGGTGTTCATCGGAATGAGCCCTGCGCTCGTTATCGGTCATCCCACTTCGCTGGTTTGTACTCTGCTGTTGATTCCCACCTATCTTGTTATATCCGTGGTGTTGCCCGGCAACCAGTTCTTGCCTTTGGCATCGCTGGCCGGACTATTCTATCTGTTCCCCATTATGCTGCCCTACACCAAGGGTAATGTTGTAAGGACATATATCGTGGGACTTGTTGCTCTGCTTGTCGGCCTGTGGTTTGTAACCGACATGGCTCCCGACTTCACGAAGGCTGCGGCTTCGGTGTTTGCCATGACCGGTGACAAGGCTGCCGATGTGCCTGATGGTTTCTTGGCCGGCAGTATGGACTTTGCCAGCTCGCTGTTTGGCTATGCTATCTATGCGCTAACGAAATATACCAGATTAGTTGGTGCGGGCATCTTGGTGATTATTACCTTGGGAATGATGTTCTGGAACCGCAAGCTTATCATTAAGGATGAGAAGGCTGCTGAAGAAGCTTTGGCCTCGAAGAATGTAAAAGCAAATAATAATTAATAGTAATAACAAGTGATAAATTAAAGAAAATGAAGAAAACTCTATTGACAATCGCATTGTGCCTGGTTGCCGGATATGGTTTGGCACAGAACGCTATCAAGGCTTACGAAGTTCATGCAGAGAATGCATACACCTATTATAATATGCGCTGGGCTACCGGGCCGAATGATGCCAAGCATTATACCACAGACCGCCTGCGCAAGGAATATCTTGTAGATAAGGTTTTTGCCCCGGGCGAGGTGCACTGGACCTATACGATGTACGACCGATTCCTCATCGGTGGTGCACAGCCAGCTGCAACGCCGCTCAAGCTTGTTTCCATTGCACCGCTCTATGTTGATGCCAGCAAGGGCAATGACGGCCGCAATTTGCTCGACAACCGCGAGTTGGGTATCATTAATATTGGTGGCGAAGGCACTGTTACGGTTGATGGTAAGAAATATGACCTGGCCTTCCAGGAAGCATTGTATATTGGCCGCGGTGCCAAGGATATTGTTATGTCCAGCAAAAACGCTGCAGAGCCTGCCAAGTTTTACATGAACTCAGCTTGTGCTCACGCTACTTTCCCTACCAAGAAGGTTACGCTGAAAGAAGCCAAGAACATTATAGCCGGCAGTATGAAGGAGAGCAACGACCGAGTGATCCACCAGTTGATTATCGACGGAGTGGCCAATGTTCGTACTTGCCAGCTTCAGATGGGTGTTACTGAGTTGAAGGAGGGTTCTGTTTGGAACA
>CAYVGR010000315.1:0-2927 GCA_964450065.1 uncultured Prevotella sp. | reverse complement strand
CTGATCTAAGGGCAGTTTAAGCGAATGTTAAAGGATTTAAGTGGACACTAGTGATCTCAGTTTAAAAAATGGAAATGTAATGGGTCAGTTGTAAATTTGTATCTGTCCCAAAAGTTTAGCGGACAGTAATATTTTATATTAAGTGCTCCTTGTAGATTAGTCCTTCAGAGGTTAGGAGTGCATGCTCCCTGTTGGTATTCTGTGTTTTATCACCACTGCAAAGGTATAAAATCAATCGTTAGAATGCAAGAAAACAGTCGACTGATTTATCGTTGGCATATAGCATAGCTATCATAGACAGTAATTGCCACAAGTACTATAAACGGACTTAGTCGTTGCAATTATAACTTTTGTTTCTCCTATTTCATTTTATCTGAATTGAGAATAGTTATCTGTTTTCCATCTATTTTAATGGCACCATTATCTTCAAATTCAGAAAGGCATCGCAATAGCGAGAACTTCTGAATACCGAATGTGTCGGCTATCTCCTGACGGCTATTACTGAGTTTTATTGTGCGGCTTTGTTGTTCTTTGGCTGCTTTCATCAAGAAGTAAGCCACCTTTTCGCGGACAGTGAAGAGGGATAGCATACGAAGTTTCTGGGTGAGGAAGACATCAATAGACGAAAGAAGCTGAATGAAGTTCATTCGTATGCGCTCGTTGGTATTTATCAGATGTTTAAGTTCCGATGGCATCATGCGCATAATGGTAGTGTGCTGTGCGGTTTCTACACTTACGGGCATAGCGTTGTTCTTGGCAAAAATAAACGCTGGAGCTATCAAGACACAAGCTTTCAGACGGTCTATCTGCACTTGCTTGCCTGACAAACCAGTCATACGCGAAATCAGTTCGCCTTTGAGGATAAAGTCGGCATACTTGCAAGGCATACCAGCAAGTGTGTAAATCTCCTTGGCAGGATATTCCACTATTTTATAGTTTACCGTTTGTAATAGCTCTTTAATTTCCTTAGCGGTTAATCCATTGAAAAAGGGACTATTTGTTAGTATTTCGTACATGGATACTTCCATATTTGTTTGCCTTTAAGAATAACGCACTCTATTCTTTCTTATTGTATGTTAAAAGAAAATCCCTCGATAGTTGTTTATCGAGGGACGTGTATGTCAGAGAATATATTTCTGAATGTCTTCTTCCACTGTAGAATTGCCTGCAAGTCCAAAATTGTCAACCAACACTTGTAGTACGCCTTCAGAAACGAAAGCTGGAAGGGTAGGACCGATATGTATATTCTTCACGCCAAGGTGCAGAAGGGCAAGCAGAACGATGACTGCCTTCTGCTCGTACCATGCGATGTTGAAGAAGATTGGCAGGTCGTTGATGTCGTTTGCACCAAAAATCTCTTTCAGTTTGAGTGCCACCACTGCCCAAGAATAAGAGTCGTTGCACTGTCCAGCATCAAGAACACGCGGAATACCATTAATATCTCCGAGGTTTAACTTGTTGTATCTATACTTTGCACAGCCGCTGGTGAGGATTACAACATCTTTTGGCAGAGCCTTGGCAAACTCTTCGTAATAGTTGCGGCTCTTCATACGACCGTCGCAACCGCCCATCACGACAAACTTGCGGATAGCACCACTCTTCACAGCTTCTACTATTTGGTCGGCAAGCGCAAATACTTGAGCGTGTGCAAATCCGCCTACAATCTCTCCAGATTCTATTTCCTGTGGAGCCTTGCAGGTCTTAGCCAATGCGATAACTTCAGAGAAATCTTTCTTACCATCTTCGCCTGTTGCGATGTGCTTCCAACCTGGGAAACCAGCAGAGTTGGTTGTGAATACTCTCTCAGCATAGTTTGCATTCTTTGCAGGCGGTACGATACAGTTTGTAGTAAATACGATAGGACCATTGAAGCTTGCAAACTCTTCCTTCTGCTTCCACCACGCATTGCCGTAGTTGCCCACAAGGTGCTTGTATTTCTTTAGTTGTGGATAGTAATGCGCTGGCAACATCTCGCCGTGGGTATAAACGTCGATGCCTGTGCCTTCTGTCTGAATAAGAAGGTCTTCAATATCCTTAAGGTCGTGTCCTGAAATGAGAATACCAGGCTTCTTGCCAACACCGATATTAACCTTTGTGAGTTCAGGGGTACCGTATGCCTCTGTGTTGGCTTTATCGAGCAATGCCATTACGTCTACACCATATTTACCTGTTTCGAGTACGATGCCGAGAAGTGTTTCCATATCTGCATCTGGAGCAGTAATCGTGGCAAGAGCCTTGCACATGAAAGCAATAATCTCTTCATTCGTTTCGCCTAAACGAGCCGCATGTTCATAATAAGCGGCTATACCTTTAAGACCAAGAACGGTGAGTTCCTTCAGTGAACGGAGGTCAGCATTCTCGTTGCGAAGCACTCCTTCGCGTTCGCCTTCCTCAGAGTAGTCAGACTTCTCGCCACCCCAGTGGACTTCTTGATAATTAGGGAAAGTAATGTTCTTGCTTAAGGCTGTTTCGAGCAATTGTTTTTTCAGAGCAATGCCCGTGTCCACCTTATTTAATATACTCTGGTCATCAAAGTTCGCATTAGTAATCGTTGAAAACAGTGCATCTACGAGGAAGTCGGCAACTTCTTTTGATGCATTTTCCCCCAGCGTATGTTGGATAGTTCCCACACCACGTACAACGCTGAGCAACAAATCTTGCCACTTTGCAGTTTCAGCCTCTTTACCGCATACACCCTTAATGGTGCAACCTGTTCCCTTTGCAGTTTCCTGACACTGGAAACAAAACATCTTATTTTCTGTCATAATGATTTTGTTTAAGTTTCTGATGCAAAGGTACCGATATAAGAATTAATGCCTGGTAACATTTGTGACTAAGCCCTGTTAAAGTATTGTTAAAAAAGTAGTATTGTAATTCACTAGTGTCCACTTAAATACTTTAACATTCGGCTTTGCTTACTGATTGTA
>CAYVGR010000314.1:0-2941 GCA_964450065.1 uncultured Prevotella sp. | reverse complement strand
CTCCTACGCCAATGACAAACACGGCCTTGCGCTGGTTGCCGGAGAAGTCGTGTACCTTGTAGTCGCTCGGGGTGGTTAATTCCATGTCGTCGTCAATATTGCCTTTCAGCATATATTGCATGATGAATGCCGGCACAACCATGGACACGAGAGAGGGTATGAAAAGTTCTGAAATCACGCCCAAGGCCGTGACGGCTCCCATGTTCCAGAGCATAATGGTGGTCACGTCACCGATGGGCGAGAAGGCTCCGCCCGAGTTGGCTGCTATGAGGAAGAAGAGGGTAGTGGAGGTGGTACCTAAATGGTGCTCGATGATGGTGCTCACTTGGTTGACCAATTCCTGTCCTGAAAATCCCTGAATATAAGATTCGGGCGAAATCATGAATAGACTCTAGCAGGCTGCGAACATTAGCAGGGCGATGGCGGCCTTGTTCACTTTCGTTACACTCTCGACGGCTATAAGCAAATAGCCTATGCAAAACGTGATGACGATTGCAATGGTTAAAGATGACATGATATTTCTTTAGTTTTGATGTGGTTTCAACTTGCCTTCCCATAAAATAGACTTGGAAGTGGCTGCAAAGATAGCATATTTGCCTTCATTCCCCAAGGTTATCTTAGGTTTTATCTTAAAATATCTTGTCCGGTAATTATATAACATGACAAAGTCTGAGCAAGGCTGTGAGCCGGGGTCTGCCTATGGAGGAATGGCTGTGGTGTGTCATTCCTTTGGATTCTTGTCTCAAAATCAAGGGTCAAAAAATCAAATAATTATGTTTAGGGTTCGGAAAAGAAGCTATATTTGCACTTAACATAAAAACCGATAACAATAATTATACTAATCAATCACTTCTATGGAGAATAAGAAATATTTCTTTGCGGTGGACCTCGGGGCTACCAGCGGACGAACCATTGTGGGCGCACTGGCAGACGGGAAGGTTGAGCTGGAGGAGCTGACACGCTTTGCTAATAACCTGATAGAGGCCACGGGGCATATCTATTGGGACATTTTCGGACTGTACAATGAGGTGATAAAAGGCCTGAAAATAGCTGCCGAGCGCAAGATTCCGGTGCAGAGCATCGGTATCGACACATGGGGATGCGACTTTGTGTTTGTAGGCGACGACGGCCAGATTCTGCGCAATCCGATGGCTTACCGAGACCCACATACGTTTGGTACGATGGAAGATTATTTTATGAATGTCATGCCCAAGGAGAAGGTGTACGCGAAGACGGGCATTCAACTCATGAATTTTAACTCTCTCTTCCAGCTCCACCAGATGCGCCGGGACAACAACTCGGCTCTGCGTCATGCGGCAAAAATACTCTTCATGCCCGATGCTTTGAGCTATATGCTCACGGGCAAGGCCGTGTGTGAATACACCGTGGCGTCTACCTCGCAGATTCTGAACCCCATGACCGGCGACCTTGACGAGGAGTTGGTTGCCAGCTTAGGACTGAGGCGCGACCAGTTTGGCCCGATGACCAATCCTGGGACGGTCATAGGGAAGCTGACGCCAGAGGTGCAGAAAGTGACGGGGCTGCCTGCCATTCCCGTGGTTGCCGTGGCCGGTCACGACACCGCAAGCGCCGTGGCCGCTGTCCCTGCCAAGGACGAGAAGTTTGCTTATCTAAGCTCCGGTACGTGGAGCCTGATGGGTATTGAGACTCCGAATGCCATTATCAATGAGAGCAGTTTCGCTAAAAACTTCACCAATGAGGGTGGCGTTGAAGGAACAACACGTTTCCTGAAAAACATCTGTGGTATGTGGATATACGAGCGCTGCCGTTCGGAATGGCCCGACGCCAGGAATATGGGACATGCAGAGCTGCAACAAGGCTTGCTCGATGTCGAGGCTTTTAGAAGCATTATCAACCCCGACGACGACATGTTTGTCAATCCCGACTCGATGGTAGAGGCTATTAACCGCTATTGCGAGAACACCGGCCAACCCGTTCCAAGGACTCATGCGGAGTATTGTCGGTGCATTTTCGATTCGCTGGCATTGCGTTATCGTCAGGTGTTCATTTGGCTAAAGGAATTTGCCGATTTCGATATCGAATTTCTCCATATTATAGGAGGTGGCTCGATGAATCAATTCCTCAACCAGTTTACAGCCAACTCGTGTGGGATAACGGTCTTGGCAGGCCCCCAGGAGGCAACGGCTATTGGCAACATGATGTTGCAGGCTAAGGCAAACGGCGACGTGAAGAATGTTTGGGAGATGCGTGGTGTGATAGCCAATTCGCTCGAACTGAAGCGATTTGAACCACAGGACAAGGACGTTTGGGACAAGGGATATGAAAAATACCTGGCCATAACCCAAGCGTGACATCATCCGTACTTGAGCCTGCCATGCCCGTCAGAGCTAAAGAATTAGTGAATAATCTAAAATAAATAATAACTTATAATACAAATCTACGCCCACCACATTGTTATAAAGGTATGCTGTGCATATCCATAACATATCAGGGTGGGCCTTAAAACATTGTTCTATGAAATCAGAAGTAATTGAGAAAAACTATGCATTGGCGAAGGAACGCTATGCATCATTAGGTGTTGATACAGATGCCGCCCTGAAGACTCTCGAGCAAACTCCGATCTCCCTGCATTGCTGGCAGGCTGACGATGTGGTTGGTTTTGAGCGTGACGTGGCTGCATCGGGTGGCATCATGACTACGGGAAACTTCCCCGGTAAGGCCCGCAATATCGATGAGTTGCGCCAGGATGTCGAGAAGGTGACCTCTTTGCTTGGTGGTACATATCGCTTGAACCTGCATGAGACCTACGGCGACTTCGGTGGAAAGTTTGTTGACCGCGATGAGGTAGAGCCGGAACATTTCAAGAGTTGGATGGAGTGGGCTAAGGAGCGCAACATGAAACTTGACTTCAACTCCACATCTTTCTCTCATCCCAAGAGCGGAAACCTTTCCTTAGCCA
>CAYVGR010000313.1:0-2956 GCA_964450065.1 uncultured Prevotella sp. | reverse complement strand
TGGTATGGTCGGCAGGGATAACCTCGTCCTCTATGTAGTTGCAGACGGTGGACAACAGTCCGCATCGGTATCCCATTTTGCGGAACATATTATATAATAAGGTGGCGATGGTGGTTTTTCCATTCGTGCCCGTCACCCCCACCAGTTTGAGTTTCTTGGACGGGTAACCATAGAATGCCGTGGCCACACGACCTACTGCATCCTCGGTCGATGCCACCTGTACGTATGTCACTTCTTCTGCCCGGTCTTCGGGCATGTCTTCACAAAGAATGGCCTTAGCCCCAAGCCCTATAGCATTAGGTATGAAGCGGTGCCCGTCAACCTGTGTTCCCTTCATGGCAACAAAGACATGGCCGTTACCAATCTTGCGTGAATCGATGTTTACGCCCATGATGTCAATGTCGGTGTCGCCTATGACGGCAAGAGACTTGATACCTTTCAGCAGCTCTTGTAATTTCATATTGTTGTTATTTGTCTTTTGTTTTTACAGTCATTATCCCTGTTTTATTTCAAGGTCAGCGTACACACATCTCCCTTTTTGATATAGTGGCCGGCTGGCAGACTTTGTTCAACGACCTTGCCACGACCGTTGATGCGGCATCGCACGCCTTTTTTCTCTATCAAATAAACGGCATCGCGTGCTCCCATGCCTGTTACATCGGGAATAAGATTGTTGCCTAATTCTTTCTTCTTTACCAGCGAAACGTGGTTGTCTGCCTTCTTCACTGTGCCCCAAACGGCTTGCTTTACAGGAGTCTGACTTCTGAAATCGGTCTTGGTCTTGATGCCCAAGTGAGACAATACGAAGTCGGCCGAGAGAATGTTGCCCTCCTTCACGTCAGGCACGAGAATCGAGGTGGGATCTTTGGCGTCGCTCACATCAAGACGAATGTTCTTGGCCATGATACCCTCGGCAATATGATGAAACACCACTCCGCTCATACCGCCGCCCGAAGCAGGCTGCCCTGTTTTCTGGATACATACGATGCAACTGTATCGTGGCGCGTCGGCAGGGAAGAAACCGGCAAACGACAGCAGGTAGTCCACGCGTCCACTTTTGTATCCGGCGGCACCTTTCGAAATCTGTGCCGTACCTGTCTTGCCGGCCACGGCAAACGTTTCCGACCCTGCTTTCTTGCCCAATCCCTCGCTAACCACTTTGGTCAGTATTTCCTGCATCCATTTGATGACCTTGGGTGATGCTATCTGCTCGTGCCCGTCCACTACCTGTGGTGGGAATTCCTCAATGACCTTTCCGTCTTTTACAGCTGCTTTCACAAAACGGGGTTGCATCATTTTTCCACCGTTGGCAATAGCATTGTAAAAGGCAAGGGTGGAGATTGGTGGGATTTGCGCTTCGTATCCGATACTCATCCAAGGCAGTGCCGTGTTGCTCCAGTTTGTCCATTCGCCTCGTTTGTTCTTTTTAGGCATGCGGACAATGCCCGAGGTTGCCCCTACAATAGGGATGTGCAGGTCGGCGGTGATGCCCGATCGATACACACCCTCCACGAACTTCTCAGGATTGGCATGATAATATTCGTCCACAATCCGGCTGACACCAATATTGGAACTCACCTTCAATGCCATGGGCAGGTTCATCATTCCGTAGCCGCCCCGTGTCCAGTTGTGGTCTTTCATCTTCCGACCATACATTGGCCATGTACCGTTTCCGGTATCCACTATCTTGGTAGTGTCGCACATGCCGTCTTCCAGAACGGTCATTATCGATATGGGTTTGAAGACCGAGCCGGGTTCGAGCAAGTCGCTCACGGCATGATTCTTGATTTCCCGATATTCACCATCAATACATTTCTCCATGTTAACGATGGCCTTGATGTCTCCGGTCTTCACCTCCATGACGATGGCCACACCCACGTTGCCGTTAATTTCTTTCAGCTCGTCAATTACGGCGCGCTCGGCCAAGTCTTGCATTTCCACGTCGATGGTGGTCACAATGTCAGCTCCGGCTATAGGCGGGGTGTCCATGATGTCGAGAAACTTGTTGAGCACTTTGCGCCGGTGCTTGATGCCGTTGGTGCCTCGGAGCAGCGAGTCATACGATAATTCCAGTCCGCATCGCGGTGTACGTCCGTTGTTCATGGCCGCATACATGTCGCCCACGGTACGTCCTGCGAGGGTGCCGTATGGCCGTTCGCGTGAGTTAAGCTCTTCCCAGTGGAAACCGCTCCTCAGCTTTGAGAGGCAGAATATAGGCAACTGCTTCACCTGCGAATAGGTGTTGTAGTCGATGCGCTTGGGCCACACAGGCCAGTGGCGTTTTCTTTCCTTGCGCCCTTGTTCCAGGTTCGACCTGAATTTTGCAGCACTTTGCTCGGGGAATATCCGATTCAGTCCCATGCAGATGCTGTCGAGCTTCTCGTCCCAAAGGCTGTCGGTTTTGGCATCGTATAGCTGCTTGAAATCCATATAGATCTTAAACTCAGGCAGCGACGAGGCCAGCAGCTGACCATCGCAGCTCAGAATGTTGCCACGTGTAGGTATCACCTCCACGCTGTCCTTCTTCACACGGTTGGCCACTTTCAGCCAATAGTCGCGCTTGGCGGTCATGATGTAGCTTGCCTTGGCCACCATGGCCAGTGCTATGAGTGTCAGCAGCACGGCGATGGCGCTGTATCTCGGCATGATTTTATTATAGTCGAATTTACTCATTTGTGTTTATTCCGGAACGGTTATGATGTAAGGGGGTTGGTTAGCCATTTTCAGTATGCTGTCCTCATTGTTTTTCAAGAGCTTCAGCACGTTGCTCTGCCGACTCTTCTCAGTGAGCTGACTGGTGCTCGAGAGAGCCTTGTACTTGGCATCCTGCAACTCTTTCTGAAGGCGGTCTATCTCGATGATATCCTGCTGGCACCTATATCTGTTGGAGATATAGAGTATCAGAAAGAAGACGATGAGGATAAACAGCCATATCTGCCGGCGTATGGCGGCTGTG
>CAYVGR010000312.1:0-2970 GCA_964450065.1 uncultured Prevotella sp. | reverse complement strand
CGACATCAATCATGGCACAAATCACAACATCCGGTATTAACGGTAGGGTCACTGCAGATGGAGACGATGTTATCGGTGCAACCATTGAGGCAGTCCATATTCCTTCCGGAACTCGCTACATGGCTGTTACCAATGCCAAGGGTATGTACAGTATCAACGGTATGCGTGTGGGTGGCCCTTACGAGGTGAAGATTTCATACATTGGTTATGAAACCAAAGTGTTGAATGGCATAACCCTTGTGTTGGCCGAAAATTACAACTTGAACACCTCGTTGTCAGAGAATGCCCAAGAGCTGGGTGAAGTAGTGGTTTCTGCCAACGCCACTAAATTTACTACGGAGAAGACCGGTGCTTCTACCAACATCTCCAGCAGCATGATGAGCAATATGCCGACGGTGAGCCGTAGCATCACAGACTTTACGCGGTTGTCTCCGTATGGCGGCAACGGTATGAGCTTTGGGGGTACCGATGGTCGCACGGCCAACTTTACGGTAGACGGTGCCGACTTCAACAACAACTTCGGTTTGTCGAGCGGGCTTCCCGGTGGTGGTAGCCCAATCTCTATTGATGCTATCGAAGAGATGCAGGTTGTGGTTTCTCCATTCGACGTGCGTCAGACCAACTTTATTGGTGGAGGCGTGAATGCAATTACCAAATCGGGTACAAACACATTCAAGGGCTCTGCATATATCTATCACCGCAATGAGCAGATGCGTGGCGATGCCATCGACAAAGAGCAGATTGCCGGTGCTCGCGAGAAAGATCGCAATACGACCTACGGTTTCACGCTGGGTGGCCCGATCTTGAAAGACAAGTTGTTCTTCTTCGTGAACGGGGAAATGTCGAAGACTCCTTCTATTGCCAACCGATGGAGAGCTTCGGAAGACGGTGTGATGGATGCCGACAACTATATCTCTCGTGCCACAGTTGACGATATGCAGGCCGTGTCTGACTATGTGAAGGAAAAATACGGATATAACACAGGCTCTTTCACCAGCTTCCCCAGTGATCAGTCTAACTATAAGTTCTTGGCACGTTTGGACTGGAACATCAACACGATGCATCACTTGGCCTTGCGCTACAACTATACCAAGAATCGCGACTGGAGAGCCCCTAACGCCTCGTCTATGGACGGCGGAACACGCTCGGCATACGCGCGTACCTCTCAATATGCTATGTCATTCGCCAATTCAATGTATGCATTGGACGGTATTGTTCATTCGTTCTCGTTAGACTTGAACAGTCGTATCAGCAATAATCTTTCCAACCAGTTCCTGCTTACATTTTCTAAGCACGACGATGTGCGCTATTCTGACTCCTCAGAGTTCCCCTTCATCGACATTCTTGATGGCAATGGCGGTAACTACATCGCGTTGGGCTATGAGTTGTTTACTTGGAACAACGCTGTACACAACAATGTATGGAATGTGAAGGATGACGTGACCTATTATTTGGGCAACCACAAGATAATGGGTGGTATCAATTATGAGCATCAGATGGCCGACAACCAGTATATGCGAAGCGGAACGGGCTATTATCGCTATAGAACGCTTGACGACTTCCTGACCGGTGCTGCTCCTGAGATCGTAAACCTCACCTATGGTTACAACGGTGAAAGTTCTCCTGCAGCCCGTGTCAACTACAACAAGTTGGGCCTTTATCTTCAAGACGAGTGGCAGGCAACCAACAAGTTTAAGTTGACCTACGGTCTCCGTCTTGACGGATTCTTCTTCGACAACGGTGATTTGATGACCAATAAAGCCATTTACGAACTCGATTACGACGGGCGCCATATCGATACCGGCAAATGGCCGGGCAATAGCATCACCCTGTCTCCCCGTGTAGGTTTCACCTACGATGTGCTGGGCGACAAGAGTTTGAAGGTGCGTGGAGGTACGGGCTTGTTCTCGGGCCGTCTGCCTTTGGTGTTCTTCACCAATATGCCCACCAACAGCGGTATGGTGCAGTATCAGGCCATGATCAATGCCAAGAACGCAGAGAAAATGGGCTTCAAGATGGATACGTTTGCCGGCGGACTCGTAACCAATGCAGATGGCAAAGCTACGATTGCCGCATTGCAAAACAAGTTGGAATCGTTGGGCTACCCCATGACCATTACCCCCGAAGAGGGAACAGTTCCGTCTGCCATCTCGGCTGTTGATCCCGATTTCAAGATGCCGCAGATTTGGAAGACCTCTTTGGCTGTAGACTATGCTCTGCCGGTGGATTTCCCACTGAGTGTAACCGTTGAGGGTATCTTCAACAAGAATGTTTATGCTACTGTGTTGAAGGATTGGAGCGTACCTTATGTGGGTGGCTTCGCTCGTTTCAACGGTGCCGACAATCGCTCTATCTATCCTGCCGGCTTCGCTACCAACACACCTGCTTATATGTTGGAGAACAGCCGTAAAGGTCATGGATTTATCTTCAATGCCAGCATCAACGCTCAGCCGTTTGAATGGCTTAGCATGATGGCAGCCTATACACACACGGTATCTAAGGAGTTGACCAGTCTGCCCGGCTCCAATGCAGCTTCGGTGCTGAACTATATGTCTACTGTGGAAGGACCTAACTTCGTACAACTCCACAATGCACAGAACGTTACGCCGGACCGTTTGGTAGCTTCGCTGACTGCTCACGACAAGTCGGGCAACCACTATAGCTTTATCTATGAAGGTCGTCGCGGCACATACAACTATTCTTACATGATGACCAACGACATGAACGGCGACGGCTACAACTATGATGCTATCTACATTCCTACCGACAAGCAGGTGGAAAACGGTGAATTCCGTTTCGTGTCGGAAGATGATAAGACGCGCTTCATGGACTATGTACATAAAAACGACTATCTGAAAAATCATCAGGGCGAATACGCTGAGGCTTACAGCGTGTACTCTCCTTGGGTACATCGCATCGACTTCAGCTACAAGCACGATTTCAAACTGAACATAGGGCAGACCAAACACA
>CAYVGR010000311.1:0-2978 GCA_964450065.1 uncultured Prevotella sp. | reverse complement strand
ACTGCAATGCAATGCGGGAGAGTAGGTAGCCGCCTCTTTTTGATCAAGGCCCTGATGATTGGATAATCGTCAGGGCCTTTTTTGTGTACGCTCGGCATGATCATTATCTAACGGGTGAAAGTGCCTATATCTGCACTATAGGAAATATTCTTGAACGACAGTATTCCGCAGGCAACGACGTTGTGATTAGCTAAAATTTGCCTATATTTGCACTATAGGAAACATTCTGAAGTTAATGAATTGTTTAATCAGGCCCGTTGTGATTAGCTAAGGTATCAAGCTATAACAAGTTATAACATAGAAGGCCACTGATTTAGCGGCCTTCTTTTGTTTCTGTTTTCTGAATTTAATATTGCGTGGCGAGATAAGTAACATGTGTTACAAGATACTCTTCGACACCGTGTTTTCCATCTGCACCGCCAATGCCACTCTTTTTAACTCCAGCATGGAAGCCTTGCATGGCCTCAAAGTTTTCACGGTTGATGTAGGTCTCACCAAATTCGAGTTCACGACACATACGTGTAGCTGTGTCAATATCTTTAGTGAAGACAGATGATGCAAGTCCATAGTCCACATCGTTAGCCCAAGCTATGACTTGATCGATATTGTCAAACTCCACAATGGGAAGCACTGGGCCGAATGTCTCTTCGTGTACAATATTCATATCCTGAGTACAATTATCGAGTAATGTTGCGGGGTAGAAATATCCCTTACCCTCGATCGGCTTCCCACCGCAAAGCACTTTTGCTCCTTGCTCAACAGCCTTTTCTACTTTAGCTGTTACACTTTCGAGCGCACGTTTTTCCACTAATGGTCCCATGTCAACATCTGCGTGTTTACAAGGGTCGCCAACTTTTACTGCCTTGAATTTTTTCAATAAGATGTCTGTAAATTCTTTCTTAACAGAATGATGTACATACACGCGCTCAGTGTTGTTGCAAATCTGTCCATTGTTGCCAATGCGGCTATCGAGCACCCATTGCGCAGATTTTTCGAGATCGGCATCTGCAAATACGATAGCAGGAGCTTTACCACCTAATTCGAGTGACACCTTTGTAATGTTCTTGCTTGCAGCAGCCATAATGCTTTCGCCGGCACCCACAGAGCCGGTTACACTCACGATACCAACCTTAGGACTTTCTGCCATGGCATTACCCACAACCGAACCCTTACCAGTTACAATATTAATGACTCCTGCAGGCAGTCCCGACTCTGCTACTACCTCTGCAAATGTGCAACAGTTTTCGGGTGTAAGTTGCGATGGCTTGAGAACTATTGTGCATCCTGCGATGAGTGAGGCACCAGCCTTGCGCGCAATAAGGAAGAAAGGAAAGTTCCAGGGCAGTATGCCTGCTACGACACCAATAGGGCGCTTGGTCAGAATGATAGTCTCCCCCTTGCGGTCGCTGGGGATCACTTCGCCTTCAATATGACGTGCAAAAGTAGCCATGTAGTCGAAATAGTCGGCCGTCACTCCCACTTCGGTCTGTGCCCAGCCACGTGTTTTTCCTTGTTCGCGCATAATGATATCAACAAATTCATCGTTGCGCCTGCGTATTCCATCGGCTATTTTCTGAAGATACTGCGCACGCTCGATAGCTGGGCGGGCAGCCCATTCTTTTTGTGCGTTATATGCAGCATCGAGTGCTTCGTTTACGTCTTCAACAGTGCCTTCAGGTTGGCGTGAAATCACTTCTTCGGTCGAAGGGTTTAATACTTCAATCCATTTGCCGGATCCAGACTCAACGAATTTACCGTTGATAAACATTTTTAAATCTTTCATTGTTATAGATGATTTAGTGTAGATTGTTTTAAATTACTTCAAATATAGCGGATTTACGCTTATATTGCAAGCAAATTTCGTGTTATTTATATTAAAATATTACTTTTTAATATTTCGTGACAGAACTCCCTCATAGCGTTTCCGTGAGGCTATGTTCCAAACATGCCCAACCTTAAAAACGCTTCCTAAAAAGCTTTTGTATGATGCTGCACCTTTATCTATTCACCTTTTTGGCAGTCATAAACTCCCAAATCCTATCTAAATATGTATAGCTTCCTGTTTTGGGAGATGCCGTTTTTTGAAAGCAGTGCCCTCTCTTGGCCAAGGTGTGCAGTTCGCTTTGAATGCCCATGGCCCTCAATTTCTCCCATGCCTTTACCGAAGCCATTGCCGCATGAACGTCGGCATCGCCATGGACAAACAGCATTGGTGCCGTATCCTTGTCAAAGGAAAACTCCGGTGCCAGCACAGCCTTGTCGTCGTTTCCTCCGGTAGTGTTGCGTCCATTCAGTCCGTCGGTCAGCGAATAGGCCGGATAGATACCTATTCCCCATTGCACTTTGCATGGGATTTTGTCAAGCTCGTCTATCGGTAAATACGCTTGGTGGTTAGACGAGGTAGTTCCCATGAGCGTCAGGTGTCCACCTGCTGAGCTTCCCATGATACCTATGCGGTTGGGATCCAATCCGTATTGTGTGGCCTTGCTTCTCACTATTCTTATACATCTTTGCAGATCTTCCCAGGCCGTTGTAAATTTTGCCAGTCCGCTTTCCTTCGATGGCCTTGGCGTTCGATACTTCATTGTCACAACGGTCATGCCGCGCTCGTTGAGATACCGCCTTGCCGGAGCCACTTCAAAGCCGTCGGGATTGTTGCCCGAATATGCGCCTCCGGAATATATGATTTGTATAGCTTTGGTCTTGATTTTTTTAGGGAAGTGCCACTCTATATATGGTTTGCATTGTCCTTGCTGCACATCGGGCATTTTTCCTTCCGGCCAAATGTCTTGCTCTATCTTTTTCTCTCGTGCTTCATCGCTGGGATATCTGTCCATCAGAGCTACTTCCGGTTCCACGTCTCCCAAGAATCCCATCTGATACATAAATTCTATGGCTCGTTCGAAGCCAAATGCACCGTGATGCTTGTCAGCATACAGATGCAGTTCGGCCGGTATGTTCATGCGTCTCAACTGTCG
>CAYVGR010000310.1:0-2986 GCA_964450065.1 uncultured Prevotella sp. | reverse complement strand
TGCTTTTCGGTACGATTGCCAGCGTAGGCATACAGAACTTGGTACACAATAAGGTGAACATGAATGTGACACGAAACACGATCATTATTTCCGTAACGCTGACGACGGGAATCGGTGGTGCGATCCTGTCATGGGGAAGCTTTGCCATTAGCGGCATCGGTCTGAGTGCGTTGGTTGGCGTGGTGCTCAACCTGTTGTTGCCCCAAGACAAGAGAAAAGATGAAACAGATTAACTCCTGCGGATTCGGGAGGTTCTTATCAGGTTTCTAAAAAAGATGAGGTCGATAAAAATATGCAATGATGATAAAACAGGTGACTTTTAAGCTTGGCCCTTTCCCAAGAGGGTTTCATTTGGTGACGAGCGAGGTGATGCGCCAACTGCCGGAGTTTCCCAAGATGGGTATGCTCAATCTCTTTGTGCAGCATACGAGCTGTGGACTGACTATTAATGAAAACTGCGATCCTGATGTGCGTTATGACCTGAAGAGCATCATGGAAAGGCTCATTCCGGACGGTGATCCGTCGTACCGACATCAAGACGAGGGACCGACTGATATGAGTGCGCATGCCAAGAGCACGTTGGTGGGGGCTTCTCTCAACATTCCGATTGTAGACGGGCATCTGGCTTTGGGAATTTGGCAGGGAATATATCTGTGCGAATTCAGGGAACATGGAGGAGCACGGCGCATTGTCGCCACCATTATGGCGTAGGGCGATGAGAAGAAGATTGATATTTAGGGATAAAGAATAGATAAGGGATGAATGGGACGAAAGGACTGATAGGCTATCATTTGTTGGCATCAGTGGTGGTCTTGATATGGGGTTGCACGTTTGTCAACTCTAAGGTTCTGCTTATGCAGGGGTTGTCAGCTCATGAAATATTTACCTTGCGCTTTCTGCTCTCTTATCTTTGCATTTGGACCATATCGCCGCGTCGGCTTTGGGCTGACTGCCTGAAGGATGAGTTGTTGTTTGTGTTGTTGGGCATGACGGGAGGCTCGGTGTATTTCGTAACAGAGAACGAAGCGGTAAGGATAGACTATGTGAACAATGTCTCGTTTATTGTTTGTATGGCTCCTTTGCTCACAACGCTGCTTGCCCTACTATTTCTGAAGAGTGTAAAGGCCAACAAGGGTCTTGTTCTGGGAGCTGTTGCAGCAACGTTGGGCGTTGCACTGGTTGTATTTAATGGTCAGTTCATGCTCAGGCTCAACCCTTTGGGCGATCTCTTGGCACTAAGTGCCGCACTCTGTTGGGCGGTATATAGCCTGCTGTTGCGCAGGATGGCCGACTATAATGTGGTGTTTGTAACACGTAAGGTGTTTTTTTATGGCTTAGTCACGGTTTTGCCTATGTTCTTGATACACCCCTGGCAATTTCCGTTAGACGGCTTTCTGAAACCGGTTGTGTGGACTAATCTGCTATTCTTGGGATTTGTAGCGAGTTTTGGTTGTTTTGTGTTTTGGAGTTGGGTGAGTAAACGGTTGGGTGCACTCAAGGCAAGCAATTACATCTATCTTAATCCCGTTTCTACGGTTGTGTTTTCAGCCTTGGTGCTCGACGAGCCCATGACATGGATTGCGTACGTTGGCTCCGGGTTGATATTGCTTGGCGTATATCTGTCTAATCAGGGCGTAAAGAGGATTCGCTTTCGTGTACGCAAAGCATCATGAAAACTTAATTGCAGGACGATTAATATTGGACGCTTGCAATTTTTCACATAATTTTATGACAACGGATTCCATCCTTGTGCTTTGATGTCAAACTCCTGTTGGTCACGGGAGATGAGACGTGCCCCAAGTTCGGGCTTGGTGATATAGCCAATCTGCCGTATCCCGGCTTCTTCCAAATCCTGCAATTTGTCGTGGTCGCCTATCGAGCAGGTGAATAGAAGTTCGAAATCTTCGCCGCCATTCATGGCTGCTGTGGTTACATTTATGTTCAGTTCCTCTGCCATGATTGCCGTTTGATAGTCTATTGGAATGTTCTTTTCGTACACCCGACAGCCGCAGTTGCTTTTTTTACATATATGGAGCAACTCAGAACTTAAACCGTCGGAAATATCCATCATGGCCGTAGGACGGATGTTGTTTTCCCGCAGGAGTTGGATGATGTCACCGCGTGCCTCAGGTTTAAGTTGTCGTTCCAGCAGATATTCCTTGCCGGCAAAATCGGGTTGGAAGTTGGCTATGTATGAGCCTTGTTTTTGAAGATGCTTGACTAATGCGTCGTTTCCCGCTTTTTGGGCATCTTTTATTTTTTGATTTATCTCGTCTATTTGGTGATAGTATACTCTTTTTTCGCGTTCGAGCAGCTGTAGACCCATATAGGCTGCGCCGAGATCTCCGGTTACGCAAATGAGGTCGGTTTCCTTGGCACCGTTACGATAAACAATATCCTCTTTGTGCGCTTCCCCAATGCAGGTAATGCTGATGGCCAGCCCAGTGAATGAAGAGGTTGTGTCACCTCCCACGATGTCAATATTCCATTTATCACAAGCCATGCGCAGCCCTTTGTAGAATGCTTCAATATCTTCTACTTTAAACCGTTTGCCAATAGCCATTGATACGGTCATCTGGCGTGGCATACCATTCATGGCGAAGATGTCGGATATGTTCTCCATGGCTGCCTTGTAGCCAAGTTCTTGCATGGTGACATACGTAAGGTCAAAATGAATGCCCTCCATGAGCATGTCGGTTGTGATGAGCACTTCGGTGTCGGGGTAGTGCATTATGGCACAGTCATCGCCGATGCCAAAAACAGTAGAATCGTTTTTGAGTTTTATATCCTTGGTAAGATGGTCTATAAGACCAAATTCTCCGAGTTTAGAAATTTCCATTGAGTTGAATGATGGATGGTGAAAATGAAATGGGTGCCTATAGCTTTGTTTGCATGCTATAAGCACCTGTGATAATATAAGTGGTGAGAGCTACGAGCGTTGTATCATGGCTCTCATGATTTCTGTCATTTTGGGCTGAGCCGCATT
>CAYVGR010000309.1:0-2989 GCA_964450065.1 uncultured Prevotella sp. | reverse complement strand
GCGACATCCAGCCCTGCCACAGCAACGAGTTCCCCTCGCCCGTCACGCGTCCCGCCTACTCCGTACTCGACAAAACAAAAATCAAAGAAACCTTCGATATCAGGGTGCCGTATTGGGTAGACTCACTGAAAGTATGTATGGAGAGAATGAACAAGTTATCATAAGAATTCACTCCCCTCTCTATTGCCTACGAAAGTTCGACGTTCCGAATCTTAATCTTGGAAATAGATTCGCTTCACGCGGCTGCTAACGCCGGTGAGCACTTCATACGGAATGGTGTCGAGTATATCGCTCAGCACTGTTACCGGAAGATGGTCGCCGAAAATCTCCACCGTATCACCTTCCTTGCAATCGATGTCGGTTACATCTACCAAAGTTATATCCATACAAATATTTCCAACATACTCGGCCTTCCTGCCATTAACCAGGCAATAGCCATGGCGGTTGCCCAAATGGCGGTTCAACCCATCGGCATAACCTATCGGAATGGCAGCTATAACACTGTCGCGCGTCAGCGTCCCCTTCCGACTATAGCCCACTGTCTCATTGGCAGGCACACGGCGCAGCTGCAAAATTGTGGACCTGAGCGTGGAGACATTGTTGATAATCCTATTGTCACGGCTGTCCACACCATAGAGTCCCAGTCCTAACCGGCACATATCCATCTGCCACTTCGGAAAATGCTCTATACCTGCCGAGTTATCAATATGCCGCAATATCTTATGTTCAAAGGCTTCTTGCAATCGCCTGCTCGCCTTATCAAAGCGGTCGAACTGTTGTGCCGAAAAGTTGTCGAAATCGTCACTGTCCGCCCCGACGAAATGTGAGAACACCGACCGCGGCATCACCGCATCTTGGTGTTTCAGCCTATCTATCAGCTTATCCAAATCCTTCTCGGGGTCGAAACCCAAACGGTGCATGCCCGTATCAAGCTTAATATGAACAGGATAGCCCGTTATACCTTCTTTCTCCGCAGCACTCACCAAGGCATCGAGCAATCTGAACGAATACACCTCTGGTTCCAGCTCATAATCGAACATGGTCTTAAAGGCAGAAAACTCTGGGTTCATCACCATAATACTGCTCGTAATACCATTACCGCGCAGCATGGCTCCCTCGTCGGCCACGGCCACAGCCAGATAGTCCACCCGCTGATCTTGCAGCGTTTTGGCTATTTCCACACTGCCGGCACCGTATGCGTCGGCCTTGATCATGCAAACCAGCTTGGTATCGGGCTTCAAAAACGAGCGATAATAGTTCAGGTTGTCCACAACAGCATTCAGATTTACCTCCAGCACCGTTTCGTGCACCTTCTGCACAAGCTGCTCGGTAATCCTGTCGAAGCCAAACTGGCGTGCTCCCTTCAAGAGGATAACCTCATCGCGTAATTCCTTAAACATTTGGCTGTGTATAAAGTCACCTACCGTCGCAAAGCAATATTTCTCCTTGGTTTGTATTTTGTCGGCATGACTCAAAATCATAGGGCCGATACCTATGAGTTTCTCCACCCCTCGCTTCACCGCCAACTCACCCACATCCTTGTACAATCGGGCAGGCTCTACCCCACTCTGAAAAATATCGCTCAGAATCAACGTGCGACGACGGCCTTGGTGATCGGGGCGGCGGTTCATGAAGTCGAGGGCTATATCGAGCGAGTTGAAATCCGAATTATACGAATCGTTGATAAGCGTGCACCCATGCCGTCCCTCCTTCACCTCCAAGCGCATGGCCACCGGCTCGAGTTGTGACATACGTTCGTTGAGAACCTCTGCGTCCAACCCCAAATGCAAGGCTATGGCAGCACAGACAATGGAATTGGTAACCGAGGCTTCGTCGATAAAGGGAATGGTGTATCGGTTTTCATCGCCACCTTGATATGTATAGGTAATGGTCGTAGCCGTTTCCTTCTTCTCAATAGTCTTGACATATATCGGAGCCTGTCGGTCTGTCGTAGACCAATACAGCTTCTCGCCCCGATAGCCGAGGGCTTCCACCTCTCCGGCCACAGTTTTATCGTCGCCATGATACACAATTGTCTTGGCATCATGAAAGAGGGTGGCCTTTTCACGGCATTTCTCTTCCAACGACTCAAAATTCTCCTGATGAGCCGCACCGAGATTGGTAAGCACAGCAATGGTGGGCTGGATAATATCGCGCAAGGCCGACATTTCGCCCTTCTCGCTGATTCCGGCCTCGAAAATTCCCAGTTGGGTTTGTTTGTCCATCAACCATACCGACAACGGTACGCCGATCTGCGAGTTATAGCTGCGCGGACTGCGCGTAACATACATATCGGGCGACATCAACTGGTAGAGCCACTCCTTGACCATCGTCTTGCCGTTCGACCCCGTGATACCCACAATGGGAATACTGAACCCGTCCCTGTGTCGCTCAGCCAACCGCTGAAGTGCCCTGAGGGTGTCGACAACCTTGAGAAAATTAGCATCGGGATAGCTTGTTTCATAATCGTGAGGAACCTCCGTCACGACAAAATTTCTAACGCCTCGGCGGTATAGGTCTGCAATATAGTTGTATCCATCATTCCGCTTGGATTTTAAGGCGAAGAACAGCGTTTCCTCCGAGAAGCAAAGTGAACGACTGTCGGTAAGCAAGAAGCCGATGTTGGCCCCCCTCTCTCCATAACGACGCGCACCAATAAGTGTGGTTACTTTTTCGATAGAATAGATCATTTTCTCTGCTTAAAACTTGTTGCAAAGGTAATAAAAAGATAGGAGGGGCAAAACAAAAAAACAAAAAGATAACAAATGTTGTCCAACAAAAAACACGGCCGGTAAATATAGAGACATTAATAATCTTCATATTAAGTTTTTCTATCAGCATCATGACATGCCAATATCCCGGTTTGCCGAGTGAGCTTTTTGACTCATCTTCATACAATAATATTTCATACCAAACGTTTTGTCAACAAACCATTCATCATGAAGAAGATTTTTGTTTGTCTGGGCATCGCCCTGACCGTCACCATGGC
>CAYVGR010000308.1:0-3006 GCA_964450065.1 uncultured Prevotella sp. | reverse complement strand
ATTTGATTAATATTTAACTGATCCCGATTTTAACGGGACACTAATGATATAAAAAATAAAGAGAATGTTGGGTCCGGAAAATTCTTCGGACTTTGTTTAAGTCTTGTTTTTATACTAAGATTTTTTATAGAATTCACAAAGGAAATCCAAGTGCCTTTTGAGATTAATATGCCTTTAGATATGGGACAGATACTATCAATTCCGTTCATTTTTATCGGTTTATATTTCGTCTTCATTAGGCAGCCTAGTAAATTTGACCATTGACAAATCCGATTTGGTAAGATGTGGAATCTTAAATTATACTCAAGTCAAAGGATACGCTATCTGCATAATGAGACCTCTACAAAACTTAATTTGTACCGAAATCACATTGCTGATTGTAACTATTCAGCGGTAAGGTATATAACAATACTCCGTTAATTCTAATATAATCGCTTGAAGATGAGAGAACTAATTAACTATCTATAGGTCATATGGCTGATTATCAGCAACTTTTATAGTTGAGAAAACATCAAGTAAATGATATCAGAACCACTCGACCAATATACAGAAATCTGCAGAGACGCCATCAAAAGCTCCTCTGCAAAATTAAGCAAAACTTTCGAGAATCTTCTCTTTGGAAATACTCTTATTGTACACGACGATACAAATGAAGATAAATTGTTGTCAAGAAAATATATCATAGAATATCTTCTTATTGCTTTGATTTACAAAACATTTGGCTCATCGCAAACAATCTCGCATTCTTGCTTCACAGGGTTTACCTTGGAGATACTAAAAAAAAGGACTGGTACTTCGTGAGAAATGTCAGTCCCATTCTTTAGATGCAGAAAAAGTTTTTACCAAGCAGCAATGATAAGAACCGTATCAGTTTTTTATCACTTTGGTAGTGTGCACGTTGTTCTCAGTGTCAGTGGTTTTCATGATATAAACTTCACCACGTTTAAATGATGTAGCTGTTTTTCCGTCAACAGTAAATAGCTCACGTTTGGCCACCTTGAATGGATAGTCTGCGAGAGCGTTATTGACACCAGAGATAACATCTCCTGTCACAGCTACGCTCAGGCGCTTCCGATGAGCAGAACCTTCGCTGTCTTTAACCTTCATGGTGATTACTCCAATTCCGCCATTTTCGTTGGCCTTGACAGTGACAGTAGAGCCTGATATCGAAGCAGAGAACAGATCGTTGTCCCCCTCTATCGTGTACTCGGGCGAATTGGTGAAACCTTTGAAGAACTGCACTACGTCTATCGTTTCTGTTTCTCCCGGCTTAATCACAAGATAAGGATTCGCCATAAACTCAAGATAATCCTCAAGCAGGGTCCATCCGTCGTTGTCAGGGTCGTCGTTGTTGTTAGCGATGTTGGGATCACTGTTCACAAGCTTTTCATACCAGTCGGGCATACCGTCCTGATCAGTGTCGAAGTCGTCCGCACGTGTTTCCTCCGGATAAGCTTCGAAACCGCCGCAATCGTCCTCATGATCGATTTCACCTTTGATGCCGGAGCGAGAACCCACATAAGTCCATGTCCCGTTAATGGTTTCGTCAACGATACGTAGATGCTGGTCGTCACGCATCGGCATGGTTGCTCCCGCCTCACTGGTTACAATCTTGAAAGCATCTGACGCAGAATGTATTGCTGCATACGACGGAAAGAACGGTTCGTCGACCACAGTGGGATATTCGGGCATGGTGGCGCCGTTGCTCAGCTGCACGTCATACGTCTCGCCTTCGGCATCCTTAGTAAGAGAGCCGTCCTTATTCTCGCGGATATTCCCGGTGATATAGGCCTGCCATGTGCTTGAAGGGTGCCCGATATTCTCATATTGTTGTGTGAAGAGCACCTTTTTCCGGGTGTCTTCTCCCATCTTGTAATAGTTGCCTACGAAGTTCACTTCATGGCAGTTACCGTCAGTGGTACGACCGCCCCAGTTGTAAACCACATTGTTGAAGATATCCATTTGACCTACAGCGCGGTTCTCGCCATCCATTCCTCCACCCATTGACCAGTTACGTCCTTGGCAATGAGCAAGCAGGTTGTGGTGCCATGAGCCTATACGCCCGTCAATGGTTGCCGCATATCCGTGGTTGGTTCCCTCGGGGTAGTTTTTATGGTCAGCTATGCCCAGAGCCTCGAATATGGTAGAATACTGGAAGCTGATATTCTTTGCACCCCGTCCCGATACAGTCTCGTCCGTACCCCATGCCGTGGTAGTATGATCAACGATAGCATGATCTGAGCCGGACATGCCCATGGCATTGCCTGTGTCGCCGTATCCGTGCTTGAAGCGCATGAAGCGGCAGATATTATCAGAACCGATATTGATGTTCGCACCTTTGATGCAGACACCCTTGCCAGGAGCTGTCTGCCCGGCAAGGGTCACGTTCGCAGGCGTGAAGATGGCCTCGAAGCCCAGGTCGATGATACCGGACACGTCGAATACGATGGTACGTGGTCCCTTCAGTTCTTTCAATCCATAGCGTAAGGTCCCGGGAATGGGAGTCTCACCCTCTTTATAGTTTTCGAGAGATGTCACATGATATACGATACCGCCTCGCCCCCCTTGTGCGTAGCGTCCATATCCTTCGGCTCCGGGAAAAGCCAACTGTCGTGCCTTGAAGCTCCATGTGTGCCCCTTGGTCACGTTGCCGTCGTTCTCAACCTCATCCACTCGCCAGAAGTAGGTATCTAATGAATACACGTCGTTAAGCGCATAGGTGGTCTGAGCCGGATCATATATGGCGGCAGGTGCGGACATTGCCTCCAGCTCCTCCTCACTCTTGGCAATGAAAAGCCTGTGTTGTTTCACGTTTTCATTGGCAGCATCCCATGAAAGGGTAATCGTCTTACTGTCGCCGTCCACGTGCATGTCACCGTTTGCCGGCATGGGGTTCTTTGCAAACGATGTGATGCTTGTTGTGTTAAGCTCCATACCGTTGATGAGCGGCGCGTTGAAGTAGTTTGTCTGTCCATCACCCGGAGTGCCCGGAGCCTCCGCCGATGT
>CAYVGR010000307.1:0-3010 GCA_964450065.1 uncultured Prevotella sp. | reverse complement strand
TCCCCCATTTTAACCCACGCTTCTCCTTGGGTAACATAATACAACCTGGCAAACGGACTACGCACGTCCTGCCAGTTCCAATCTCCGTTGTGCTCAGCATAGCCGGTGTTCAGAGTAAGGAGACGAAGAGAAGATACACCACTGTTGTATGTCATATTTACAAATATCGGTAAAAATATATAAACCGGAAAGAGAAACGGGCAGAACTTGTTGTTTTACAGACAAAATATCATCAAACATAAGACTGAACAGATAAGTGATTAAGTCGATAAAGTATAATTTTGCAGCAATATTGTTTAAGTCAATATTCAAAACTTTATCTTAATTTTGTCGGATATTACAAATCCGTACTTAATAAGAACCAACTGTCAGGCTCTATGGACAAACAAACCGGATATCAAGTCAGGGAATATCATCAGCCCGTAAAACGCTACTGCCGCACACTGAATCTACAAGACAGTGCGGAAATCATTGCCCGTTATCGGGATGCACACAGCAAATCGGAAGCGTGGCCCGAGATAGTTCAAGGAATTCGAGAGGTAGGAATTCTTGAAATGGAAATTTATATTCATGAGAACAAAGTGTTTATGATTGTGGAAACTCCTCTTGATTTTGATTGGGACAACGCTATGAAACGCTTAGCCCAGCTTCCTCGTCAGCAGGAATGGGAGGATTATGTTGCTGCTCTTCAAGGTTGCGACAAAGGTATGACTTCTACAGACAAGTGGCAGCTAATGGATCGCATGTTCTACTTGTACTGACCACTCTACGCTGATCGATATTTCTATTTAACTATATCATCTGTAAACAATATAAGCTCATGAAGTATAAAGAACTGGGAACCACGGGGATGAACGTATCTCAACTTGGCTTTGGCGCCTCATCTTTAGGGGGCGTGTTCCACGAGTTCGATGAGAAACGCGGCATCGAAGCTGTTTTCACAGCTATCGAAGCCGGAATCAACATCATCGACGTGTCACCGTATTATGGATATTATAAGGCTGAAACTGTTTTGGGCAAAGCCCTGAAAGACATTCCACAGGACAAGTATTTTCTCTCAACAAAAGTCGGGCGTTACGGTGAGAACGGCCATAATATATGGGACTACTCTGCCCAGCGGGTCACGCAAAGCGTTTATGAGAGCATGGAACGTCTCAACATCAACTATATAGATATCATCAACGTGCATGATATTGAGTTTCAGGGGCGTCTGCCCGGAGGTTTGCAAAAAATTGCAGACGAGACATTGCCTGCCCTCGTGAAACTGAAAGAACAGGGTGTTGTAAAACATATAGGATGTACTGATCTGCAACTGGAAAACCTGCAATGGATTGTGGAGCACACACCTGAGGGAACCATTGAGAGCGTGCTCAACTTTTGCCACTTCTGCCTGAACGATGACAAACTTGCGGACTATCTCGACTTCTTTGAGCAGCATCATGTCGGTGTTCTCAACGCGTCGCCCTTTTCCATGGGACTGCTTACGCAGCGCGGCGCCCCCGATTGGCATCCGGCACCACAACGCCTAAAAGAGGTGTGCCGTGAAGCTGCCTGCTATTGCAACAACATCGGCTATCCTATCGAGAAACTCGCCATGCAATACGCGGTTTCAAATCCGCGCATTGCCTCATGTATTTTCAGTACTACCCGTCCTGATAATCTTCTCAAGAACATAGAATACATCAACGAACCAATGGATCTTGACGTTTTAAGGAAGGTGCAGGATATTATTGGTGACCAAAAACGCGTATCATGGGCAAACACTTAATTATAGACGCTCACGCGCACCTCTGGCTGTGGCAAAATGTGGTGGTGAATGGCCATCACAACTATCAACTACCCAACGGGCGTGCCATGTTCATGGGTGAGGAGGTGCAGATGCTACCCCCATTCATGACCAACAACCTGAATTCGGCCGAAACATTTCTTTCCAACATGAACTATGCTCAAGTGAGTGCAGCAGTCATCACGCAGGAGTTCATTGATGGCATGCAGAATGACTACCTGCGCTATGTGGAACAGCGATGGCCCAATCGCTTTTTCTGTTTCGGTATGTGCGAATATCGCACGCCGGGATTTATCACCGACGCGAAATACCTTTTACGTCATGGCTTCCGTGGCATCAAGATTCCCGCGGCACGTCTCATCGACGACAGTGGTCGCATCCGAATGGATACGCCGGAGTTTATGGAGATGTTCCATCTCATGGAAGATAACGGCTTACTGCTCTCAATAGAACTGGCCGACGGCGACACGCAAGTAGGCGAGTTAAAAGAGGTGATACAGGAATGCCCCAGCCTGAAAATTGCCATCGGCCATTTTGGCATGGTGACACGTCAGGGATGGATGGAGCAGATACGCTTGGCGCGTCATAAGAACGTCTATATTGAAAGCGGTGGCATTACATGGCTGTTTAATGATGAGTACTATCCTTTCCCATCTGCCGTGAAGGCCATCCGCCAGGCTGTAGACGAGGTGGGAGCCAACAAGCTTATGTGGGGTTCTGACTACCCACGCACCATTACAGCCATTACCTACAGGCAGTCATACGACTGGATTCTCAAGACCAACGAGCTGTCTGAAGAAGAGAAACAACTCTTCCTCGGACGTAATGCACAACAATTTTTTGGATTTGAAGATCCTGTAGACTTACCCTATATCAAAAACATGAGTGAATAACCTGCCCTGACTTTGTTGCGTTTTACCGGCTTCGGGATTATAAGGTTGAAAGTGAGGAGAGGTTTATTACCTAACATTAATTAATAAAGAGATATTGTTATTCGATTCCCATTAATCATACAATTATAATAAACGAAATGAAAACCATTGAGATTACAAAACCATATCAAATAAGAGTAGCAGAACTTGAGAGCCCGTCATGTGGTGCCGGAGAGGTTCTATTAAGGATAAGATATGTGGGATTTTGCGGTAGCGACCTGAACAGTTACCGCGGAAAGAATGGAATGGCCAAGTTCCCCCTCATTCCCGGGCACGAGATTGGAGCCGAGAT
>CAYVGR010000306.1:0-3015 GCA_964450065.1 uncultured Prevotella sp. | reverse complement strand
AATATATTTCATAATAACAAGAAAAACTTGTATCTTTGCACATCAAATACATAAGGTACACAACAACACAATAATAAGTATATTATAGAAAATGACAAAAGCAGATATCATCAGAGAAATTGCTGAACAAACTGGCTTACAGAAAAAAGAAGTTTCCGTTGTTATTGAAAGCTTTATGGAAACGGTAAAGCAAAGCATGCTTGAAAAGAAGGAAAATGTATACCTCCGCGGTTTCGGCAGTTTTATCATTAAGCATCGTGCTGCCAAGACTGCCAGAGACATTGGTAAGAACACCACCATTACTATTCCTGCGCACGACTTTCCAAGCTTTAAGCCAGCCAAGGCGTTTGTTGATGCAATGAAGGGTGAATGAGATTAAAAATATTATATAACATTTTAAACATTTACAGTTATGCCAAACGGTAAGAAGAAAAAGGGTCGCAAAATGGCCAAACACAAGCGTAAAAAAAGACTACGCAAGAATCGTCATAAGAGCAAATAACTTGCGGTTTTTGCTTTAAAAAGGGGGAAGCCTCCATTGGCGAGCCCCCTTTCTTTTTAATTTAATGTCCAAGATATGACAAGTGAAGTAATAATCGATGCAAAACCTAAAGAGATATCCATAGCTCTCTTGGAAGACAAGAGGTTGGTGGAATACCAGAACGAACCACGTTCTGCTAATTTCTCTGTAGGCAACATCTACATTGCAAAGGTTAAAAAACTCATGCCGGGTTTAAACGCTTGTTTTGTTGATGTTGGTTATGAACGAGATGCCTTCTTGCATTATCTTGACTTAGGAAGTCAATTCAATTCTTACGCAAAGTATCTGAAACAGGTACAAAGCGACCGAAAAAAGCTATACCCATTTAGCAAAGCCTCCCGCCTACCCGACTTGAAGAAAGACGGCAGCATACAGCAAACCTTGCAAGTAGGGCAGGAGGTTTTGGTGCAAATAGTTAAGGAACCAATTTCTACAAAAGGGCCGAGACTTACCGGAGAACTTAGTTTTGCAGGTCGTTTCCTCGTACTTATTCCTTTTGGGGATAAAGTTAGTGTATCTTCGAAGATCAAAAGCGATGAAGAAAGAGCACGACTTAAACAACTCATCCGCAGTATAAAGCCCAAGGGATGCAGCGTAATTGTGCGTACCGTGGCCAAAGACAAACGGGTTGCAGAACTCGACGTCGAGTTAAAGATGCTAACCAAACATTGGTTAGATGCTATTGTAAAGGTTCAGAAAACGCAAAACCGTCCCCAACTTGTATATGAAGAAGAAGGTAGAGCCGTGGCCATGCTACGCGACCTGTTCAACTCCAGCTACGAGAATATTTTTGTAAACGATGACGATGTCTTTAAGGAAGTAAAAGACTATATTTCTTTAATTGCCCCTAAGAAAGCAAATATTGTCAAGCGATACAAAGGCAAAGTGCCTGTTTTCGACAACTTCAACGTTACAAAACAAATTAAGTCCAGCTTTGGTAAAACAGTGAATTATGCCCATGGGGCATACCTCATTATCGAACATACTGAAGCTATGCATGTTGTGGATGTAAATAGCGGGAACCGATCAAAAAACGACAAGGGACAGGAAGGCACAGCCTTAGAAACCAATCTTGGTGCTGCCGACGAACTGGCACGCCAACTCAGACTACGTGATATGGGAGGAATCATCGTGGTGGACTTTATTGACATGAACCTGGCAGAAGATCGCCAAATGCTCTACGAGCGCATGTGCAAAGCCATGCAAAACGACAGAGCACGGCATAACATTCTGCCACTGAGCAAATTTGGACTTATGCAAATAACCCGTCAACGCGTGCGTCCGGCTATGGACGTTAGTGTTGAGGAGACCTGCCCTACCTGTAATGGTTCCGGAAAAATCAGATCCAGCATCCTGTTTACTGAACAGCTCGAAAGAAAAATTGACCAATTAGTCAACAAGATAGGCATCAAGACATTCTATCTGCACGTTCACCCATACGTAGCAGCCTATATTAAGCAAGGAGTTATAAGCCTTAGACGTAAATGGCAGCATAAGTATGGCTTTGGAGTGCATGTCATCTCTTCACAAAAACTTGCTTTCTTGCAATATGAATTTTATGATGCAAAAGGCGAGTTTATTGATATGAAGGAAGAGATTGAAACGAAGTGATAATACACATACTGAATGGAAAATCCCCCTGTAGCGATTATTACAGGGGGATTTTTAATACATTTGCAATTTATTCTGATTCTGCAAACGTATTGCTTGTCATGCCAAGAAGAGTTATGGAATAACCTTAAATCTTATTCTATACGTCATTTTTTCCTGATCCCAATTCGTCCCCAATAATTCAAAACGACCTATTTGTGATGTAGAGCGAACATGCTTGCCAATGCATGGACACAGATCAAAATCTCCGATTCGCACGAGTCGAATAGTTTGAGAACAATCTTCAGGCAGCCGGTCAAGGTCAATTCCTTCCGGCAAATTATCTTTGTCAACATATTCATAGGTCACAGGAAGATCGGCCTCAATGAGTTCATTCATTCTCCTCTCGATTTCCTTCTCTTGTTTCCTATCCGGTTTTCTGTCAAGAACAAAGCTCATCTTGCTCTTCTTACGTTCTACATGTGCATTGCACGAACGCTCACATCCAAACATTCTGCACATGAGCTGATTAAGCAAATGTTCAGCTGTATGTGCAGGTGGGAACTCCTCTTTGTTATGACTGTTCAAAATATAATTGTTATTTTCCATCTTAATGCTGAATTTATACACTCTTCCACTATGGGGCCGTAGATCCATGTTTACCGTGCCGTCCTTTTCCAGCTCAATAGGAAGAGTCTCCCCCGTAAGCAAGTCTACGGCAGAAACTTCCTGCTCAGGGAGCCCGAGGATGTCGAAAGCGTGCTCAGGAATAACTACCCCTGCATAAACCCTTTCGTGTGAGAAGTTGGCTACAATCAATAACACTTCGTCTTCATACTTGCGCAAGAACGCATATTGGTATCTTGGATTGAACTTCCACGTTT
>CAYVGR010000305.1:0-3050 GCA_964450065.1 uncultured Prevotella sp. | reverse complement strand
CGCTTCTACGGGAGCTTGGAAAACTTCTTTACCTTTACCGATTACAAGGGCTTCGACCCCGAGGTCAGCGGTATGGCTTACCCATCTATGAAGCAAGCGGTTCTCGGTATTAATGTATCATTCTAATAAAAGCAATCCAAATGAAAAAGAAATATATAATAGCATCGCTGGCTGTCATGACAATGTCCCTTACTGGGTGTTACGACCTTGATCGTGTGCCGGCAGATCAAATCAGCGAAAGCAAGTTCTATAAGAACGAAGACCATGCCAAGGCAGCCCTGATGGCTGTTTACAGCAATATGAAATATGATGATGTGTTCGGCCTGCAGTTTGCAATGGACGGACTGGGCGGCATATCCATGGGTTATGACCCACCCTCGTACCAGATTTTCCAGTGTGGTAGGTATGATGTCAAAGATGGCAAGGTACTTAACAAGTGCCGCTATCTCTATGAAGGCATCGCGCGTGCCAACAAAGTGCTGCAAAATATCGACAAATGTGATATGGCCGATGCACTGAAAGCGCAGTATAAGGGAGAAGTCAAGTTCTTGCGTGCGCTCTATTATTTCACCTTGATGGACTTCTTTGGCGGTGTTCCAATCTATGATGAAAGTGTGGTTGTGGCCGAAAGCTACAGCGAGATGAAGGCTCCGCGCAGCACTGTTGATCAGGTCAGGGACTTTGTGCTCAAGGACTTGACGGAGGCTGTAAATGCCCTGCCCGAGTCGTGGGGAAAGACCGATTATGGGCGTGTCACCAAGTATGCTGCCATTGCCCTGCAAGGCAAGGTGTATCTCTACAACCGCCAATACGACAAGGCCGCCGAATGTTTCAAGACGATTGTGGACAGCAAGCAGTTTGCACTCTACGATGACTATGTCGACCTCTTTAAGCCGGGTGGAGACGAGAGTTCCGAGATGATATTTGCCATCCAGAACATGGGTGGGGTAGGGACCGACAAGGGCATGCCCATGTGTTTCTATATGGGTTCACGTATGTCTTTCGGAAGTTGTTGGAACAACGTCATGGTGTCTACCAGTTTCGTAGACGAATATGAATGTAAGGACGGCAAGCCCTTTGATTGGGAAGCCTGGTTCCCCGGCATCACCACCGACGACAACGTGAAGGTCAAAACGTTCCGTGCCACCTTGGATAAGAAGACCAAATTGGTGGACAAATATCCTGCAGGAAAGGAAAAGCTGCTGGAGATGTACAAACAGCGCGACCCGCGTATGGCTGCCAGCATTATCCTTCCCTATACCTCTTATATAGGATGGTTCAAGAACCAAACCTCACCTTGCGAATATGTTATTGCACAGGGCGTGGTAGACGGTAAGGACTATATCCGTGTGAACCAAAACTATGAAACCTATCTGTGGCGCAAGTTTGTTCCGGAGAGCAATATGGGTGGAGCTATCAACAACCGTGCCCACACGCCCATTAACTTCCCGTTGATTCGCTATGCCGATGTTTTGCTGATGTTGGCAGAGTGTGAGAACGAGCTTGGTCATCAGGCCGCCGCTGTGGAGCTGATCAATCAGGTGCGTGCCCGTAAGAGCGTGAATATGCCCGGTATCAACAGTGGTCCCGAATGGCTGAAAGCCACGACCAAGGAAGAGGTGTTTGCACGCATACGCCACGAGCGTGCCGTTGAGTTGGCCGGCGAGGGGCATAGCTTCAGCGACATGAAGCGGTGGAAACTTCTCGAAGAACTTAATGGAAGGACAGAGAAAGACATGACGGGCAAGAAGCGCTACGAGCGTGTTGTCACCGCCCGCGATTACCTGTGGCCTATTCCTGCCGACGAAATTGAGAAGAATGCCGAGCTGAAACAGAACCCCGGGTGGGGATAATCTCTGTTTGATGTGAAGTAGGTTAATACTCTTTGTTGGCGTATAACGTTCGGAGTACGGGCGTACTCCGAACGTTATACGAATGTATTGCGAACGTGGTACGCCCGTACTTCGGACGCAGTACGCCGACAGAGAGACTTATTGATATGAAATGGGACATAAAAACGCTAAAACAATGAAAAGACATCTTGTTACAATCGGTCTGCTCGTAGCGACTCTCATACCTTTGCAGGCCTATGAGGCGCGCAATCTTTTGCAGAAGGCCGCCACAGAGAACGAAGTGCGCCAATCTTTGGTGATGGATCAAAAGTGGATTCCTTATCCTTCCTATACCGATAGGGCAGGGTGGGACAAGTTTTTTGGCGAATACAAAGATGCCATTATCAAGACCGGTGAAGGCTATTTGGATTACCATTGGCGTGTGATTCGTGCTACAGACTATTTGGAATACGAGAAGTCGGGTAGCCGTAACATTATGCAGGTGCCTAACAACAAGAACGTGCAGGCGTTCAGCTCCATGCTGGTTGCCGAGTTGGCAGAGGGTAAGGGGCGTTTTGTTAACGACCTGATGAATGGCATATTCTTTTTTAGCGAAATGACTTCCTGGGCGGAGTCGGCCCATCTCATGGCTTATCAGAAGACCAAAAGAGCCCTTCCCGACCACCGTGAGCACATTTTGGAGCTGCATCAAGGTGGTATGGCACAAATGCTCTCGTGGACCTATTATTTTCTTAAAGACCGATTCGATGCCATTGACCCTATCATTGCCAAGCGGTTGCGCCACGAACTTCAGGTAAGAGAGCTTGACCCTTATTTGCAACGCACCGACTTTTGGTGGATGGCTACCAACTATAAGCCGGGCATGATGATTAACAACTGGAATCCCTGGTGCAATGCCAATGCCTTGTTCTGCTTCATGCTTTTGGAGAACAATCGCGACACGCTGACACGGGCTGTATGCAAGTCGATGCAGTCGGTAGACCAGTTCCTAAACTTTGTCAAGAGTGACGGAGCCTGCGAGGAGGGACCGTCCTACTGGGGGCATGCCGCAGGAAAGCTCTACGATTATCTCTCGGCTCTGTCGATGATAACGGGTGGGAAGGTCAACCTCTTTCATCATCCGCAAGTCAAGGCCATGGGCGAGTATATCGCAAATTCGTATATCGGCGACGAGTGGGTGGCCAATTTTGCCGATGC
>CAYVGR010000304.1:1795-3053 GCA_964450065.1 uncultured Prevotella sp. | reverse complement strand
AGTTTTACGATGTTGAACGTGTTGTCCTGTTTGTTCTCTACCGGGCCTGAGGTTTGTCCTACCGACATGGAGTCAAGTTTTTGCGCTATATCCATGGGGAAAGCCTCTTTGCTAACAGGAATGCCAAGGTAGGGTATGGATGAAGTTGCCTTGCGTACAACATCTGAGGGATCTGTAGCTTCGGCAAGTTCCTTGGTATATTTGTCGAATTGCTTGCGTAGAGCAGTACGGTCTGAAACAGAAGCGTTGATCTGTACGCTAATATACTTGATATCTCGGCTCTCAACATACTGCTGGAAGCGACTCTTTATCTCGTCGTATTTGTTTTTCAGATCGGCATCGCTAACCTCAACCTTGCCGTCTTCGATGCTTGAATAGGGATAGGCTGCCAGCTGAATTTGGCTTTCCAGATTCTCGTCCTCAAAGCTCATTTTGGCTTCTATGGGATTAGAGAGGAAGCAGTGGGCAAGCAGACCGTTGTATTTCTGAATGAGCAACTGTTGACGGAGGGACTTCTCTACAAACGTCCAGTATTTGTAGATAGCCTTCATTTGCTCTGCAAGCTGTGCGTTAGCGCTTTGCTGAGCCTTATATTGTGCTAAGAATTGCTTGAGTTGGTTGGCATCGAAGCGACCTGTCTGCTGGTTAACAAACGGTGTGGACAGGAGCATCTGATTGGTGCCCTCGTTGAGAATGTTCTGCATCTCAGTATCGGTAACGGTCAATCCAAGCTTGTCGCATTCATTCTTTATAATTTGGTATTGCACATAACCTTGCCATACCTGGTCGCGAAGCTGATTAAGCTGTTCGTCGTTAAGATTGTCTTGTCCCATGAGTTTCATGGCTTCCTGAGACTCATCTACAAGCTTTGCAAATTCTTCGTAACTGATTTTTTTACCTAACACTTCACCGATTTGTTGGCGCTGGTTGTTGCGAGATGATTCGCAAGAACGGAAGGCTTCTTCGGCGATGAAAGCAAAAAGGCCAATACCGATAATTATAATCAGTGTGACACCTCTGCTTCTGATTTTTCCTAATGCTGCCATTTGATTTAAATGATTATTTTATTGTTTTTGTTATTTCTATGTTTAGTATGCTTTTACATTACAAAAGGCGTACAAATTTACAAATTTATTACCAAACATGGGCATTTTTCCTTGATAAAGTGCAATAAATATGGGCGTTATGAGTTTATATGTAGCTTTACAAGCTCTATCTTGGTCATGGTGTTCTTGATAATCTTGAATTTGTATTTGTC
>CAYVGR010000304.1:0-1695 GCA_964450065.1 uncultured Prevotella sp. | reverse complement strand
TTACAAGCTCTATCTTGGTCATGGTGTTCTTGATAATCTTGAATTTGTATTTGTCGATGGTTACTACTTCATTGAGTTTGGGGAAGCTTTGATAATGGTGCAGAATGAGCCCTCCAAGAGTCATGTAGTCGTCGCTTTTGGGCAGGTCGAGATCAAATAATTCGTTCACCTTGTCAATCTCCAGTCGGGCTGACAAGATGTAGTCGCCGTCACCGATTTGCTTGGCCACATAGTTGTCTACATCGTGTTCGTCCTCGATATCTCCAAATATTTCTTCAACAATATCTTCAAGGGATATAAGACCACTGGTTCCGCCAAACTCGTCGACTACAATACCAATGCTCTTTTTTTGCTGTAGAAATGTTCTCATGAGCTTTTGGGCGGCCATGGTTTCAGGTGCGAAGGGAAGCGTACGAATGTGGTCTTGCCAGTGTGAGGGCTTATGAAACATCTCTTGTGTATGGATGTAACCTACAATATGGTCTATGTCTTCCTTGTAAACGATAATCTTAGACTTTCCGCTCTCTACAAATTTTTGCATCAGTTCTTCAGGAGAGCAGTCTTCAATGTCGACTGCTTGTATCTCTGTACGGGGAATCATACAATCGCGCACACGAATGTCGGGAAACTCCAATGCGTTCTGGAAAATCTTCACTTCGTCTTGTACTGATTCCTCACTGGATGCATTATCGATAGACGATTGCACCAAATAGTCGAGGTCTACTTTGGTAAATCCTTCTTCGTCAGCGTCTTGGGTGAGATGAATGCCTGTGATGCGAAGGAGGATTTTAGCCATAAATGTTGAAAATTTACTGATTGGCCAAAGTATGATATAGAATATGAATGCCAATGGGGCAAAAAAGGACAACAGGACGTTGGGATTGCTCTTGAAAAAGGTTTTTGGCAGGAATTCACCCGTAAACAGGACTATAAGGGTGGATAAAAGGGTGTTGAGGGTGACCTGAACTCCGGGCTCTATACCAGCGAACAAGGTGTTGTTGAAGAGGTGGGCAAATAGAATGCCGTATAACACAAGTACGATGTTGTTGCCCACAAGCATGGTAGAAACGAAGCCGTTGGCATGCTTGTAAAAAAAAGAGATGAGTCTTTGAGACGTGCTGTTCCTGCCTTTGCCCATTTCTGCAAGCATCCTATTGCTTGAGATAAAGGCTATTTCCATGCCCGAGAAAAAGGCACTGAAAACCATAGTGATGAGTATTCCGATGATAAGAGATAGCGAAACCTGTTCCACAATGAATACTGTTTAGTTGCTTGATGTTCGTACAGGAGTAGCCTGTTTTCGTTGTTCTTTTTGAATGCTGTCCTGAGCAATGCGTGCAGAGTCTGACATGCTGCTCGACCCGTCTAAGTCTTCACGTTCGAATGAGCCTTTGGAGTTGGATACATAGTATTGGGTCATTTGCTCGTTGGAGCGGAAATAGGTGCCTTGCAATGTGCGGTCGGGAGTAATAAGTGATGAAAATACATTGGAGTAGAGCTCATGTTTCATTTCGTCCCAAAATAATTGCTGGCTTCTAAACTTTACCCCATCCTTGGTGAGTATGCGCACACGTGATCGTAATTCCCAAAGACGGAGTTGGTCGAAATAGTAGGCAGTGTCACATTGGATGTAGGCGTGTACATGAAATTTTTCATCAAACTGAGTGAGAAAGAGGCCTTTGTCGAATATCCATC
>CAYVGR010000303.1:0-3101 GCA_964450065.1 uncultured Prevotella sp. | reverse complement strand
TTGGTGGCCGGGTATGCATGGAAGCGCCTATGTGACCATAGCTGTGACCAAGATTTTAACCCGTCTCAACACCTTGATGGGCACTGTTCAAGCTACATCGGCAATTCTCGACAATGCTTTTGAATATCTCGACCGTCGCATTGCTGAAGAGGTGATAGAACTTAAAAAACAGGAAGAGAATGGACAAAAGAATCTCACACCCAGCGAATTGGCTTGCAATTATCTGTATTCAAGCTCATTGGCCAATCGCCAAGAGACTAAGAATATGGCCTACCTTGTTGGACTATTGGAGAAGATGCCAACCAAACTCACTATCTACGGAAAGGCGGGAGCCGCTGTTATCCTTGCTCAATATGGCAAACAACAGCGCGCCGGGGAATACCTGCAAAGTATCAACGAATACACCGTTTACACCGAAGAAATGGGTCGGTACTTCGACACCCCACGTGCACAATACAGTTGGGCAGACTACAAAATACCCACGCAGGTGGCTGCGATAGAGGCCATGAAACTCATCAAGCCAACCGATAGCAAGACTGTCGAGGAAATGCTTCGTTGGCTGCTGCAAGAGAAACGCACCACCGGCTGGAACACACCAATCAACGCTGCCGATGCCGTCTTTGCGTTCTTAACCGATGAACACAGCAACGTAGATATGAGCAAGCTCTCCTCCGGAGCACAGACCACACTAAAAATCGACGGTCAACCATTGACGTTGCCACAGGCAACAGCTGGATTGGGCTATGTCAAGACCTCAACTTTTGCCGGCAACAACACTACATTTACGGCCGACAAAACAAGCGACGGAACGTCGTGGGGGGCACTCTATGCACAGTTCTGGCAAGAAAATACAGAAGTGAAGACGGCGTCATCAGGACTGACCGTTCGACGCGAAATCATATCTGCCAACGGCAATAAGCATGCAACGAAACTTCAAGTGGGCGACAAAATCACAGTGCGTATCACCATCAAGGCCGACCGCGACTATGACTTCGTACAAGTTCAGGACAAGCGTGCCGCATGCCTTGAACCCGTAGGACAGCTCAGCGGATACCATTGGGGATACTATTGCGCTCCTGGTGACAATATGACCAACTACTATTTTGACCGCCTTGCCAAGGGAACGCACGTGGTAGAAACTCATTATTATGTAGACCGAGAGGGCAATTATGCCACCGGTATCTGTACCGCACAATGTGCATATAGTCCTGAATTTTCAGCCCGGGAGGCTGCTCAGACCCTGAAAGTTGGTCAATAACAACGTTCGGTTGCACCTCCGAAAGAAGATGAAACAAGAAAATATGAACAAGAAATATATCGTGACTTCCTTGCTTGCACTCTCGATATGGAGTGCGCAGGCACAGGAGATTACCACCGAAAACAAAGTAATAGACTGCGGACAAGTTGTTTTTAAAAACCCCGTCACAGCCGAATATGAAGTAAAAAACAGCGGCGGGCAACCCCTTGTCATCAGCAACGTACGCACCAGTTGCGGATGCACCACCGTGGACTTTCCGAAGAATGCCATTCCACCAGGAGAGAAATTCATGGTGAAAGTTACCTACGATGCCAAGCAAATGGGACATTTCAACAAACAAATAGGCATCTATAGCAATGGCTCAGCAAAGCCAATGGTGCTTTCCATACGTGGAGTCGTAGTGAAAGAGGTTGTTGGTTTTGCCGGCCAATACCATTATCGTTTAGGCGATTTGATGGTTGACGTGAACAATATTGAGTTCGACAACGTCAACCGTGGAGACCGTCCCATGCAGAAAATACATATCAAGAACGTAGGGTCGGCAACGGCTCAACCCGTTATTCTGCATCTGCCCGACTATCTCCAAGCCGAAATCTCGCCCACCCGCATAGCTCCGGGGCACAGCGGTACGGCAACTCTCATCTTGGATTCTCACCGCTTACGCAGCCTCGGCCTTACCCAAACCTCCGTCTATCTTGGCTCTTTTCTTGGCGACAAAGTGGCTCCTGAGAAAGAAATATCGGTGTCGACAGTATTGCTTCCGGGGTTCGAGAACATGACAGATGCCGCAAAAGACTATGCGCCCAAGATGCGTCTGTCGGCCGGAAGCCTCGAACTGGGCAACTTTAATGGCAAGTCCAGGAAGAAGGGGAAAATCAATATTACCAACGAAGGGCACTCCACCTTGAAGATTAACAGCCTGCAAATGTTTACGGCAGGACTGGAAGTATCGCTCAACAAAACGGAAATCGCACCGGGAGAGAAGGCCAAGCTGAAAATCACGGCAGTGGCCGAAAGGTTGAAAACGGCTCGTTCCAAACCACGTATACTTATGATAACCAACGACCCGGAGAACACCAAGGTGGTGATTAACATTAACATTGAGCAATAGCCATGCCTCAGACACCCAAACAATCCATACCGACATGAATGTACAGATAGAGATAGACGGTGGCAGTGGGTTCTGTTTTGGAGTGACCACAGCCATTAAGAAAGCTGAGGAAGAGCTTGCTGCCGGCAAGACATTGTATTGCCTTGGCGACATCGTGCACAACAGTATGGAGGTGAACAGGCTCCACAAGCATGGGCTTATCACTATCAACCATGAGCAAATGAAACAGCTTCGCAACGAGAAGGTGCTGCTCCGAGCCCATGGCGAACCGCCCGAGACCTACGAACTGGCCAAGAAAAACAACATCGAGATCATCGATGCAACATGCCCCGTGGTGCTGGCCTTGCAAAGTAGAATCAAGCAAAAGTATGCTGCCAACCCCGAAAGCCAAATCGTTATCTTTGGCAAGAGCGGTCATGCAGAGGTTCTCGGGCTGGTGGGACAAACGCGATCCGATGCCATCGTGGTAGAAAACATTGAAGATGTGAAGCGTCTCGACTTCAATCGCAGCATCTACCTTTACTCCCAGACCACCAAAAGTCTCGAAGAGTTCCACCGCATCATCAACTACATTCAGCAGCATATCTCGCCCAAGGCCACCTTCAAGAGGTTCGACACGATATGCCGGCAGGTGGCCAACCGCATGCCCAACATCGCCGAGTTTGCCACCAAGCACGACCTTATCCTGTTTGTAAGCGGTCGGAAAAGCTCCAACGGCAAGGTGCTTTTCAA
>CAYVGR010000302.1:0-3138 GCA_964450065.1 uncultured Prevotella sp. | reverse complement strand
CGAAGCAAGAATGTGAGATTTTCTGCGATGAGCCGTCCGTTCACGAACAAATATTCTATGGATATTCTGAGATTCGGCGGAGCCGAGCGGAGGAGTTTTCAATTCACAATTCGCAATTTTCAATTCACAATTATTCGCAAGCCCACCAAATTGCTAATATTGCGCAGTAGATTTTTTGCAACAACTTTCACGACATAGGCAGGAAGTCGTGTGAAGTCGTGGATGTCGAACTCTTCATTCATTTTCATTCTTTATTTTATAAAATATAATTACCATTTTTCGGGTGGCTGCCTTTGGAACATCTGGAGAAAAATGCGCCATGTTTTAACCGATGTTTTTGACCGGGGGAATGGGAAAATATCACGCGCGTTGCGTTTAGCATCTTATCATCACGCGATTTAAGCTTCATGGACATGCGGAGAAAGCCTAATCACAGTTAGATAAGGCTCTTATCGCCCTGCCATTCGATGCTCAACGGCGCACGATAAAATTAAGACTATAAAGAGGGAAACGACAAGTAGCTGTTTATAAGCTCATTACAAATCGTCACAAATTTGTCGAATTTCGAACCAAAGGCTTTGTATTTTAGAATTCGAGAAGCACAGAGCAGTGTTTGTCAAGAAAAATAACGTATAATTGGACTGACGCTGTTGCCATCCATAATTTAACATTGCTCCATCTCAACAGAGGCAAATGGTGTGAGAAAAACTGTGATTATACGGTTTGCGGTTGCTGAGACGCGTCTGGCACTATCCCAACAACCGCAACAACTGTCGTAGCTATCACGACATAAAACAACCTCCTGCCTGCGCGTCAGTTGGCTGTCTTCCTGTCTTCTTCCACTGTGATGACTACATTATTCTTCTTGACATTTCTATAATTGGTGAACGCTGCATCTTTCTTGGCGATGATACGTACGTTCTCGAGGGTAATGTCCTCAATGGGCATCTCGGGCAAACCGTTGAACTCCATGGCTCTTCCCGCACCGTAGCAAACGACATTACGAATGTCGATATGACGGAAGATTGGCGTCTCCTCCGTAACAGGCATCTTGCTGATGTTGTCGGGGTTGTCGCCATCTGCCAACATCTCTGCCACCGACTTACCGCCATAATACATATTGAAGGTAATGGCATCCGTCTTGATATTGGTCATGGAGATGTCGTGAATGAAAATGTTCTCCACAATGCCTCCGCGTCCACGCTTCGACTTGAACCGCAGCCCCACATCAGTGCCGAGGAACTGACAACGCTTAACAAGAATGTTGCGCACACCCCCACTCATCTCCGAACCGACAACAAAACCGCCATGCCCGGCAAACACCGTGCAGCCGTCGACTACCACATTCTCACACGGACGGCCACGTTTTCTTCCGCTTTCGTCCTTGCCACTCTTGAGGCAGATGCCGTCATCACCTGCGTCGAACTTCGAGTTGACAACAAGAACATTCTTGCACGACTCCAAGTCGAGGGCATCACCATTCTGGGCATACGCAGGATTACGGGCAAGCACCCCATCGATGATGATGTTCTCGCACATCAACGGATGAATATTCCATGCTGGTGAGTTTTGGAAAATCACGTCCTTCAGCAGCACGTTCTTGCAGTTCACCAAACTAACCATTACCGGGCGCAGAAATCGCTTGATAGAGTTCCATTCCTCCTCTGTCTGAGCCCTGGGCACATTCATATCAGCATTTTTCTCAGCATCAGCGTATGCCTGATTAGGCACCCAATAGTTTTTCTTGGGCACTACTCCACCGGGACGTGCCAGCACCTCTTTCCACTGACCATCGGTCACTTTCCCTCTTTTAACTGGGCGCCAGAACTGTCCATTGCCGTCAATGACACCTTGGCCGGTAATGGCTATGTTTTCAGCTCTATCGGCAGAGAGTGGCGACTGACATCTGCGCGTCTCCAATCCCTCGAACGAAGTCTTGATGACAGGATAAAGACTCTCGTCGCCAGAAAACTGGATAACGGCACCCACCTCTATGTGCAAGTTGATGTTCGACTTGAGAACGATCGGGCCGGTAAACCACACACCCCTGGGAACCACTAACTTTCCACCCCCTTGTTCGCTGAGTTTGGCAATGGCTTTGGCAAAAGCATCCGTGCACAATGTCGAGCCGTCGCCAACTGCCCCGAAGTCTGTCAGGATTACCTGGCGGTCTGGAATTACCGGAGCCTTGACCTCCGGCATCGCAAAGGGCAGGTTCTGGACGTATTTCTTGTAGGGGTTCTCTGCATGGCTGAAGTTTTGCGCTTGTGATGTCATAGCCAACGACACCAATGCGATACAGATTAGTTTTCTTATCATTTTCACTGTAAAATTAAATAGTTGATATTATACTCTCTTCTCTTGATAAAAGGCATACTGAGCCAGCTTTACGATAGTCAGAAACGGCATTGACTGCTTCCTGTACCGTTGTGAAGTCACCACAGTCATCAGACGCAACAACATAATGGCAGTCATTATCTGCTGCCCTGGCATATTGCAGTAGTATCACCATAGACGGGACTAAAAACAATATTTTCTCATACAATTAATTTTTAAGTAGCAAGAATAAACAAATAGTACACGTCTGCTATTTATCGCTTCAAAATTAAGCAAATTCATCCACTCCCGCAAAAGAAAGCAAGATGATTATCTAAAAAATTTTCTCCCAATAGATGTAGAGACGCAAACCTGTCTATATCTCACCCCCAATTCACATTCACTTTTGTCATTTATTTTTGCTTTTTCCCTTTTTTTTCGTAACTTTGAGGTTTAAAAATAGATTAGTCAAATCACCTATGAACGACGATAAGGACAAAGACAAAGACATCTTGGAAGAAGATTCCCTTCAGGATTCAGTAACCACAGAGGAATCTGACGAAAATACAGATGATGTTTCTGATGCCGACCAACACTCAGACTATCAACCTGCAGACAGGTTCGATGCCTCAGCTGTACGCCACCTGAGCGGTATGTACAAGAACTGGTTTCTCGACTATGCATCATACGTAATTCTGGAACGTGCCGTGCCCGACATCGAAGACGGGCTAAAACCCGTGCAGCGACGCATTCTGCACTCCATGAAACGCATGGACGACGGCAGATACAACAAGGTGGCCAACATCGTGGGACACACGATGC
>CAYVGR010000301.1:0-3149 GCA_964450065.1 uncultured Prevotella sp. | reverse complement strand
ATGCCATTTGGGCTGTGCGCCGCTATTTTTTCCACCTGCCAAGCCGCAATACGCGAGCTACGGTGAGGGCATGGCTCATGGCCCTCGACGCCAAGGCCACCAAGTGGAAGCTCGACTATGTGGGTGGGGCGGCAGTGGGCGTGCTGCTCGTCTTGAGCATCAACACCAGCTGGCACAACATGAAGGAGATGGCCCGGCTGATGACCGCTGATACTATCGGCACCGTGGAACACTTGCTTACCGAGAAAGATCATGCCGTGCTCTATCTGCCCATCTACCGGCTGGCCTTCAGCATGTACAGCAATCGGCTGGCCAACAAGCAAGTGGAACGCTGTGTTGCTGCTGCCGAATCGGTTGTGGTAGACTCCTGTTCCTATCGCTCACCCCGCATCGTGCTCATCATTGGCGAGAGTTTCGGCAAGCATCATTCGCAACAATACGGCTACCGGCTGAAGACCACGCCACGACAGGTGAAACGCGAGGCGAGCGGACTGCTCACCAAGTTCAGCGACGTGGTGAGCTGCTGGAACCTCACGAGCTTCGTGTTCAAGAACGTTCTCTCGATGCACGTTGTGGGGCAAGAGGGCGAATGGTGCGACTATCCGCTGTTTCCTGAGTTGTTCCGCAAGGCAGGCTATCACGTCAGCTTCCTCACCAATCAGTTTCTGCCCAAGGCCAAGGATGCCGTCTACGATTTTTCGGGAGGCTTTTTCCTGAACGACCCCACACTGAGTAAGGCACTGTTCGACACGCGCAACAGCGAGATTCATCGCTATGATGAAGGGCTGCTGGACGATTACGACAACTTCGTGGAGTCCGGTGAGATTGACAAAAACGGGAACAATCTCGTCATCTTCCACCTCATAGGTCAGCACGTGAGCTACCGCACCCGTTACCCCAACGACCGGCGCAAGTTCACGGCCGACGACTACAGGGAGGCACGTCCCGATATCAGTGCCAGGAAACGGGGCATCATCGCCGACTACGACAATGCCGTGCTCTACAACGACTCCATTGTCGATGCCATCATCCAACGCTTTGAAAACGATGAGGCCGTCATCGTCTACATGCCCGACCACGGCGAGGAATGCTACGAACCCGGGCGCGACTTTATCTGTCGCAACCACAGCGCGGACATCGACTACACACTGGCGAAGTATGAATTCGAGGTGCCCTTTTGGGTTTATTGCTCCCACAGGTATGCCGTGAAACACCCCGAGGTGTTCAAGGCCGTGAAAGATGCCAAGGACAAGCGGTTCATGACCGATGCCCTGCCGCATGCGCTGGTGTGGCTGGCGGGCATATCGACCCGGCATTACCGTACGGAACACAACATTCTGTCGCCTGAATACGACGAGATGCGGCCCCGAATCCTGAAAAATACAACGGATTACGACAAGATAAGAAGCCGCCCCTAACCCCTCCAGAGGAGGGGAATGCCAATGCGGTTGGGCTGTGCCTGTCAGTCCCAATTTCGGTCCCCGCCGCTCATCAACCTAACTCCCTACCACACAAGACATGGAATACAAAATGAATATAGGACTTTTATCGCGTGCCGAGTGCAACGTCATGCGCGGGCTGGCCATCATCGGCATCTTCCTGCACAACTACTGCCATTGGCTCGGCCCCGTGGTGAAGGAGAACGAGTACCGTTTCTTTCAGTCCAATGCCAATGCCTTTGCGCTGGCCATGAGCAGCCCCGACCACTTGTGGATGATGCATGTTGTGTCGTTCTTCGGCCATTACGGAGTGCCGATATTCCTGTTTCTCAGTGCCTATGGACTGGAAAGGAAGTACGGGTGCTGCCCGCCCGCCCCGTCATCCGCAGGGGGTGGGGCAGCCGATGCGCTCGGGTTTATCAAGCGACATTACGTCAAGCTCTTCAGACTGATGATTACAGGCTTTGTCTGCTTTATCATCATTGATGCCATGACGCCCGGAAGGTGGCACTACACCGTCGTTCAAATCGTGGCACAGATGGGCTTGTTCAACAATCTCCTGCCCAATCCCGACCACAATATATGGCCCGGTCCCTACTGGTTTTTCGGGTTGATGATGCAACTGTATATTGTCTATAGGCTGTTGCTCTATCGCCGTCACTGGGGCTGGACGGCCGGACTGATGGTTGTTTGCCTGACCCTCCAGTTGTTTATGGATCCCGAAGGCGAGACGCTGAACCGTTACCGCTATAACTTCATGGGCGGAATGCTGCCCTTTGGTATGGGTCTTCTGTTTGCCCGTTACGGCCAGCGCGTCATCCTGGTGAACCTTGGAACGGCTGCCATGTGGATGTCGCTTTTTGTCACCTCCGCGCTGATTGTCAGCATGAGCTACAGCTTCTGGTGGTGGTGCGTCATTCCCTTGTTTGTCTGTATGGCCGGCGTTTACTTCGCAAAATCGCTCAAGACCCTGACCTCCACTGCCATTGGGTTGGCCGTCTGGAGAATGTTCGAATGGTTTGGGAGTATTTCTGCCGCCCTGTTCGTCATCCATCCCGTGCTGCGCAAGGTATTTATCCCCATCTCACGGCGCGGAGACGTCTATACGGGACTGCTGCTTTATGTCATCGCATCGGTGGCCGTCGCCTACCTGATACATAGGATAAGCCACCACACGGCTGCCAGCGGAGAAGCTTCCGAGCACACCAAGTAATTATAAAAAGAGAGAAACGAATCAATCGCAACGCAGATGGACGAACCTATTCAACATGCCGGTGTAAGTCAACCCCTCCAACAAGGAGGACGGGAGGGACTGTGTCTGTCCTCCATCAGTACCTATCGGACAGAGTTCATGGGGCTTGCCATGATTTTCATCGTGCTGTTTCATGTTCCCCTGTCGCGTTGGGACCCGTTCTTTGGACTGCGCCGCATGGGCAACATCGGTGTCGATATGTTTCTGTTTCTCAGTGGCGTGGGATTGTGGTTCTCGTGGGTCAGGCATCCCGATTGGAAACGGTTTCTGCGCCGCCGATACCAGCGCGTCTATCCGGCATGGCTCATTGTGGCCTGCCTTTATTACATTCCACGATTTCGGGGCGGCAGCTTCATGGCATGGGTGGACCTCATCGGCGACATCACCATCAACTGGGACTTCTGGCTTCACGACGAACTGACGTTCTGGTATGTCCCTGCCATCATGATGCTCTACCT
>CAYVGR010000300.1:0-3162 GCA_964450065.1 uncultured Prevotella sp. | reverse complement strand
CGGTACCTTGACACACGAATTTAACAGTCAGCAGCAACCTCGATTAGCATTTAATGATATCATGATTAAGTCTTATTGATGAAACGCTTACAGCGTTATGGCTTCCTGGTTAAGTCTCTAACGAACAACGAATAGATGTTAATCGCAATGTTACAAGAGTAAAAGTTTGTAGTTGTCATTATTTTATGCAGAAAAAAGTGGCGCAATTCAATCTGTAGCATCATATTTACAGGACAACTTTTTGGTGAAGTTTATTTGACATATCGAGTAATGTAAAAGAAATATCAGCCATACTGTTAACATGGGCAATAATACCCTTGCGACAGGATGTATTATGCTGCGAATTGAAATGATGCAAGACAGTTATGAATAGTGAAATCAAAAATCAACTACAAATATATCAGCCTCATTGTACGGTCAGTTTAATAAACAAAAGTCCGCGAAAAAATTACAGAGCCTTTTATTATTTCAACATCTGAAAGGTAACTAAAAATATTTGAGAATAATATGGATTTGATAGTAAACTTTCATTTTGTTTTGTTGTACGTCTCGTAAAATTATACTACCTTTGCAGCAAATTATAAACCATACATTTAATACTTAAGATTGTGACAGAAACAAAGTATATCTTCGTCACGGGAGGAGTAGTTTCTTCGCTTGGTAAAGGAATTATCTCATCTTCCGTAGGCAAGCTTTTACAAGCCAGGGGGTATAACATCACCATTCAAAAATTTGACCCATATATTAACATAGACCCAGGCACGTTGAACCCATACGAACATGGAGAATGCTATGTTACGATGGATGGTATGGAAACCGACTTGGATCTTGGTCACTACGAACGCTTCACCGGTATACAAACCACCAAGGCAAATTCGCTCACAACAGGCAGAATTTACAAGGCTGTCATCGATAAAGAACGTCGGGGAGACTATTTGGGTAAAACCATTCAGGTGGTGCCGCATATCACTGACGAGATAAAGCGCAACGTGAAGTTGCTGGGAAAGAAATATCATTACGACTTTGTGATAACCGAAATAGGCGGCACCATTGGCGACATAGAGAGTGCACCATACATGGAGGCCATCCGACAACTGAAGTGGGAATTGGGCAAGAATGCCATCAACCTACACCTTACATACGTGCCATACCTCAATGCAGCCGGTGAATTAAAAACCAAACCTACACAACATTCGGTTAAGGAACTGCAAAGTGTGGGTATTCAGCCCGACATTCTCGTGTTGAGAACGGAGAAGCACCTCTCCGACCAAATACGCAAAAAGGTAGCTGCTTTCTGTAACGTAGACCTTGATTGCGTTATTCAGAGCGAAGACCTTCCAAGCATTTACGAAGTGCCTGTGAACATGCAAAAGCAAGGGCTCGACACGGCAATCTTGCGAAAAACGGGTGAACCTATTGGCGAAACCCCGAGTCTGGGTCCTTGGCGAACATTCCTCGAACGCAGAGCCAAGGCCAAGGAAAATGTGAAAATCGGCCTCGTGGGCAAGTACGACTTGCAAGATGCATACAAGAGCATTCGCGAGGCATTGTCGCAAGCCGGCACTTATAACGACCGCAAGACAGTCATTACGTTTATCAACTCGGAACATATTACAGAAGAAAACGTAGCTGAACAGTTGGCTGGCCAAGATGGTATTATGATTTGTCCGGGATTTGGACAGCGCGGTATAGAAGGTAAAATCATAGCCGCACATTATGCTCGCACGCAGAACATTCCTACCTTTGGCATTTGTCTGGGTATGCAGATGATGGTTGTTGAATTTGCACGCAACGTATTGGGATATACTGATGCCAACTCCCGAGAGATAGATGAAAAGACTCAACATAATGTCATTGATATTATGGAAGAGCAAAAAAATATCACCAACATGGGTGGCAGCATGCGTCTGGGTGCATACGAATGTGTGCTAAAACAAGATTCACGCGTTATGAATATTTATAAACAAGAATATATTCAGGAACGTCATCGTCACCGTTATGAGTTTAACAATGAATATATGCAGGAGTTCGAGCGCAACGGAATGATGTGTACGGGACGCAATCCGGAGAGCGATCTCATCGAAATCGTTGAGATACCTGGACTGAAATGGTATATTGGGACACAGTTCCACCCCGAATACCAAAGCACCGTTCTTAAACCACACCCGCTGTTTGTGGACTTTATTAAACATGCAGTAGAAAATCACAAGAAATAAAAGTACAAGGAATGAAGAAGACAAGAAGTGTACATTTCTTGATTTCTGAACTCCTACTTAGCAACTATGGATAAAAACTCACTCATAGGATTCGTCCTTATAGCGCTGGTCCTCATAGGATTCGGCTGGTATTCACAGCCTTCAGAGGAAGAGCAGAGAGCACAATTTGTGAAAGACTCCATTGCACAGGCAAACCGTGCAAAGGCCGAAAAGGATGCCAAGGTGGCTTCCTTCAAACAGCAGCAGGCTAACAATCAAAAGCTTTTGGAGGATACAACTGCCCTTTTCCATGCCGCCATGTCAGGACAAGCGCAAGACATTGTGCTCAAAAACGACAAGGTGGAACTTACGTTCTCTACCAAAGGTGCACAGGTAAAAAAAGCTGTTGTTAAGGATTACAAGGACAACATGACCGAAGGAAAGAATGTAACGCTGTTCGAAGGTAACGACCAGAACATGAACTACATGCTTGTTGCCAAAGAGACTAATATCTCGACAGCCGATCTTTTCTTCCAACCTTCGGAGATAACAGATTCTACAGTGGTGTTCACCGCACAAGCAGGACCGGGAAAGAATATCAGCATGACCTACACCTTAGGTGACAGCTATCTGCTCAGTATGAAGTTCAGGGCTAACGGCATGGCCGGACTATTTGCTCCAAACACCAACACCATGGCTATCGACTGGCAGGACAAGGTGCGGCAACAGGAAAAGGGATTCACCTTTGAGTCGCGCTATGCCACACTCACCTACCACAAAGCCAACGGTGGTACCGACTACTTGAGTGCAACATCAGAAAAGACAGACAAGGAAATTGATAAGAAAATAGATTGGGTTGCCTTTAAGAACCAGTTTTTCTCAGCAGTGATGATTGCTAAGAACGACTTGGGTACCAACTCGCTGATGACATCAATTCCACAAGAGAAGGGAAGCGGATACCTGAAGC
>CAYVGR010000299.1:0-3181 GCA_964450065.1 uncultured Prevotella sp. | reverse complement strand
ATGTGCTGCTACCATTCTTTGTTGATTCTTCAAGATGTAAAATAAAGCGACAAAAATCCGGTGATTATTTTCAGAGCATCTGGAGAAAAATGCGCCATGTTTTGATCGATATTTTTTGCTGGGGAAACAGGAGAATATTAGGGACAACACCATTGCTATCTTATCGCGGTGCGTTTTGGCTTTAATTGTGATGCGAATGAGCTTTGCTCACACTGCGATTAGGGCTTGAACGTCCTGTCATTCGATATGCGTGGGGTGGAGGTTAAGTCTGTGTTGGTGTTAAGTGGTTGATAATTAGGCGGTTGTTAAAATGCTCGATTTTTCGCGTATTTGGGGCAAGCGGTTTTGAATTTTCAAATACGCAACGTATAACGAGGGTTTTGTTGTGATTTATGCTATGGTTAATACCGTGTGTCCATGTTCTTAAATCGTTTGTCTTCCTCAGCGCCTATACCCCAAAAGTACGGTTCTTTTTTATTGTATATCCGTTAGTTCTCAAAAAAATTATCTAATTTTGTGGATAAAATAAGCGTATGCTGGAATTTAAGAATGTAAGTGTGACCTTGCCCCATGGCGAAAAGTCAACACCCATTTCGATGATGTTGTCCGGTGGCGAAATGGCCTGCCTGTGTGGACCAGCCGGAGCGGGCAAGACCGAGCTGCTGAGAGCTGTCATGGGATTGGCTCCCGTGGCATCGGGCTATATCACTGTGGATGGCGAACTGGTGACTCCGGGCTCGGCCGAATATTTCAGGCGGATCATCGCCTTCGTTCCCCAGCATTTGCCCGATAGCCGAATGAAGGTGTCGGAACTCTGTGGGGCGGTCTTCGACCTGCGGGTGAATCATGGTGTCAAATTCAAGAAAGACACCCTGATGAAGGAATGGCATTTGCTTGGGATAGACGAGGCGGCTTATGGCTTGCAGGTAAGTGAGCTGGAGCAACAGACTTTGCAGCTGGTGTTGCTTTCATTTTTACCCCTGCTCAAACGTCCTGTCATCTTGATAGACAATATGTTGCAAACGCAGGAAACGTATCAGCTTCTACATCGCCTTGTGGCTGAAGGGGCAGAGCTGCTCTATACTTGTGAAGAGAATTTGATACCTTGTGATAAACTCATAAAATTCTGAATAATGGAAATATCCTTGCTTGGTTTTGTGCTGGGATTGCTGCTCCTTGCCGTCCCCCTCTACATACTTTATGTGTTCGACCCGCGCTCCATGCGCCGACTTGTTGCATCATTGGGCACAATGGCAGCAGCGGTGGTGGTGTCAGGAGGAGCCATGTACGTGGTTGTCAAGTGGAACCACGCAGCGATAACGATTTTATCGGGAATCGTTATGGCTGTGTTGAGTGCCGTGCTGATTATCCGAAAAAGCAGGCTTCGTATCCCTGCACTTATCATTCCGGTGGCATCGGGCATGTTGGTTTCCGTGTTTGTTATTGGGCTGTATGTGCTCTTTCTGGTATTGGGACTGAAAAACCCGTTCGATGCCCGCTTTTTTGTGCCGGTTTTCGGCTTGCTCACCGGTAGTGCGATCGGAGCCAACGCTCATGCCCTACATATTTATTATATGGGACTGCATCATCACAAGCAGCTCTATTATTACCTGTTGGGCAATGGGAGTACTCATCACGAGGCTACCACTTATTTTGTGCGCCGCGCCCTTCAGGCCGCGCTCAATCCTGTCATGTGGCTCATGTCGGGTGTGGTGTTTGTCCATGCCCCCGTGTTGATGTTGGCTTTGGTTATGAGTGGTGTGAGCGTACCCACGGCCATGGCCATGCAGATGTTGTTGTTTGTGATGGTTTTGGCAGTGATATTCGCGTCGCTTTTCATCACATTGATGATGGGCCGGAAGTATAATTTCGACGAATACGAGAAACTTCGCCCCATTATGCCTACTGCCTCGGCTGCGTCTCTATCTTCTCCAGCTTCAGAGACTTCAGCCAGTCCTTCAGAACCCCGGCATACTGATTCTGAGAGTCGGATATCAGAATAATGGCGCGCGAACCGTCGACAAGTACCGGGCCGAGGCACATTCCTTCGTAGTTGGCCAAACTTCTGCCCAACAGAGAAAGTCTTGTGCGCCATTCCGTCAGCAGCTCTTTACTTTCTTCTCCGGGAACGAATCTATAAAGTTTACAGTTTACAAACGCTCCTAATTTCGATTTGGGCGTGTAAAATTCGCGTTCGAGCAATAGCAAACTGTTGTCATTGAGCGCGCAGATTGTGCCGATGCCATGGGCATAATATTGAGCTTTTGACTTTTTGGCGATGGGCTTGTCGAGATAATAGGCATATGCCTTGAGGGGGCGGTAAAGGCTGTCGAAGGCCTGAATCATAATCGTATCACTCTCGTTGCAGGTCCAAAGTGTTTGTGTATGGGTGTTGTATGACAATGCCTCCAATCCAGAATTGTCGGGCAGATGCTTGTATAAGTCGGGCATTTCGGCCTCGCGTAGCGTTCGCATTCCGTCCATATCATATTCCAAAATTCGGTTGTCGGCCTCGCCACTTATTAATATGGTGTTGCTATTTGGGTTGTAGGCGATGCCTTCGTTGTCGCGGTTGGCAAAGCCACTGGAGCGAAATTCGATTTCCTTGGCCGAGCGTATTTCTCCTGAAATGGAATCGATGTTGATTTCAAAAATATGAAAACCGTCCTCTTTCGCCTTGTCGTTGACCACGGCATAGCGATTGTCGCCCAACCAGGCAATGCCGCTATAGTTGCCGGGCGGTATGTCATTGGGAAAGGCATACTGTTTGTTTTCTGTAATTCTGTATTGCGCAAACCCCTTGATGGCTACCAAGATCAGTAATAGGGAGTGTATGATTCTTCTCATGATGCTTTTATTTTTTAACGTTGCCCGGCTGCGGATATTGCGCGTGAAAAAATATATAATTATTTGGCGAAACAAAAGTAAAGCAGTATATTTGCATCAGAAAAAGGAGAAAATATAGGGGGATCGTATCGGTTCGATTGGGATACTCATCAAATTACAATGAAAACCGAGAAAGCTTCTCTTGTTAATGGCGGGCCACATAAAGCGCAATGCGCCTAAGCTATATGCCGGTGGATTACAAAGACGGAGAGCACTCACCTCTTTTATAGTAGGAGTTTTCATCACATCATCGTTATGATCCCCTTTCATACTATGGAGAATTGAGGGCAAATAT
>CAYVGR010000298.1:0-3192 GCA_964450065.1 uncultured Prevotella sp. | reverse complement strand
ATACGGTGTCGGCATCGTCGGAGAGATAGATGCAGTTGCCGAGGCTCTTGCTCATTTTCTCCTTACCGTCGGTTCCAGGCAGTCGTCGGGCCATGGCATTCTCGGGGAGCATGATGCTGGGTTCCACAAATACAGGGGCATAGGTCTGGTTGAAACGGTTGATGAGTTCGCGGGTGAGCTCGAGCATAGGCTCCTGGTCTTCGCCTGCCGGTACAGTAGTGGTCTTGAAAGCGGCGATATCGGCAGCCTGGGAGACAGGATAGCAGAAGAATCCAAGGGGAATGGAGTTGTTTTCAAAGCCTCGCATCTTGATCTCGGTCTTCACCGTGGGATTGCGCTGCACACGGCTCACGCTCACGATGTTCATCAGATAGGTGGTGAGCTCGGCCAGTTCGGGAATGCGACTCTGGATATAAAGCGTGCATTTCTCGGGATCCAAGCCTGCTGAAAGATAGTCGAGGGCAACCTCAACAATGTTTTGGCGAATCTTCTCGGGGTTGTCGGCATTGTCGGTCAGAGCCTGCACATCGGCCATGAATACAAACATACGGTCGTAGTCGCCTGCGTTCTGAAGCTGCACGCGACGGCGCAGACTGCCTACATAGTGTCCCAGGTGAAGCTTGCCGGTAGGGCGGTCACCCGTCAATATAATCTTTCCCATATCTATAGTTTTGCTTATTTTCCTACAAAGGTACGCCTTTTAGGCTAAAAAAGGTCGATAATCATCGATTAATGAGCAAAAAAATGGATTTCAGTATCATATATCATTCTTCTGACAAAAGTAAAATAGATTTCGAATGAGCTGAGTGTAGAAGAGTGTGTGTCAATAAAAATGCGGAAAATGATGCAAGCAACAATGTGCGATGTGGCGGCTCCCCGTTTGTTTTTTTTAAATCATTTCTTTTTGTCATGGGCAAAATAGGTTGTATTTTTGTGAGCGTGAAGAGTATGCTGTTGTTCATATTTTTACTGTTGACATTGTCGCAGGGCATGCATGCCCAAACCAATAAGTCAGCCCAAATCAACCCCGAGGAACGTGAGGTGGATATGGACAATCCCACGTTTGTACCTATGGTGAGGGTGGGGAAGGTGTTGTTTGGTGGCGATTCCATACAGTATGTGGAGATGAATAACGTATGGGTGTTTTCCGAACCAACCTTTAAGAATGCCCGTCAGCGTGCAGCCTATAACCGATTGGTGTACAACGTGAAGAAGGTGTTGCCCATTGCCAAGGAAGTAAACCGGATAATCATCGAGACAGGCGACTATCTCGAAACGTTGCCCAATAAGAAGGCGCGCGATGAGCACATGAAGCATGTGGAGCAAAGTATCAAGAAGGAGTACACGCCACGTATGAAGAAGCTCACTTATAGTCAGGGCAAACTTCTTATCCGACTTATCTACCGCGAGTGCAACAGCTCGAGCTACGAGCTTATTCAGGGGTTCTTGGGTCCGGTTCGTGCCGGTTTCTATCAGGCTTTTGCATGGGTGTTTGGAGCCAGTTTGAAAAAGAATTACGACCCCAACGGCGTAGATCGACTCACCGAGAGGGTGGTGCTGCAAGTGGAGGCGGGGCAGCTCTAAAACCGTTGCTATGGTTCGGAGGGTCATTTCGCTCTCTCTTGCTCCTATTCCGGCAAGGTGTTCCGGCTGCTGACAAGGTTGTTGTCAGGCTAATTTTTGTGTGGTTCAAGTCTTGATTCACCAATCCGTGAAATGATTGGACATTACTTTCAGGGCAGTTTATCTAATATTTTTTATCTTCATAAGCTGTCTTAACTACTTTAATTCCAAAACGTTGCGTTTTTATTCCTTGGCTAAACTGCAAATGCTAACTACGTTTGTTTTTCCTGGTTTTCCTTTGCTTTTTCTGCTTTTTGCAGTATCTTTGCAATCATTATTATAATAAGTGAAAAACAAAAACAAGATATAGGAAATGGAATACAATTTCAAGGAAATAGAACAGAAATGGCAGGAAAGATGGGTGGAACGCAAGACTTACAAGGTTTTGGAAGACCCCGACCGCCGGAAGTTCTATGTGCTCAATATGTTCCCTTACCCATCGGGTGCCGGTCTGCATGTGGGTCATCCGTTGGGATATATTGCCAGCGACATCTATGCACGCTATAAGCGTCTGCAAGGCTTCAATGTGCTCAATCCGATGGGGTATGATGCCTACGGCCTGCCTGCTGAACAATATGCCATACAGACCGGGCAGCACCCGGCTATTACAACCGAAGCCAATATCGGGCGTTATCGTGAGCAACTTGATAAGATTGGGTTCTGTTTCGATTGGGACCGTGAGATACGCACTTGCGACCCAAAATACTACCACTGGACACAGTGGGCGTTCCAAAAAATGTTTAATTCCTACTTTGACAAGACTTTGAACAAGGCTATGCCTATCGAAGATCTGATCAGTCATTTCGAGGACAAGGGGACGGAGGGACTTAACGTTGCGCAGAGCGACGACACCATCTGTTTTACTGCCGAGGAGTGGAAGAAAATGGAAGAGAGACAGCAATCTGACATCCTGATGAACTATCGCATCGCGTATAAGGGCGAGACGATGGTAAACTGGTGTGCCGGACTGGGTACTGTCTTGGCCAACGACGAGGTAGTGGACGGTGTGTCGGAACGCGGTGGGTTTCCCGTTGTCCAGAAGAAAATGAGCCAGTGGTGTCTTCGCGTTTCGGCCTACGCACAGCGGTTGCTCCAAGGTCTCGACACCGTGGAGTGGAGCGACTCTATTACCGAGACTCAGAAAAATTGGATTGGACGTTCGGAAGGTACCGAGATGGAGTTCAAGGTTCAGGACTCCAAGACTGTGATAACGATATTCACAACCCGTGCCGACACCATATTTGGTGTGACTTTCATGGTGCTTGCACCGGAGTCAGACTATGTGAATGAGGTCGTGACGGACGGGCAGAAGGCCGAGGTGGACCAATATTTGGAGTATGTAAAGAAGCGCACGGAGCTCGATCGCATGTCCGAACATAAAGTGACGGGCGTGTTCACGGGCTCGTATGCTATCAATCCTTTTACCGGAGAGCCCATTCCGATCTGGATATCCGAGTATGTATTGTCGGGCTATGGCACCGGAGCCATTATGGCTGTGCCGGCCCACGACAGTCGCGACTATGCCTTTGCCAAGCATTTTGACCTGCCTATCATACCTCTGATTGAGGG
>CAYVGR010000297.1:0-3202 GCA_964450065.1 uncultured Prevotella sp. | reverse complement strand
ACCATGTATTCTGCTTGGCGATGCCTATGGTGCGGCGTGCTATGCGAATGGCTTGCGTTATTTTTGACGGCTTGTCGTCCATCAACACCACGTCGGCTGCCTCTATGGCTGCATCGCTACCCAATGCTCCCATGGCAATGCCCACGTCGGCCATGGCAAGAACCGGGGCATCGTTGATGCCGTCGCCTACAAAAGCGAGATTGGTTCCGGCCGTTTTCTCCTGAATAAACCGCTTCACGTAGTCCACCTTGTCGGCAGGGAGAAGTTCGCAATGAGCCTCATCTATTCCGAGTTTTGTTGCAACAAACTGTCCCACTTCTTCACGGTCGCCGGTGAGCATCACGGTCTTTTCAACTCCCAGCTGCTTCAACTGGCTGATAGAGTCGGCTGCATCGGCCTTCATGTGGTCGGAGATAACGATGTGTCCGGCATAGTCACCGTCAACTGAAACATGAACAATGGTGCCGATGTGCTCATCGCACAGGGTACATTCGGACGGTTGGGCACCCGCGCTCTTCATCATTTTCTCATTGCCTACACATACGGTTTTGCCGTTGACCAATGCCCGGACTCCCTGTCCGGCCACCTCTTCGACATTCGCTATTTCGCAATGGTCTTGCTCGTTGGGGTAGGCCATGCGCAAGGCTGTGGCAATGGGGTGGGTGGAAAATCGCTCTACATGAGCAGCGAGGTGCAGTAGCTCATTCTTGTCCAGCTTGTCGTGATGCACAGCATCAACAGCAAACACACCTTGCGTTAGGGTGCCCGTTTTGTCGAATACCACCGTGGAGGTCTTGGCCAGGGTATCCATGAAGTTGCCTCCCTTGATGAGGATACCCTTGCTTGACGCTCCGCCGATGCCGGCAAAGAATGTCAGGGGAATGGAAATGACCAGTGCGCACGGGCAACTCACCACCAAGAACGTGAGCGCACGATAAAGCCATGTGGGGAAGGCCGTGCCGTAGCTGTCGGCAAAGAAGGGCGGAATCAATGCGATGCCCAATGCCAGGAACACTACGATTGGCGTATAGACTCGGGCAAATTTGGTAATGAAGGTCTCACTTTTCGATTTGCTACCCGACGACTCCTCGACTAACTGGATGATTTTTGCGGCCGTAGACTCACCGAAGGCCTTGTTCACTTTCACTTTGAGCATGCCCGAAAGGTTGATGCATCCGGATATCACCTCGTCGCCTATCGCCACGTCTCTCGGCACACTCTCGCCGGTAAGGGCTACGGTATTGAGGCTCGAGGTGCCATCGACAATTATCCCGTCGAGAGGAATTTTCTCCCCGGGCTTGACCCATACGGTTTCGCCCACCTTGACTTGCTCGGGAGAAACCACCGTCAATGCACCATTGCGCTCCACGTTCGCTGTGTCGGGACGGATGTCCATGAGCTCGGCAATCGAGTCGCGGCTCTTGTCTTCGGCATAGTCTTCGAAGAGTTCGCCCACTTGAAAAAACAGCATCACAAACACCGCTTCGGCAAACTGAGGCTCAGCACCGGGCAGGAAACCAATACCAAGCGCACCGATGGTGGCCACCGACATGAGAAAATTCTCGTCGAAGGGGTTGCCCTTCACGATGCCCTCCGCGGCCTCGCCCAGTACGTCGTAACTCACGAGCAGATAGGGAACGAGGAAGATGACCAACTGGGTGGACATGGCCGGCTGCATGTGTTCGGTCACAAGATATGCGATGAGCAGCAATACGGCTGTCGCAATAATTTTCAATAGTTTTTTGTTCATATCCTTATTGTCGTTTGATTTTGGTTACAAAGATACGAACAAAGGAGTGCAACCCGGTTGCAAAGATGAGTGACGGTGGCTGTGGGAGATGTGGGGAGAAGACTACATGGATATGACTTGCCATACGGCAACGAGGTGACAAGCAGAGCCCGCCAGCACGAAGAAATGGAAAACGGTGTGCATATATCTCTGCTTGCGCAGCGAGTAGAATATAGCTCCTGTGATATACATCGCGCCTTCGGCTATAAGCCAGGCCACGATAGAGAAGTCGACCGAATTCAAAAGCGGCCTGAAGGCCACGAGAACAGACAGTCCCATTCCCACAAAGGTAATGGTTTCGAGGTTGCTGTGGTCTTTCAGTTTGTAGAAAGAAGAACAGGTACCCAGGATGGCACAGAGCCACACGAAGCTGAAAAGTCCCCAGCCCCAAAGTCCCTCATTGCGCAGGGGCACCAGCGTGATAGGGGCATACGACCCCGCGATGTGCCAGTAGATGGCAGCATGATCGAGCTTCCTGACTTTCATTTTCCACGCGGAGGAGAAAGGCAGGGCATGGTAGACGGTGGAAGAAACATAGCTGCTCAGCATGCCCAGCATGTAGAGTGCGACGCCGAACGTAGCCCAGGGCTGGTGGGTCAGTATCGTGTGACGCAGAAAAAAAATGCCACACATGATGCCCAACAGAATGCCCGTGGCGTGGCTCCAAGCATTCCAGGATTCTTCCCGTGCGGTATAAAATGCTTTTTGTTCCATGATACTTGTTGCTATGATGACAATATGTTCAGTGGTGCAGTCCTGTCAATTACCACCGTGAGTTTAATAGCTTTGATGTGTGTGACGTCTTTATGGAGCCTACTTAGAACGAATAGCCTATGCCTAAATAAGGATAGATGGTCTTCGCACGGTTAATCTTGGGTTCTTTGTGTCCCATTTCGTCGGTTCTGTCGAGCCCCATGCCGGGGCTTAATCCGGCCCGGAGCATCCAGCCCATAGATGATTGGAAGCGATAGCCTATATCGATGAAACCAAACGTGCCAGACTTTTGTGACTCAACGATGTGTGAACTTCTGTCCGTGCTGGTGCATTGGTATAGCCCGTAGCATACGCCGATACCCAATTCCAAATAGTGTTGCTTCCCCCTATCAGGTAGTTCACGGCAACGGGAAAGCTCCAGCCGGTGGTTTTGTCGGGAGCTGAGGGTAGGAAGGCTGGGCTCTTGGAGTAGGTATAGGCTACTCCGATGCGTCCGCCCCATCGGGTGTGGTCGTTGAAGCGAGAGTCATAATGCACCCCCGCAGTGGTGGACGCGCCGCCGGCCTCCACATAAACATGTTGTGCCCATAAGCTCATGCATGAAAAAATGAGGAGTATGGATAGGAAAATATGTCGCAACTTCATCGTTTGGGAACTTGATATACAAATGTAGGTGTTTTTGTTGAAACAAGCAATATT
>CAYVGR010000296.1:0-3206 GCA_964450065.1 uncultured Prevotella sp. | reverse complement strand
GGGCAATTCATGAAGACAGCGAGCTGAAACAAAAAGACATTGTTTTGGAGGAGGTGAGTGCCATTATGAGATACAGTGGGGGAGATGCCCGAAAACTGTTGAATATCTTAGAGCTGGTGGTCAACTCTTCTGCCGAATCCCAAATAGTGATTACCGACAAGTTGGTGGAAGGGCTATTGCAAACCAACCCCCTGGCATACGATAAGGACGGGGAAATGCATTACGATATCATTTCCGCATTTATCAAGAGCATTAGAGGCTCCGACCCCGATGCCGCACTGTACTGGATGGCCAGGATGATAGAGGGAGGTGAGAATCCGGAATTCATAGCTCGCCGGCTTGTCATCAGTGCGGCAGAGGATATAGGATTGGCTAATCCGAATGCTTTGCTGTTAGCTAATGCCGCATTCGATGCAGTCATGAAAATAGGGTGGCCGGAGGGGCGTATTCCCTTGGCGGAAGCCGCAGTATATTTAGCGACAAGTCCCAAAAGCAACTCGGCCTATAAGGCCATCGACGCAGCTCTCGACGAAGTTAGACAAAGTGGCAACCTTCCTGTTCCGCTGCATATTCGTAATGCCCCAACACAATTAATGAAAAGTTTGGGATACAGCGATGGGTATAAATATCCACATGACTTTCCAGGCAACTTTACCCCACAGCAATATCTTCCGGATAACATCGCAAATAAACGGTTTTGGCATGCCCAGCAATCTTCTGCAGAAGACAAACTGCATCAGAGAATGTTGCAATGTTGGAAAGAAAGGTTTGAGGATTAGCATGTTTCATGACATGCGTTATATCTGAAATAGTTGTTTGTATACAGCTTTTGTAATATATGACAACATTAACGAAAGACTAAAAAGCAGAAAATATGAAAATAGTAGTATTAGATGGTTATTCGGCCAATCCGGGTGATCTTTCATGGGAGCAGTTAGAGGCATTGGGAGAACTGACGGTATATCCACGCACTGCTGCAACAAAGGTAGTGGAGTGTGCTAAAGATGCTGACATCATTCTTTCGAATAAAGTTAGAATAACAGAGGAAATTATAAACCAGCTGCCAAAATTAAAATACATAGGAGTGTTAGCCACCGGGTATAACGTTATTGACATAGACTATGCCCGCAAAAGAGGAATCGTTGTATCCAATATACCTGCCTACAGTACGGACAGTGTGGTTCAAATGACCTTTGCCCACATATTGAACATCACTAACCAGGTAGGGCATTACGCTGACCAGGTGCGTAGTGGCCGTTGGAGCAAGAACGAGGATTTCTGCTATTGGGACACACCATTGGCCGAACTTGCCGGGAAAACAATCGGCATTGTTGGCTTGGGTAACATTGGAATGCGTGTGGCAACTATAGCACGCCAGTTTGGTATGGATGTCTTTGCCATGACTTCTAAGGAATCGGCATTATTACCATCCGGCATTCAAAAAACAACTCTTAATGGCTTGCTAAGCATATCCGATGTGCTGTCTTTACATTGCCCACTGACAAAAGAGACCGACAAACTGATTAATGCAGAAAGGTTGGAACTCATGAAGCCAGGCTCGATATTGATTAATACCGGCCGGGGGCAGTTGGTCGATGAAGTAGCTGTGGCCAACGCTTTGGCAAGCGGACACCTGATGGGCTATGGGGCAGATGTAATGAGTTTGGAGCCGCCATCGAAGGACAACCCATTGCTCCAACAGCCCAATGCATATTTCACGCCCCATATTGCATGGGCATCCAAGGAAGCGCGCACACGGCTTATCAATATAGCTGCCGAAAATGTAAAAGCCTTTATAGAGGGAGCTCCGCAAAATAAAGTATAATAACGTGAGTTCGACGAATTATAAGTGTCCCTTTTCGATACTCTGAAACTGCATGAGAAGGATTATTTAGTGTTTACGCTGAATCGTAGAGTGCTGATATATGCCAGAGAAAACCTGCAGAAAATGATCGAAGCCATAGCCGAAAACCATTCGGGTGTAACTATTGTGGCTCCCCTTCGGGGTTTGGCAAAGGAAGCCATAGAGACTTGCCAGAATAAGATTGGTAAGAAGGTATTGACAGTTTGGAGCCTCTGCCTTATCTTGAGTTCTCTTATCTTGTGGCTCATGCAGCCGGTGTGATTACCGATTCGGGCAACGTGGCCGAGGAATCCACATTCAACTAAGTGCCCTGCATCACGCTCAACAGCTATGCCGAACACGAGGAGACCGTCAAGGTGGGGACCAACGTGCTGGTTGGCGAGGATGCAGATATGTTGGGTAAAATGGTGAGACAAATGATTGAAGGCCAATGGAAGAGTTCAGGTCTGCCCGATCGATGGGATGGCCGGTCGGCCGAGCGCATTGTACAGATATTATTGGAAAGTGTCGGATAATGATTTAGGAAACGAGCCTTTGGTGTTTTGAAAATACAAAACCGAGAAAAAAATAGCACAACAAGCATCTTGATATATTTTTTTCGTAATTTTGCGCGGTTGATCAAAATTTAAATTATACGTAACATTAATTTACTCATGACTAAAAGACAAATAATGATGATAGCAATGACAGTATTGCTATCTGGTAGTATGTACTCGCAGAGTACTAAAAGTTTAATAAAAGCATATAATGCGGAGCAGAGTATGTCGTTTGAGTATGCCCCAAATGGTAAGCTTGCAAAATTCAATTTCGTTTATGGCGCGTCGGAAATACGTACAGACACCTACACTTATGCAACAGATAAGATAGTGCAGGAGCATGTAGAGGGTGGTTCAAGCATTGCCGATCATCACACCTCGACACTCATTAATGGCAAAATAACAAAAACGGTTGTCATTATGAATGAGAACGATCCTAATCATCCTGTATATGAAGTCAGCTACGACTACACATATAATGATGCAGACCAGTTGGTCAAGGTTGTGTTGAATAATGGTAATGATAATAAACACGTCACTTCAGAGATAACGTGGACAGATGGTGGCATCAGCAATATCAAACAGTATGAGGGTGAAACTCTGATTGGAGAAATCAATGTTACATACAACCCTTCGATAACCAGTAAACATGTTATTATGCTGGTCAATCCTCTACGGAATATTCTGAACTATGAAGGCATGCTGCCTTATGGTCAGTTGCTGGGAGGCTACTATGGATTCCCTATTAAGCATGCGGTAAAGAGTATGCAATATGTACCTCATGTAGAGAAATACTTTGGCTGGAA
>CAYVGR010000295.1:0-3228 GCA_964450065.1 uncultured Prevotella sp. | reverse complement strand
TGAAAGCTCCGGTGGGGCCGCCAATCTGTACTTTGCTTCCGCCGAAGACCGAGATGAAAAATCCGGCAATGATAGCTGTGATAATCCCTTTTTCCGGAGAAACTCCTGAGGCGATAGCAAAGGCAATGGCTAATGGCAGGGCAACGATACCTACGATAACTCCCGACATGGTGTCAGCAATCAGAAGCTTTCGATTGTAGTTTTTGAGTGTTTTGACCAATATGGGCTTATAATGAAACATAATGATGATTCGTTTTTCGTGATACAATGGTTTAATCCTTGGAATGTAATTCCGTCATGTGTCACACGCTGAGGGAGGACAAAGTGGTTGCCCCTTGGATAACGCAAAGCCTGGAAGGCTTCTTGTTTGTATTTTCCGAAGGATATAATGGAATGATAGGAGCAGCGGGCTAATGGCTGCAAGAAGATTTGAATACCAAGGGCATTAAGCGAGTTCCAAACCTAATTCAATCCTGAGCTTCTCGATAGCTGGGTTCTTTTGCCGCAACTCGTCGAATATTTCGCGCTTGGTATAGGCTCTGCGCATGTTGTCGACGTCGGCAAGCTTCAAACTGATGGTTATCTGGTCGTTGCCCAAGGTCTTTTTCATCGTAGCGGTTATGTTGCCTTTGATGTCGTTCACCTGACTGAGCAAAATCTCGTTATCGATCACTACCTCGATGTTGGGATAGTTTACGATGTGTGGGGTGATGTTTTTTAGGCGAGAGGCCAAACCTACCAAGTGTTGTGGCATCCGGTTGCACATCAGTGTCCACTGAATGCTGAGCTGTTCCTCGGTAAACTCCTTGTTGTGGTTCGGGGCTTTTTTCTCTTCGGCCTTCTGGGCAACGATATAGCTGGGTTCTTGTGGGGCGCGCCGTAGGTTGTCGAAGGTAATGCCTATGTTTTTCAACTTGAGGCGTGGTGCTTTCGACCCGGGCTGCTTGGTTTTTTGTGGGGTAGGGGCTGCCTCCGCATCATTGGAGGCTGTCATAGAGGGTTGGGCAGCAGCTGGGCGCAAGGGCTTTGCTGTTGCCGATTCGCTTTTCTCGGCCCCGACTACCTGCTGAGTCGGTTTAGGCTGAGCGGTCTTGATATTCTTGAACAGGATTTTCAAATACTTGGGGCTACGCCCCGCCCCGGCATCATCGTCGTCGTTGGGTTGGGTGATTTGTGCTATGCGGATGAGCGTGAGCTCTGCCAGAAGCCGCTTGTTGCTGCTCTGTCGGTAGTTCACGTCGCACTCGTTCATGATCTTTAAGGCATGATAGAGAAAGCGCTTGGGGCACTTTTTGGCCTGCTCCTGATATTTCTGTCGCTGCTGTTGACTTACCTCGAGAAGCGGAAGCGTTTGCGGGTCGCTGGCCATCATGATGTTGCGCACGTGAGAAGCCAGTCCGTTGATCAGGTTTCCGGCATCAAATCCCTTGGTGATAATACTGTTGAGCAGCACCATAATATCGCTTACTTTGTTCTCCAAAGCAAGGTTTATGATGTTGAAATAGTTGTCGGCATCGAGCACGTTTAAGTCTTCGAGCACCTTTTGGAAGGTGATGTTGCCCTGGCAATAGCTGGTCACTTGGTCGAAGATAGAAAGTGCATCGCGCATACCGCCATCGGCTTTCTCCGCAATGATGCTAAGCGCTTCTTCTTCGTATGTGATACCTTCCCGGTCGGCCACCATCTTCAAATGGTCTATAGTCTCCGGCACTGTCATGCGCTCGAAGTCGTAAATCTGGCATCTTGACAATATGGTGGGCAATATTTTATGCTTTTCCGTGGTGGCGAGGATGAAGATAACGTGTGCTGGCGGTTCCTCAAGGGTTTTCAGAAAAGCGTTGAAAGCCGATGTGGACAGCATGTGTACCTCGTCGATAATGAAAACCTTGTATCGACCGGTTTGAGGTGGAATCTGCGTCTGCTCCATCAGGGACTTGATGTTTTCCACCGAGTTGTTGCTCGCTGCGTCGAGCTCAAAGATGTTCATCGAGCGTCCCTCGTTGAACGATTTGCAGCTGGCACACTCGTTGCAGGCCTCGCCATCGGCCGTGGTGTGCTCACAATTAATGGTCTTGGCGAAGATGCGCGCGCAGGTAGTCTTGCCCACTCCGCGTGGCCCGCAGAACAAGTAGGCATGAGCCAGCTTCTCGCTTTTGACGGCATTTTTCAGTGTCGTAGTCAGCGATTCTTGTCCGACCACGGAACTAAACGTCATAGGGCGGTATTTTCTGGCCGAAACTATGTAGTTGTCCATAATGTATATCTGATTAATAGTTCATGCAAAGATAATGTAATTTGGCAGAAGGGCAAAACAAATATATGGTTTTCTTTTGCTTTTCAACCCATTTGCATTACCTTTGCAAGTGTTTATAGCAAAGGAGTTATGGGCAAAAAAATCGCGTGCGTGTGGAGCATTCTGGCACGGTATAAATATCTGATCACGATTGTTATTGGCATTGCCGTAGTGGGCTTCATCGACGAGAACAGTTACATGAAGCGCATACAGTATGATTTGCAGATAAGCCGGATGAAGGATGAAATCAGGAAGTACAACGTCCAGAACGAGCAGTCGACCAAGGCTCTTGACGAATTGAGGCGAAATCCGAAAGCTATAAGGAAAATAGCCCGTGAGCGGTACTTCATGAAAGCCGACGATGAGGACATTTATGTGCTAAGCACCGATCCGCAAGTTCCCGGTGGTGCGCAGGCAACAATAAGCGAAATGAATGAAACAGCTCAATAAGATACAAAGTATAATATTTCTTGTGGGTGGCATGCTGATGGTCGTTGGTGCCGGATGCTTTGCCCTGATGTGGCAACAACAGGTTGCTTGCTGGGTGTATTTGGCAGGTGCATTGATGTTTGTTGTCATGCAAATCCTCCAGTCTTATGAGGGACGTGACATCACCATTAAACGCTTGAAGCGCATACAGAATTTGGCCAACATCCTGTTTTTGTTAGCCGGTATCCTGATGGCCGACAATGCGTTTGGATTTTTCCGTCCTTTGTTTTCCAATATAGTGGACTATATCAACTACTTGTTCAACAAGTGGGTTATTCTGTTGCTTGTTGCTGCCATATTGGAAGTGTATACCGTCCATCGTATCGACCACGAACTTTCAAAAAAAATATAAAAGACCAAGTTATATCTTTAAATAGCATAATTTTTTTTCATGCTTCACGAATAGATATTATCTTTGTGTGACTTGAACAAACATTGGTTTATGA
>CAYVGR010000294.1:0-3252 GCA_964450065.1 uncultured Prevotella sp. | reverse complement strand
ACGATATTGTGACTGTAAAAGACGGCTATGGCCGCAACTATCTTATTCCTCAGGGCAAGGCTGTTATCGCTTCTAAGAGCGCGAGAAAAGTGCTTGCAGAGAACATGAAGCAGCAAGCTGATAAGTTGGCTGCCCAGAAGGCTGAGGCAGAAAAACGTGCAGAGGCTCTGAATGACGTTGCCGTTGAGATTTCTGCAAAAGTTTCTACAGATGGCCAGCTCTATGGCTCTGTTACTGCTGCCATGGTTGCAGAAGAATTGGCCAAGAAGGGAATCGAAATTGACCGCAAGATTATCACCATGCGCGATGCCCGTAAGGTAGGTGAATATGAAGCTGTTGTGCACTTCCATAAGGAAGTGGAGGTTAAGGTTCCGGTACAGGTTGTTGCTGAGAATGCTCCCGTAGCTACAGAGAAAAAAACAGAAGAAGCTCCTATGGCTGAGGCTCCCGCTAAAGATTCTCCAGCAGAGGAGAATGTAAAGGAAGCTCCAGTGACTGAGGACGAAACTCCTGCTACTGAAGAAGAAGCTCCTTCAGCAGAATAAGCTGTATGTAAATTAGAACTATAATACCAATTGAAATGCCTCCTTCGTAAGAAGGGGGCATTTTTGTAGTACGCTCGGCATGAGTATTGTTAACGGGTGAAAGTCCCGAATAAGCCCTAATAGCAGGAATTAAACAGCCCAAGGCAAGGGTGTTCGTTGTGAGGTGAAATGTGAAAGAAGCCTGCGGCAAACATTTGATCTAACGAACAGAAATTTCGTAAGTATCCAATAGGAGTGGGCAGGTTATGCCTGAAAACAAATTCTCTCTAAAATATCCACACGAGACGTTTTAGAGAGAATTTGTCATATTTTCTGGTTTTATAGGCTTTCGTCAACGGGCCTTTCAAGCTTTCGTTTTATCTTTGGCATCCGCTTCCTGTTCTTTAACCATGCGGATTTTCGTATTTCATAGTCTTGCCTTTGTTTTTCTAAGAAATTATCGGCCATTATTTAAATCTGCTGTATATGATACTAATCTTGATAGGGCTGTTGTTTGGAGTGCCTTTCATCAGGCGTGTGCTTGTCAGCGACATGTTGTTGCTCACTTTCGTGATAGTGGTAGAGGTTCCTGAGCCCGTAGGCGATGCTGTCTGTGTAGTAGTTAGCGTAACAGGCACCAACACTACTTTGTTCCAGTTCTCAGACTTTTTATTACTGCTGTTCATGGCTGTAATGAGTCCGGAAATATTATTAAAAATGTAGCTATTGTCTGTCGAACCCTTGGAGGCATTGTATGCCCATGTAGCAAGATATGAAGTTTTATTGTTAAACAACTTGTTTTGTTCAAAGAAAGAATAAAGCGAATCCTTTGGCACCATAAGTATATTTTTAGGGACATCCAAAGCGTAATCGCTGCTTACCGTGTTGTTCAAACGGGGTAAAATGACTCTTGCAGATACAATCGTATCTTTGGTATGGTCTTGCATTATCTCGTTTACAGGAATCGTGAGTTCAGTAAAGATGCCGGCCGGTGTCTTAAGATAGGTGCAGTTGTCGTCGGCAACAAGTTTGTCAATGGTTTGCTTGTCATTGATCATATTGGATGTTTGCAACACCTCTTCTGTGCCCCAAAACACTGCCACCTGGCGATAGACGGTGTCTCGATACATCGTAATAGCTTTACCGCTTGTCGAGTCTACGTATGCAAATTTGGTCTTGAATTTAAAATATACATTAAGTTGTGAAGCTGCGATGTTGGACATGTTGCCCAATCCGCTCTTCAATTTGAAATAGAACCCTGGTACTACATTATTCCTGAATGTCAGCGCATTTTTGAAATTAGAGGAATTTTCATAATACTTTTGGAGTATGTAACTCCCATAGTTAGTATACGACTTGGCATTCTTGTCAGTGTATTTATCGTTGAGCTTGATAGTTATGTACGATTTGTAATCCATACTATCGCGCTTACCTTTTGATATGTTATAATCTGTGAGATTGTACACCTTGTCTACCTGGATACCTCCATCTCTGACATACCCATTGCTTATTGGGTCAAAATCACTGTAATATAGGCGGTTCTCATTCATCGGTTTATTCATCTCATAAGCCGTGAGCTTCATGTTTTGTGTTTTGTCTCCATAGAAGTCTTTGACAAAAAGCCTGAGCTCGCAGGAGTCAGCCATGATAGTTCCCTTGTTTCCAACGGTCATATTCCCATTGGAATCGTATGTAACTAAATTATCGAGAGGGGGGAAAACATCAAAACCTTCGATGTTGTTGAACTGAGCCATGAAATTGCCGGTAACGTATGCTCCGGTCTCCGGGTCTCTTACTTTACCAAGATATCCAGTGACATTGCGGGAGAGTACGGAATCTGCTTTAATGGATCGGCTTACCACATCAAATGTGGCTGCCTGAATGGAAACGCCATCGTTACTTTCGGTCAGTGACGCACCGATATTGTCGGTTGTATCATCACATGCCGCAAAAGCGAAACAAACGAGAGCTATGCTCACAAGAAACTTTGAGTTCATGTATGAGGAGCGTGTAAGGTTTATGAATTAGAATGTATAACGTTAGCTGTTGGCAAGAAGCTTGTTGTAGAAGTCTTCGTAAGCCGCAGCATAGTCCTCTCCCGGATTTGCCAAGAAAGGCAGGTCTTTGGATGTAGCATAGTCCATTAGTTTTTTATTTACATCCTGTCCGGCTTCTACTATGCCATCGCTGTAATCAATGGCCATCTTCCCCAGTTCCATGAAATCAAACTTTTCTGCGTATGGTTTCAGGAGTTCTGCTTTAGCATTCTTGAACTCTACGCACCGCTTGAAGTTATCGCCTAACGATGTTTTCAGTTGATTGTGGAACAGTGATGTAATCACCTTTGCCTTAGCAAAGGAAGGGTCTTCACGGTAAGCTGTTTTAATATAGAGCGGTACTACTGCAGACATCCAACCCTGGCAGTGTACAATGTCCGGACTCCAGCGTAGTTTCTTCACCGTTTCCAAAACGCCACGGGCAAAGAATATGGCACGTTCTCCGTTGTCAGGATATTCCGTTCCAGTCTCATCTTCGGTCATTGCCTGACGGCGGAGGAAATAATCTTCGTTGTCAATGAAATAAACCTGAAGCCTTGATACGGGAATGCTTGCTACTTTTATAATCAGGGGGTGATCGGTATCATCAATAACCAAGTTCATGCCAGATAAGCGAATAACCTCGTGCAGTTGTCCTCTGCGCTCGTTGATGGTTCCCCATTTTGGCATGA
>CAYVGR010000293.1:0-3260 GCA_964450065.1 uncultured Prevotella sp. | reverse complement strand
TGGAAATTGCTGCCGTCGATGTCGAAAGTATGGTTATACACCACGTCGAGAATGACGCGGATGCCCGCTTTGTGCAGTGCCTGCACCATCTGTTTGAACTCCCTGATGCGCACTTCGGGGTTGTAGGGGTCCGTAGCATACGAGCCTTCGGGTACATTGTAGTTCAGTGGGTCGTAACCCCAGTTATACTGAGGCTGGTCGAGTTTTGTCTCATCCACTGAGGCATAATCATAGGAGGGGAGGATATGTACGGCATTGACACCCAGCGACACCAGATGATCGATGGCTTTAGGCTCGGTGAGTGCCAGGTATTTTCCCTTGTGTTTTAGTCCGGACGACGCATCAATGGAAAAGTCCCTATGGTGCATTTCATAGATGACGAGGTCTGCAGGCGACGCCAATGCCGGCCTGACATCATGTTCCCATCCCACAGGATTAGTAGTCTTCAGGTCGATGATGGCTCCCCGCCTGCCGTTCACGCCTACGGCCTTGGCAAAAGTTCCCGGTGTTTCGCCCTTGCCAAGCGACGGGATATCGAAAGTATAGAACTTACCCTTCCAGTCTCCTTTCACCGTCTTGCTCCATCGATCATTGCCCACACGTTTCATCGACAGCGTCTTGACAGGCTTTCCACCTAACGCGTCGGCATACAATTTAACCTTCACACGCTTGGCGCTGGTAGGAGCGTTGAGGTTGAAAACCGTAGATTTGGCACTATAAACCATCTCGTCAAAGGTCTGCGCACCTACATGCTGACCTATCAATAACGAGAGAACTCCTGCAAAAAACATTTTTCGTATCATCTTTATAGTATTTTCTTTAAACAATGCAAGGCACTGCTTTCATCCCCTTTGGGATAAGCAACGCCTTGCCTATTATACACTCTCAATGGGTTAGGCTTCCCGCCTTTCCCTTTAATCCAAAATATTCCGTAACGTCATAAAAGTTCTGTTGCCATGTGCTATTTAGCAAATAACGACACGGCGAAACCGCCACCACTGGCCTGCTTTATCTTCAGCACATCGCCACGCTTCACCGTTTTGCGAGTAATAGTGTAGGCCTGTGGATTGTTCTTGTAGTCGGCATTCTTACCATCGGCATAGATGGTACAGTCGTATTTGCGACCCTTGTCAAGGAAGTCGAGTTTCAGAACAGACTCGTGTCCATTCTCGTCACACTTTCCACCAACAAACCAGTTGTCCGTTCCCTTGGCTTTGCGGGCCACAGTGACGTAGCGGGCCGGCTCTGCCTCAAGATATTTGGAGTCGTCCCAGTCGCATGCCACGTCACGAATGAACTGGAAAGCATCGTCGAAACGCTCATAGTGTTCGGGCAAATCGGCAGCCATCTGCAACGGACTGTACATCGTGAGATACAATGCCAGCTGACCGACAAGGGTCGAACGCACGTAGCTTGGATTGTCGCTCCATTCAGAGAGCTTGGTTACGAAAATGCCCGGTGTGTAATCCATCGGGCCGCCCTGCAATCGTGTAAAGGGCAGGATGACGGTGTGGTTAGGATTATTTCCGCCAAAAGCCTCATACTCTCCACCACGCGCACTCTCGTTGCCCACCATGTTGGGCCATGTGCGACACAGTCCGGTGGGACGCGTGGCTTCATGTGCATTGACCATAATGCGGTGTTTGGCAGCTTCTTTCACCACGTACATGTAATGGTCGTTCATAGCTTGGGAGAAGTGATGGTCGCCGCGGGGGATGATGTCTCCGACATAGCCCGTCTTCACGGCATCGTATCCATACTTGTTCATCAGGTTGAAGGCCTTGCCCAGATGTCGCTCATAGTTTACAGTACTCGATGACGTCTCGTGGTGCATCATCAGCTTAACACCCTTGGAACGGGCATACTCGTTCAGTCCATCGAGGTCAAAATCCGGATAGGGTGTAACAAAATCGAACACGTCTTGTTTCCACCGGTTAGCCCAGTCTTCCCATCCTACGTTCCAACCTTCCACCAACACTTGGTCGAGCCCGTTTTTGGCGGCGAAGTCAATATATCGCTTCACCTTTTCCGTGTTGGCTCCATGTCGCCCGTTGGGTTTAGCTTTCGACCAGTCTATTTGGTCAAGTTTGACAGAGGGGAACTCATCGGTATAGTTCCACGAACTCTTGCCGACAATCATTTCCCACCACACTCCGCAATATTTCGTGGGGTGAATCCAGCTCGTATCCTCTATCTTACAAGGCTCATTGAGGTTCAGAATCAGGTTGCTCGCAAGCATATCGCGGGCATCGTCGCTCACCATCACCGTGCGCCACGGAGTTTGACAGGGAGTCTGCATATAGCCCTTCATGCCTGTTGCGTCAGGCGTGAGCCAACTCTCGAACGTCATGGTCTTGTCGTCAAGGTTAAGGTGCATGGTAGAATAGTCCACACAGGCGGCCTCGTGAATGTTGATATAGAGCCCGTCTTGGCTCTTCATTTGCAGCGAAGTCTGCACACCGGTGGGCGAGAACACCGCCACCGACGAGTTGCTCCAGTTCACCGCGTCGTGGAAACGGCCTCGAATCTCCGAGAGTTTGGATTCCTGCGTCTCCTGTTCCTGTGTGTCGTAGTCGCCCGGCAGCCACCATGCCGTATGGTCTCCGGTCATGGCAAATTGCGTGTGCTCGTCTTTGATCGTGAAATAGACCAATGAGTCTTGTTGTGGAAACTCATAGCGCAGCCCCATGCCTTCGTTGTAAACACGGAATCGGATAATGATATTGCGCTTGGACGAAGGCTGTGACAGATAAACGGCCATCTCATTATAATGGTTGCGAATTGTCGATGTCTCACCCCACACAGGTTTCCACGTCTCGTCGAAAGAGCTTGTACGGGCATCTGTTTTCACGAATCCATCTATCAGACTCGTTTCCCTCAGGCCTTTTGAGGCATGCTTGTCTTTGGCCAGTTCAAGACCAAGTCTTGAAGTTTTCACCACCGGTTTGCCCTTGTAGCTCATTTCGTAGGTAGGTGTGCCGTTGTCGGTCAGTGCAAACCTCACGGCCACCTGCCCATTGGGCGAACTCACTTGCTGAGCAAGGGTGGGGAGGAAAAACAGAATAGATAACAGGAATAAGTTGAGTCGCATAGTCGTTGTTTCTAAATGACGGGAAGTTAATTCTTGAACCTGATCTCATTAGCCTTATTTCTTTCCAACCTCAGCTCTTGAACCTTAATTCTCCAACCTCGGCCTTAACTCTCGTCCAATTAATTATGAATTTTGAATTATTCTCCGCTCGGCTTTGCCGAATCTTAGA
>CAYVGR010000292.1:0-3292 GCA_964450065.1 uncultured Prevotella sp. | reverse complement strand
TAGAGGACAAGATCATCAACCAGACCATCGTCGAGTACTACGAGTCGTACTTCACACCCTTCAAGGAGTTCACCGACGCAGAGCGCGACCAGCTCCGCAAGCGTCTGCTCCTTGAGGACAAGAAGAACGGCACCTACGAGAAGCACAGCAAAGAATTGGAAGAAAAATACAAACATACAGAATATGAAACAGACATTCCAACCTCCGAAGATCCATCTGCCTTTAGCGGACAGGATACTGAATACGGTTCTCTCCATACTGCTGATGGCAGTCGTGTGGCCGATGATGGTCCTTTACATACTGCTGAGGAAAAGGAAGCCTACGCACGAATCCAGCGGAAGGTGAACAAGCTCCACGACCTCATCAACGACAAGGCCGCCACCGATGGCGAGAAGGTTGCCGCTAACCGCCAGCTCATGCGCCTCATGCCGCAGCTCATCGAGGGCAACTACCTCATTACCATCGAGCAGCGCATCGACCGGATGGAAAAGCAACGCCGGAAGATGCACGTGAACAACCTTAGCTTCAACAGCTACTATGAGTTCGCCATCGAGCGCATCCCGCAAATCATGCGAGAGAAAAGCATCACCTTCGACATCGACAACTTCGCCGCCATATTGGAGCAGTTCTATAAAGGCGGAGAACTTGAGCACACACTGAATAACAACGTGGATGCCAGCCTCTTCGACGAGAAGTTCATCGTCTTCGAGATTGACAAGATCAAGGACGACCCCGTGCTGTTCCCCATCGTTGTGCTCATCATCATGGACGTGTTTCTGCAGAAGATGCGCATCAAGAAAGGCCGCAAGGCACTCATCATCGAGGAAGCGTGGAAGGCCATCAGCTCACCGACCATGGCAGAATATATAAAATACCTCTATAAAACGGTGAGAAAGTTCCACGGCATAGCAGGAGTGGTAACCCAAGAGTTGAATGACGTGATAGACTCACCCATCGTCAAGGAAGCCATCATCAACAACTCTGACGTGAAAATCCTCCTCGACCAGTCTAAGTTCAAGGACAGATACGATGCCATCAGTGCCATTCTCGGACTGACACAGGTACAGAAACAGCAGATCTTCACCGTCAACGCCCTCAACAACCACGATGGTAGAAACTACTTCAAGGAGGTATGGATTTGCCGCGGCCAGTACTCCGATGTCTATGGCGTGGAGGAGCCGCCCGAATGCTACTGGGCCTACACCACGGAACGCGCCGAGAAAGAGGCATTGAAAGTCTATGAGCGGCACTATGGCGACATCCAGACTGCCATTACAAAAATTGAGGAAGACCGCAAGAAACTCGGAATCAAAAAGTATCTCGACTTCGCAGTCAAAGTGAACAAACAACAGAAAATCATGCCACTATGGGACAAATCAGATTGAAAACCAATAAGATAAGCAGCAGACAAAAGAAATGCTGTACCTTGACCGCCGCCATGCTCCTTCTTGCATCCTCACAGGCCTTTGCCGGATGGCGCTTGGTCTATGACCCTTGGACTACCGGGCAGGTCGGTGCTAACACCACCGCCCAGAAACTCATCGAGAACAAGCACAACGAGCGGCTCGACACCATCTCTGAAAAGCAGAAGAAGATATTGCAGTACACCGCCACGATGGAGGGCATCAAGGAACTCTACCATCTGACGATGACCAACGTCCGCGGCTTCGGTGAAGAGTCGGCCTACTACAAGGAAATCTTTCTCCTTAGTGCCGACATCCTTTCCGGCATCCCCACGGTGACGAAGTACATCGCCTCCAATCCCGTGAAGAACTACGTCCTCTGTCTGAATGAGCTCTCTGACATTGTCATTGAGACCGAAGGACTTATCCATGACTTCATCGACGTGGTGAACAACGGCAAGATACGCCTGCCCGACAATCCCATTATCCGCCAGAAGATACCCAACGGCGGAGGACGCTACAATATGGGTCAGGGCGACGGTTACAACTTCATGGACCGCTACACCCGTCTGACGCTTGCCAATAAGATCTACTCCCGTCTGTTGGAGATGAAGTACAAGATGGACGTGATGGTGATGATGTGCCAGTTCGGCACCTGGGGCGAGGTGTTCTTTGCCATCGACCCTGAGAGCTGGGCCTCCGTCTATCAGGCAAGTAACATGGTGGACGGCATTATCAACGATTGGAACGCACTTAGTGTGTAATGTGTAGTGTGTAATGTGTACTTGGAGTATCATAAGCGTTGTTGCGGTTGCTGGCAAGTGGTAGCAAACTTGCGAGCACGTGGTAGCAAGGTGGCGAGCACGTGGTAGCAAACATGTAAGCACGTGCCAGCATCCAAGAACAGACTGAAATCACCACACGACATAGCCGTAACCGCAATTCAAACCGATAAGAATCGCATAACGATATAGGAGGACTGAAGATGAAGAAAGCTTTAACGATCATGACATCACTGCTGATGTTCGCTCTGTTACCAGCACGGGCAGGATCCTTCGCCTATCCCGATGACCAGCCTACCATCGAGGCACTCATTTCTCTGCACAAACTCATCAAGAAGGAAGAGGAGAAGGCACTGGAGAAGGTGGCGGCAAGCTATGGCGAGCAGAGCCTTGTCACCAAGGGCGCGACGAAGTTCAACGACGTGCGCATGACGCTAAACTCCAAGCTCAACAACGCCTACAGCTACGTCATCCTCGGCACGGCGCTGGCATCGACGGGCACCGACCTCTACCGTCTTATCGATACCTACGCCGAGTTCACGAAGAACACGGCAAAGTACGCCTTCAAGAAGCCAGCCGTGGCATGGTACTATACCGAGGCCAACTTCGCCTGTGCCCGTGAGATAAAGAACATCAAGCAGATGTACGTCACCCTCACCGCCAGCGGTCTGAACGTGATGCGTGCCAGCATGGACGAGAAACTGGAGCTCGTCAACACCCTCCACAGCTATATCTCCAACATGCTCGGCATTATTGACTCTGCCAACCTCTGGTGCAGCATCGTTGTCATGGGCGGCTTCCACTACGACTATATCTGGGACATTCTCAACAGCGATGTGAAAGATGAGATAGCGAAAAAAGTCATCGACAAGTGGTACGATGCGTAAGACCTTTATTAAAGAACTGAATATCAACCAATAAGAAATAAAACGACAATACCATGAAAAACAAGATTGGTTCCATAATGATTCTCTCAGCTCTCGCTTTCCCCATCGGGGAAGGCGGGAGCGCTTATGCCCAGAAGGTCGTCCACGACAAGCAGAAGGAAAAACAGTGGCGGAGCATGGAGACCGGTCCCTGGGACTTCGCTCCCGACTGGTACTACTA
>CAYVGR010000291.1:0-3297 GCA_964450065.1 uncultured Prevotella sp. | reverse complement strand
CCTATATTTGCATTAGAAATCAGAGGATTTCATAAGGATAACAAGTTGAATAAAGATTCGCGCATTAACACAGCGCGAACGTATTAAAGAAAGAAGAAGAAATGAAAAAGATTGTATTAACATTAATTGCAGTTTTGTCAATGACAATGGCATTTGCAGGTGAGAGAGAGAAGAATCATGGTAAGGTGAACAGCACTCAGGAAGTGACCGCTCTGGACATGGATCAGAATTATGACATGACGCTGAACTATCGTAGGCTTGGTTCCGCACTGGGTCTGAACAATTATCAGATGGAGGCTTTGGAGTCGATCCACGATAAGTTTGTAGACGAAATGAAGAACGCTGAACATGCTAAGGCTTCAGACCGCAAGGAACTCGTTCAGGAGGCAGCCAGTAAAGAACTGAAGTACATGCGCTACGTGCTTGATACAGATCAGTATGGAAAGTTTACAACACTCCTGAATCTTACATTGAGCAATCGTGGATTACTGAAATAAGAACATGAATATTTGAGAGATATAAAAGAGTCGCAGGCTTCGCAAGGGGTCTGCGACTCATTTATTTTTACCCTGACATTCTAACATAGGTTGATGGGTGTTGTATGAAAAGAACTTACAAACACCTTCTAATGCTTCGCGTATTTGAAATTAAAAGATTCCTCGTTGGTAATACTTCAAAAATAAGGCAACGTTGCAACGCTCTGATTATAAGTGCCTTGTAGTGATGTTGTGTTTTTGTCAGCTTTGCTAACACTCCTGTTCTTTGCGATTAGAGCTTTGTCAGGGTGCGATTAGGGCTTGATCATGCAGCCAAAGCTATTCAATCAACCCGTGTCAACGTCTTAGTCACACTCCAATAAAGCTCTAATTGCAAAACTTCCTGATTATTTTTTAATAATTTTTGATGCCGGCTTGGCCAAACATGGCGCATTTTTCTCTATTTCATCAAAAAAAACAGTCAAGTTTACAGTGAAGTTTTCCTGACATCGCTACTTGATAGAGAGTTTATCGCTACCTGCAGCCTTGAAACTCATGTCCAGTCCTTTCACGCTATGTGTAAGCGCACCAAATGAGATGAAGTCGACCCCTGCTTTGGCATATGGAATCATGGTTTCAAAGGTGATGCCACCGCTCGACTCTGTTTCGCAGCGTCCGTCTACTATTTCTACAGCCTTGCGCGTTTCCTCGGGACTAAAATTGTCGAACATAATGCGGTCGCAACCTTCGGCCAAAGCCTCGTCCAATTCCTTGAAGTTGCGCACTTCACATTCTATCTTCAAGTTCTTGTTGTGCTCTTCGCAATATTGTTTTGCTCTCGAAATGGCGTTGTGCACACCACCGCAAAAGTCAATATGATTGTCTTTGAGCAGTATCATGTCGAACAGTCCAATACGGTGGTTCAGTCCTCCACCAATCTTCACAGCCTCTTTTTCGAGCATTCGCATGCCAGGTGTAGTCTTGCGTGTGTCGAGAACGCGTGTTGCCGTGCCCGCGTCTATCAGTGCTTGCTGGTATTTATGGGTCATCGTGGCAATGCCACTCATGCGCTGGAGAATGTTGAGCATGATGCGCTCGGTCTGTAACAAACTTTGCTCCCGACCGCTAACACTCATCACGATGTCACCCGGTTTTACATGAGCACCATCCTCTATATATACTTCTACTTGCAATTCCGGGTCGAAACGTTTAAACACCTTCTTGGCTATTTCTGCCCCTGCAAATATGCCTTCTTGCTTAATAAGCAGCTTGCTTTGCCCCATGGCATCGGCAGGGATGCAGCATAGGGTGGTGTGGTCGCCATCTCCAATATCCTCGCTAAAAGCAAGGTCTATCAATTTGTCGTTGAGTTCTTCTACAGATAACATGTGAATAAAATTTTTAGTTGTGAATTCTTGAATGCCTATAAACCTAATTTCTCTGATATTTCGAGCATTTTGTTGATGGGGCGCACCGCCTTTTCGATTATATGGCTATCAACTTCTATCTCCGGCCATTCGTATTTCAGGCAGTTGTATAGTTTCCTCATGCTAATGAGCTTCATGAAGTTGCACTCGTTGCATGCACACGTGCTGTCGTCGGGTGGGGCGGGGATAAAGGTTTTGTGTGGGGCACCTTTCTGCATTTCGTGCAAAATTCCGCTCTCTGTAGCCACAATAAATTCTTGTGCCTCATCGGCAATGCTGTATTTGAGCAGAGCCGCGGTGCTGCCAACCTTGTCGGCCAACTTCACCAATGCCCCCTTGCATTCAGGATGAACCAATATCTTGGCATGGGGGTGGGCAGCTTTAAGTTGCACGATTTTTTCCACAGAGAATTTTTCATGTACGTGGCACGCTCCGTTCCACAGCAACATGTTTCGTCCTGTCAGGCTGTTGATATATCCTCCTAAATTTTGATCCGGACCGAAAATGATAGGTGTATCTTTGGGAAACGACTCCACTATCTGGCGTGCATTACTGCTGGTAACAACCACGTCGGTAAGTGCCTTCACAGCTGCCGTGGTGTTGACATAGCTGATGACGGTGTGGTTGGGGTGAGCCTTGACAAATTTCTCGAACTCGTCGGCCGGGCAACTCTCGGCCAAGGAGCACGAAGCATTGAGGTCAGGCACAAGCACTTTCTTATTGGGGCATAAAATTTTACTGGTCTCTCCCATAAAGTGCACACCACACATGATGATGATGTCGGCATTGGTGTTAGCGGCCCGCTGAGCCAAGGCCAGGCTGTCGCCTACGAAGTCGGCCACATCCTGCACGGCACCGTCAGTATAATAATGTGCCATGATTATGGCATTTTTTTCTTTGCACATCTTGCGGATTTCGGTTTTCAAGTCTGTGCCTTCGGCTATAGGCTCATCGATATAACCTAATTCTTGCCATCTTTTATTGATTGTTTTCATCTTCTATAATATAATTTGTAAGGAATCATTTAATGTTTGGGCACCTCTGTCCTTAGTCTTGTTTTTTGTTGTCGTAGGCGTGCTTGGGGTAGTCGATGGTATAGTGCAGCCCCCGGCTCTCTTTTCGCTCTATGGCCTGGCGGGTGATGAGATAGCCCACATTGATCATGTTGCGCAATTCGCATATATCGCGCGTGGGCTTTACTCGCTTGAACAGCTCCTCGGTCTCCTCATAGAGCAGGTCAAGACGTTTCCATGCACGAACCAGTCGAAGGTTGCTGCGCACGATGCCCACGTAGTTCGACATAATTTGTCCCACTTCCTGCTCGTCTTGTGCTATGAGAACTTTCTCCTCATTGGTCATTGTGCCTTCATCGTTCCATTTAGGAACATTTGTAT
>CAYVGR010000290.1:0-3325 GCA_964450065.1 uncultured Prevotella sp. | reverse complement strand
TACTTATCATTGCCGTCGGAGCATTCTGTCAGAGCAGTTGCTATGTTCCAATCAATAAGATTAAGGATTGGAGTTGGGAAAGCTACTGGATTGTCCAGGGTGTTTTTGCCTGGCTGGTTTTGCCGTTTTTGGGTGCTCTCCTTGCTGTACCCAATGGGCATAGCCTGTTTGAACTCTTTGTCACGAGCAACTCGATCAATATATGGATGACCATCCTCTTTGGTGTGTTATGGGGTGTGGGCGGTCTTACGTTTGGGCTTTCCATGCGCTATTTGGGTGTGGCCTTGGGACAGTCTATCGCCTTGGGAACTTGTGCGGCACTCGGAACGATCATGGGTCCTGTGTTGCTCAACATCTTTTTCCCGGAGCTTCATGCCTTGGAATCGCTGACTTTTGCCGTGATTCTCGGTGTGGTGGTCACGCTGGTGGGTATTGGCGTTATCGGGGTGGCAGGTTCCATGAGGGCCAACAGCCTGTCTGAGGAGGAGAAGAAAGCTGCCGTGAAAGACTTCAATTTCCCCAAGGGAATTGTCATTGCCTTGCTTGCCGGGTTTATGAGCGGCTGTTTCAATGTCGGACTTGAGTTTGGCAAGGGCATTCATTTCGGTGACCTTACACCGGACATGTTCAAGATGCTGCCGGCCACTCTCCTTGTTACTCTTGGCGGTTTCGTAACCAATGCTATCTACTGCTTCTATCAAAACCAGAAGAACGGCACATGGTGCGACTACGGCAAGGGCAAGGTGTGGGGCAACAATGCTTTGTTCTGCTTGTTGGCCGGTGTGCTCTGGTATAGCCAGTTCTTCGGACTTTCCTTGGGCAAGGGCTTTCTCACGGAGTCGCCTACGCTCATGACGCTCGCCTTCTGCATCCTGATGGCTCTTAACGTGGTGTTCTCCAACATGTGGGGAATCATTCTTAAGGAGTGGAAGGGGTGCTCGCAGAAGACTATCAATGTGCTGATACTTGGTATTGTTATCCTTATTATCTCTTCGTTCCTTCCGCAACTCATAGGGTAGGGAAGTGTTTAGACATAACCCAAGGCAAGGGAGTTTGTCGTGAGGCGAAATCTGAAGGGAGGGCTAAAACACCTTGCCACACATCGTGAGATAGGAAAGCATGAAACCGGCGTATACCGAACGGCGCGTACGGTGGTGTGGGGTAAACGTTAGAGTAGGGGATAAACACCTAAGATTAGTGTTCGTCGCCTGTCCGGTTAAAGTTGGGAGACGGCTAATATGAGATGCTTATAAAGAAAGGTGGCATGTTGGTGCCACCTTTCCAATATTTCAAGCCTGTTACAGGCAGGGACTAATTGCTTGCCTTTGGCTGCAAGCCGGTTATCTCTACTGTACACTCTTCCATTTCGCTGTCATCCTGCTTGAAAGTAATGAGCAGTTTTTTGATGCCCGCCGGGTAACTTGGCTTGGTATGGTCTACCTTTACTGCCATACTATAAGATGCATTAGACTTAATCCCTCCGTTGATGGGAGTTACTGACAGGGTAATCCAATCCGGCAATTCATTCGTAACGGTTTCATGCATTCCTGCTTCATCCTCGTATGCGTATTTGACAATCTGAAAGGTCTGCAAGGCAGCATACACATCATAACTAGCTTTGCCAACCTGACCATAATACGTATATCTATAACTTTTCAATGTAAACGTAGCTGCAGAAAGGCCATCGCCACCAGGCTGGGCATTAGTGATTGATGGCTTAAGGTTAAACTTATATCGCAAATCAGCATCCGAGAGATCTTCATCAATCCTGTAAACAACTACCTGTCCTGGCTTCCACGCTTTGACGGCAGCGAGATTGATGGTGATCTTCTTGACGTCTGCTCGATCGTCTTTATCGCTTTCAGGTCTTGAGCCTTTGAATGTTTCAGTATCCTTCGTCAACCAAATAACAGCTTTTGCGTCTGCGCCCAGTTGCTGCGGAATCATGAAGATGGTGAGATTGTCGCGCTTGCCATCGGTCTTCACACCCGTCACTTGAGTTCCGTTAATTTGGGTGGTTTTGTTTGGGGTGACAGTGATAAGCCCTACACCTTCATATTTGGGCCATTTCAGGCGAATGTTCTCCTTCGTGTCAGAGGGTGTCCAGTTGAAAGAGGGCATGTCGCCATTGAATGTCACCTCGCAAGTACCCTTGGCAGCCAAACCTTGCATCTCGATACCCGCAATCTTATAGCCAGTGGGGCATTTGTCGCCAATGGCGAAGTTGACGGCTGTAAGGGCGTGATGCAAGGTGATGACGGCAGGTTGCTGTTCTCCTTCCGCCTGAACCTCAACGTTGGCCTTGCCTATCATGAGGTCTTTGTGCTGCGTTGCGTCAATGTCTGCACCGAGGTCGTAGGTCAACGAGTACTGGTCTGCGCCTGTTTTTTTCAAGTATGTTCTCTCCTTGCAGGTACGGATACACGCCTACCAGCTGCACGTATGGCTCTGCCTTGTTGTAGTATTTGGCTGCTCCACCCACCGTAACGGTGCCGGATTTCGATGCCTCACCATTGGCGATGAAGTTGAGCGTGTTGCCCATTTGGTCGAAGCCGCCCTTGCACGAATAGCCATAAACGCTAAACTTGGAATCGTCTGGCATGACGTCTATCTTGTCGTACATGGTTCCACGAGTGGCCGGGCCGGTTGTGAATTTAAGCTTTACCTCGCTGCTTGGGCTTCCGCCCGAGATGTCAGTCCCGGACATTTCGTTCTCTATGTCTTGTGAGCAGGACACAGCGAGCATCAAGACACCTGCTATGGCAAGCATCTTCCTCGTTTTGTTCTTTAGAAATCTGTTCATAGCTGTTTTCTTTTTTATCGTTTGCTTGTTATGTTTTAGTGCTGATAGCATCTTAGGGTTTGAGCCAGTCCGGCAAGTCGTCGGCTTCCTCCGATGTCCCGCCTGGGTCTTCGGGGTCCACCTCATCCCACGGATCAACTTCAAAGCCAGCTTCAGGCCTCGGGCTGCCTGCCATAATTGCAAACGGATGGTCAACCGAAATGATGCTGCATCCCGGCTTTTCATACAATAATTTGATCTGTAACTCTTTCCTTTTCATATTGTCTTACTTTTATTTAATTATACTGCAATATACCATCTCGGCAGTTGTTTCGTTCTCAATGGGCAGAACCTTGCAAAAAATATTATCCTCAGTATAAGCTCGATTAAGAAGTTTCAACATTTTGAGATAATCAAAAGGAGCATAAAAAATGGTATAACTTACCGAGGGACAAAGGTATACAATATCTGTAATATATACAAGTAAGATTTCAAAAAAATAATAGCTGATGCTAAAAAAGGTAACTACTCAGCAATAACATA
>CAYVGR010000289.1:0-3334 GCA_964450065.1 uncultured Prevotella sp. | reverse complement strand
TGATGTATTTTATCGCCACCATTCTGATGTGGGCCATGAGAGTATCTGTCAAGACTCTATATGATATAGCTTTCAGCACTGAAAGTGGGAAGCGTGCAATGGTCTATGGTGTGCACGAGGGTGGTGTGGCTCTGGCCAAGATGATTCGCAACACCAAACCGGCCAAATTCCAACTCAAGGGCTTTATCATGCATGACCGCAACTATACTGGTCGAATGTTGATGGGAGTAAAAATGTATGAACCCAATGATGACTTGACGAATTTGCTCAAGGATATGAACATTCAGGTAGTGCTGGTTTCACCTCTGCAGAAAGAGAATTTTAGGGAAGACCAGAAACTGCAAGACATGCTCATCAACGCGGGTGTTCATATCTATATGATGGAGTCGCAGGAGTGGAAAGAGGGCGACGAGTTGTTTGCCAACCAATTGAAGGAAATCAGGATTGAGGACTTGCTCTCCCGTGACGAAATAGAGGTTGACATGAATGCCATTGGCAATATGCTGGCCGACAAACGGGTGATGATAACCGGCTCGGCAGGAAGCATTGGGTCGGAAATGGTGCGCCAGGTGGCTGCTTATCATCCGGCCAACATGATTCTGATTGACCAAGCTGAGACTCCACAGCATGAAATAAGATTGATGATGGCCAAGAATTTCCCGGATATTAAGTGTGAAACGATAGTCGTAAGCATTACACAACGGGATCGTATGGAGAATATTTTTGCCAAATACAGGCCTGACTATTTGTTTCATGCGGCAGCTTACAAGCATGTGCCAATGATGGAGAACAACCCATGCGAGGCCATATGTAATAATGTGAACGGTACAAAGATTATTGCAGATCTCAGCGTGAAATACGGTGTAAGGAAATTTGTGATGATCTCAACCGACAAAGCCGTGAACCCGACTAATGTGATGGGATGTTCGAAGCGGATATGCGAGATATATTGCCAAAGTTTGGATAATGCCATTCGTGCAGGAGAAAAGAAAGATGAGCAGGGGAACGATGCCATTACACAATTCGTAACGACACGTTTTGGAAATGTATTAGGTTCTAACGGATCAGTTATACCTTTGTTCGAAAAGCAAATTAAAGCAGGAGGCCCCGTAACAGTGACTCATCCTGATATTATCCGTTTCTTTATGCTTATTTCGGAGGCATGCAAGCTTGTTCTTGAAGCCGGAACACACGGAGAGGGAGGACAGGTGTTTGTCTTTGATATGGGCAAGCCAGTTAAAATTGCCGACTTGGCTGACCGAATGATTAAGCTCAGTGGAATGCAAGGTGTAAAGATAAAATTCACTGGGTTGCGAGCCGGCGAGAAACTCTATGAAGAGGTGCTGTCGAACACGGAAAACACTCTGCCAAGTTTTCATGAGAAGATACGCATAGCCAAGGTTCGGGAATACGACTACAACACTGTTGAGAAGCAAATCAATCAGCTTATGACTGTAGCCCAGACTTTTCGGGATATGGATGTTGTCAAAGCCATGAAAGCTATTGTCCCGGAATATCACCCTAAAAACACCGTATATTCGGTTGTCGATGACAATCGAACGGCTCAGTCATAATGAACAAAACAGATATCTTTCTTTCGCTGGTAAAATCTGAGCTATGGCAAAAGAAACTGCCATCCGAATTTGAAGTGGATGACAGGCTTTTTCAGCAGCTAATGATAATGAGCAAAATGCAGACGGTAGATGGGCTCGTTGTCAATTCGTTTATGGAAAATGATGTCAAACTTGGTAAATACAACGCTGCCAAGGCCTTTGCCACAAGAACTCACATTGCATTGAGAAACGATACAATCAATCGAGAGTTGCAATCCCTTTGTAGGTTGCTTTCGTCTCATCAAATCAAGTTTTTTGTTGTTAAAGGTCAAACGTTAAGCATGCTTTACCCGCATCCGGAATGCAGGATATGTGGTGATATAGACTTCTATGTTTATCCTGATAGCTTTGATAAAGCACTGCAAATCATAGAAGAGGAGTGGGAGGTAGAGATTACGAAAGATAATGATGAGGCAGAACAGCACGTCAGCTTCACGCACAACGAGACACTTTTTGAGATGCATTTCTGTCTCATGAAATTTGCGTCAAGACGCAACCAGCGTGTGTTTGACAAGATGATTGCTGAGAATGGGCTGACGTACAGACTTGTAGGAAATGTACAAGTGCCGGTGTTGGAGGACGAATTAAACTTGATCTATACCTTCTTACACTTATACCACCATTTGATAGAGCTTGGGGTAGGGCTGCGACAGTTTTGTGATGTCGCCATATTAATGAGCCACATGAAAATGGATCAGGCCCAAAAGGATCGCATTGTAAAGATTCTTAAACAGCTGGGATTCGTCAAACCATTTCATGTTATCGAGACGTTGCTTCATCAAAGACTGGGACTTGATAGCGGTAAATTACTTTTTCCAGTTATTGCGTCAGACCATAAGTATGAGTCATTTATTATGAACATTGTGTTCAAGCGTGGTAATTTCGGTAAGTATGGCCGCAAGAATGCGGTTCGTTCCGGCTGGAAATATAATTTTGAGGCATTCTGCACAAAAATCAAACACTATGGCATGCTGTTTTTGCTAACGCCCAGGGAAAATATCGCTTATTTTCTAAAAGTGCTTCCTAAACGAGCCATTTCGGTGATGAAGGCTTGATAGCAGGATATTCCTTAAACTCTTTCACAGATTAAGTCGGGTGTTAAGAATAAACAGAAAAATAGATAGTACGTACAAATAATATATGAATATGGTCGAGAAGAATGTAAAGAAGATACGTAATGAACGACTTGCGGAACGATTGATGAAGAGGCTAAGTCTTCGTCATTATGAGGCTTATTTCTGTCATGATGCGGCAGAAGTGCGCCAGCTGGTTAAAAATTTGATTCCTGAAAAAAGTAGTATAAGCTGGGGTGGCTCAGCCACCATACGTTCGCTGGGAGTTACGGATATGCTCAAAGCAGGCAACTATGAAGTGTTCGACCGTGAGGATGTCACTACTACGGAAGACAAATTGCGCGTTTATCGCAAGGCCTTCGAGTGTGATTACTATCTTTCCAGTGTCAATGCCATCAGCGAAGACGGCATCATTATCAATATAGATGGCAACGGAAATCGTGTGGCGGCCATTACCTGGGGGCCTAAGCGAGTGATTTTGATAGCAGGACTCAATAAGGTGTGCCAAGATACCGACGCTGCATTAAAGCGTGCCCGGTCTACTGCCGCACCTGTTAATATGACTCGTTTTAATTTTGAAACGCCATGCCAAACCGATGGCACATGCCATAATTGCCTTTCGGCCGACAGCATCTGCAATTATATTTC
>CAYVGR010000288.1:0-3352 GCA_964450065.1 uncultured Prevotella sp. | reverse complement strand
GTCTGTGCTGGGCGGCTTTTGCAGGAAGTTCTCCCCCAGCGCCAAGTCCTCGCATCCCACCGTCAGCGTCATTGCGGCAATGGCCAAAATACCATTATATATTGTTTTCTTTAATCTATTCATGATTCCAATTTTAAAATCCAACTCTTACTCCAAAGTTAACAATTTTAATCAGCGGATAGGCCTTTCCGTTGGGGTTAGCCTCCGGGTCGGTCACCTTGAAACTATCGAAAGTCAACAAGTTATATCCCGACAGCGCCAGTCTGAGCGATGAGATGTGCAGCGGACGAATCATCTTCTTAGGGAAAGAGTATCCTAATTCTATGTTTTTCAGTCGCACGTACGATGCATTCCTCAACCACAAATCTGAATTGAGATAGTTGTGTGCCTTGCTCCTGAGCGATATAGCGGGCGCTTTGGCAGCATCGCCCTTCTCGGGTGTCCACGCATCCTTCACCATGTATTTCATCAAGCTGAAATTATTCATCTCGCCAAAGGGCACCCTATAAGTGTTGCTGAGCAATCTTGACGTCTGGAAAGCCCCTGACAGCGTAAGGCTCAGGTCGATTCCTTTCCACGAAACTCCCATGTTCACACCGAGGGAGTAGAGCGGATAAGTGGTGTAGCCGATGTCTCTCACATCCTTGTCGTCTATCTTCCCGTCACCGTTCAAGTCTTTATACTTCACGTCTCCGGCCAGCGGAATATATCCGCTTCCCTGATCCGGAATGCCTCCTTCCTTGCCTTTCAGCTTCTCGTAGTTGGCTACTTCCTGTTCGGTGAAGTAACCGTCGAACACATAACCGAAATTCTGTCCCACAGGCTTTCCCGTGCGCTGCATCCACTCGTAGGGATAGGTGATTTCATCGGTAAAGATAATCTTGTTTTTCGCATACGAGAGATTTCCGCCTATGTGGTATCTCACGTCGCTGATCTTGTCCTGCCAACGCAAGCTCACCTCATAGCCATGGTTATCCACCTTTCCGAGATTGACCGTTGGCAGATCTACTGCCACATACACCGGCACCACGCCGCGTGAGATGAGGATATTCTTTCGATGCTCTACAAAGTAGTCGAAGTTCACAGACAACCGGCTTCGGAAAAACTTAAAGTCGGCTCCATAATTTTGCTTTACAGCCGTCTCCCATGTCACGTTCGGGTTACCCACCTTGCCCTCGGAGGCACCGACTATTTTGGTGTTCGTTGTTGTACCGAAGCTGTAGTTTTTTGAATTGATGTTGTAGGTATCGGGCAGATAGAGGAAACGAGAGTTGTCGCTCGTGATATCGTTACCCACCTTACCGTAGGAAACCCTCACCTTGAAATAGTCTACCACCGATTTCAGGGGCTTGAAGAAATTCTCCTCGGATATAATCCAGCCCAGCGAACCAGCCGGGAAGAAGCCGAACCGACGTCCTTTTGCAAAGTTTTCCGAGCCATTGTAGCCCATGCTGAAATCCAAAAGATATTTGGTCATGTAATCATAGGTAACACGCCCCACAAAGCCTATATAGCCACGCGGTATGTCGGGGAAATTGCCCGAGGGATAATATTTCATCGTCTGGTTATACATGGCCAATGCCGACACATGATGCGGACCGAAGTTACGCTTGTAGTTGAACGCTCCCTCAAGATACCAGTTCTTGCCCAATCCGTCTGATTCGGAATAGCCCAGCTTCTCATAGCTGTTCATTAATTTAAAGGTCACATTGCCCGCAGCGTCTATGATAGGCTCATAGAACGGCTCGCGTCCCTCGCGCCTCTTCGAAATGGTGACATCGCTGTTGTATGCGGTCTTGACATGGAAAGACAGTCCCTTGGTGAGAAAGTCCAACTTCTGCGTCAGCTTGAAGTCAAAATTCAGCGTGTTGCGTGCCATCGTGCTGTATCCCTTGCCGTAATAGATATTTAGTCCGTCCTGTAAATTACCAATGGCAAACTGGTTGGCATTGCTCCTGACGCGCTTGCCGTCTACGAGTCCCGCGCCGCTGAAAGGCACACACTCATACAGGTCACTGAAGATGGAACTGGTTGATTTTGTCTGTCCACTGTTGTAGTTGGGTTCACGGCGATTGCCGAAATATCCTCCCAAGTTCACGGCTACAGATGTTGTTTTGGTCACGCCCACATCTAAGTTGATGCGATAGTTGTATCGGTTATAGCGGAATCCCTTGTCGTTGCGATTGTCAAAAACCTTGAACAGACCGTCCTGCGTAAAGACACCCAACGAGGCAAAGTACTTCACCCGATCGGTACCTCCCGAAATATTCATGTTGTGCTGGCTCTGCATCGAAGCATTGCGAATCATCATGTCCGTCCAACTGACGTCGGGGTGAGTAATGGGACTGCTGTGGGTTCTGAATTTCTCAAGGTCGTCTTCCTTAAACGCCAGCATGTCCTCTGCCACACCATCGTGTATTTGCGCCTTGTTGTAGGCCGAAGCCCAGCCATAGCTGTTTTCAAACTCGGGCACCCTCGACGGCATCTGGAATGCCACAGACGAAGAAAAATTAATCCTCGGTTTATCCTTGGTTCCGCGCTTTGTTGTGACCAAGATCACACCGTTGGCACCACGCACACCGAAAACGGCCGTTGCCGAAGCGTCTTTGAGCACAGTCAGGCTCTCCACCTCGTTGGGGTCTATCTGCGTGAAAGGACGCTCCACACCGTCTACAAGAATGAGGGGGCGCGACAGCGACCTGCTCATCGAACCCACACCGCGGATAAACAGCTCTGCATTGTCGGCACCCGGCTGTCCGCTGACCTGCACACTCGACAGACCGGATATCTTTCCGGCCAACGCATTGCCCATGCTGGCCACAGGCGACTTGAGAATTTCATCCTGATTGACAGAGGCAACGGCTCCCGTAACGGTAACTTTCTTGGTCGTGCCGTAGGCTATAACCTGCACCTCGTCGAACGACACCGCACTTTCGGCCAACTTGACCGACAGCGTGTTGCCACCTTTGTAAACAACGGTTCGGGTTTCATAGCCCACACAGGAAATCTCGAGCTTAGCTCCCACCGGAAGTTTAAGCCTGAACACTCCGTCAATATCGGTCACGGTAGCAGTCTTGGTACCGACAACCCTCACGGTGGCTCCGATAATGGTTTCCTTGGCATCCGAGACTGTACCCCGCACCTCGTGTTGGCGCGATTGTTGCTCGATGCTGTGGCGTTCTGTTTCAAATGAATAAACTTTAGAATATGGTAACCCTGCTAAACAAAATAGCAGAATGCCACATAAAAATGCTTTTTTCTTCATTTATTACATCATTAGGTATTATATATAAAATGTCATTAGTGTCCCGTTAAAATCGGGATCAGTTAAATATTAATCAAATAACCCCGG
>CAYVGR010000287.1:0-3386 GCA_964450065.1 uncultured Prevotella sp. | reverse complement strand
GCGATGAGCATTTTTAATTCACAATTCACAATTTTCAATTCACAATTGGCTGCGCGTTGATTCTTCGTTCTTCACTCATAACTCTTCATTTACTTATATTCTTCATTTTATAAAATATTATTACCGTTTTTCGGGTGCTTCTTTTCGGAGCAACCAGAGAAAAATGCGCCATGTTTTGACCGATGTTTTCGGCTTGGAAAAGACAAGAAATTCTAAGAGTGGTGCGTTTACTATGTTATCGCGGTATGTTTTGACTTTATTGGTTGTGCGATAGAAGTCTCATCGTGACGTGAATCGGGGTTAATCGTCCTGCCATTCGATATGCAATCGCAAATGACAAAACCGAAGTCGTAAATGCTATTTTGCCAATTAGCTGACAGTTAGCCTATTACAAACGACCTCAAATTTTGCAAATTTTGAACCGAAGGATTATAATTTTCAAATTCGCGAAGCACAGAAGGGTGTTTGTCAGAAAATCTACCCTATATTTATTGGGTGTGTTGGATTCTTTTTTCGCAGCTTTTTATTACCTTTGTGACATCAAGAACAGATCGAATGCGAGTACTCTTAGTGAATACACATGAGCGGGCTGGAGGAGCCGCAGTGGCTACCAGACGGTTGCTGGAAGCCTTGAACAACAATGGTGTCAAGGCAAAGATGTTGGTGGCAAACAAGGAAACCGACAACGTAAATGTGGTAGGACTGCCGCATTCATGGCGACATCGCATGGCATTTCTGTGGGAGCGCTTGTGCATCTTCTTGCATTTGCGTTTTTCAAAAAAACATTTATTTGAGTTGGATATAGCCAATTTGGGGGTTGACATCACGTCTTTGCCGGAATTTAAGAGTGCGGACATCATACACTTGGCATGGATTAACCAGGGAATGTTGTCGTTGAAAGGCATTCGTAGAATATTGAAAAGCGGAAAGCCTGTGGTCTGGACCATGCACGATTTGTGGCCGGCAACGAGCATTTGTCATTTGTCTTTGGGATGCGACAGGTTCAAGACGCACTGTGCCCATTGTCAATATCTTCCCAGTGGGGGAGGAGACAAGGACTTGTCGTATCGAACCTGGGAGAAGAAAAATAAGCTTTTTGGCCCTTATAACATCTCTTATGTGGCTTGCAGTAAATGGCTTGCCACAGAAGCCAAGGCCAGTGGTTTGATCAATGGACAGGTCGTGAAGGATATACCCAACCCGTTGAACACTTCGGTTTTTCGTAAAAAAGACAAGCAGGCAGCGAGGACAAGCCTGGGATTGCCGCGCGACAGACGGCTGATTGCGTTTATAGCTCAGAAAGCTACGAACACGAACAAAGGCATGAACTATTTGATAGAGAGCTGCAACAAGCTGGTATCACAACATGCTGAGATGAGGGAGAAACTTGGAGTTGTGATTTTGGGAGGTCATGGCGAAGATTTCGAGAACCAATTTTCGATGCCTGTTTATCTTTTAGGATATATCAAGGAGGAAAAGAAGATGGTAGAGGTTTATAATGCGGTAGATGTTTTTGTTCTTCCGTCGCTATCCGAAAACCTTCCTAATACTATCATGGAAGCCATGGCCTGTGGTGTGCCTTGTGTGGGCTTTAAGGTTGGTGGTATCCCCGAAATGATAGATCATCGCCAGAATGGATATGTAGCGACTTTCAAAGATTCGGTCGATTTGGCGGCCGGAATCCGCTGGGTGTTGGACGAGGCAGACTACGAGGCCTTGAGCCATCAGGCGATGCGCAAGGTTCTGACAACATATTCTCAGCAAGCTGTAGCCATGAAATACATAGAAGTTTACAACCATGCCATGGCATGTAAAAAAGAATCGCTATGATAAATTTTACGGTCATTACCTGCACCTACAATGCCGAGCATGAACTCCAACGCACGCTCGACAGCGTGATGGAGCAGTCGTATGTCAACATCGAACACCTCATTCTTGACGGTTTATCGAAAGACCATACGGTTGTCATGGCTCAAGCCTACAAGGAAAAAGTTGATAAACAGAATGGAGGACATCGTGTAACGGTTGTGTCTGAGAAAGATGCCGGTCTCTACGACGCGATGAATAAGGGCATACAGATGGCCACCGGCGATTATTTGGTGTTTCTGAATGCGGGTGACGTGTTTCCTTCTCAGGAAACTCTGGAACACGTTGCCCGGGGGGGGGTAGCCAGTGAGACGTTGCCCGGGGTGCTTTATGGCAATGCGGATATAGTGGACGATGAGGGCAGTTTTATCCGTCATCGTCGGTTGCAACCACCTGAAAAACTGTCGTGGAGGTCTTTCAGACAGGGCATGGTGGTTTGTCATCAGTCGTTTTATGCCCGTACAGATCTGGCCAAAACCACTCTTTATAACCTGAACTACCGATATTCAGCTGATGTGGATTGGTGTATCCGAGTGATGAAAGCTGCTGAAAAACAAGGCTTGGCACTGAAAAATGTGGGTGAAGTATTGGTGAACTATCTTGATGGCGGGATGACTGTCAAGAATCATCGAGCCTCGTTGAAGGAGCGTTTTCGTGTCATGGTATCCCATTACGGGCTCTTGACAACCGCTGTCATGCATCTTTGGTTTGTCCTTAGGGCCATAGTCAAAAGATGATTCGTAACCTCATTCCACATGAGTTTGTGATAACGATTAACGCCCGAATGATTTTTTGTTCATTCGGGCGTTAATCGTCGACTGTGTTTGTCGGTCTTTTATAGAGGTCAGCAGCGAGTGTTGCTCATTCTATTATATGTATCTGATAATCTGACCGGCATGTATCTTCTGATTCCTTTTATATCCGTTCAGACGGCAAAGCTTGTCTACTGTTACACCACATTTGTTGGCAATAGACTCGAGCGTGTCGCCTTTGACAACCTTGTAGTAAACTCGTTCGGGCTGGTCGACGTTATTTCTCACAGCCACGGAAGCAGCTTCCTCGCTATGTCCGGGTATGCCGTAAATCTGGTCGCGTGTGTATCCACCGTTGCCAACCTTTCCTCGCTCACGTGTAGCGATGGCAGATTCGTTTTGATAGGTGTCCTTGTGGTATAATACTTGGTCTGCAACAACGTCTTGATTGCGGAAATCGAAGAATAGGGCGGGGTTCAGAGCCACACCACAGAGGCGTGTCTCAAAGTGTAGGTGAGAACCCGTACTACGCCCGGTGTTGCCGCCAAGTCCGATGGGTTCGCCGGCTCTTACCACCTGATTCTCTTTTACCAAATGCTTGCTGAGATGTCCGTAAATTGTCTCTAAGCCGTTGGGGTGGCGGATAACGACGTAGTTTCCGTATCCCCTGCGTTCATATTTCACCACCCGCACTTTTCCGTTGAAGGCCGAACGAATGGTGTCTCCGATATAAACTTTGATGTCGAGCCCTTTGTGTTGCCGTCCCCA
>CAYVGR010000286.1:0-3410 GCA_964450065.1 uncultured Prevotella sp. | reverse complement strand
TTTTGTACACGATTTTTCAGAATTAAATTGACATCAAGGTGTTGTACCACCTCACTGCTTATATTCTTTCTTTTTAAACTTTTCCGTGTAAACGTTTTGAGTAGTCGCGCTTTCTGTTAGTTTTCCCTTTCTTTAATCCATCTCATTTTCAGCAATATTTTGATTTCCAATCGAATATGAAATTAAATAGAATAATTCTAAATATGCTACTATTTTAATAAAAATATTGCTTATAAAATATTTTTATTTTATTTTTGTTGAGATTCTTTTAACATTGAAAGAATTTAGAAAAAGAGAGCATTATGCTGGAGAAAATTATTCGATTTAGCCTAAGATACAAACTCATTGTCATTCTCTTCACACTGACCATCGTTGGTTTTGGCATCTATTCCGTTGTCAATATTCCTGTCGGTGCCGTGCCCGACATAACCAATAATCAAGTGCAGGTTATCACTACATCGGGTAATCTCTCTACACAAGAAATCGAACAGTTCATCACTGCGCCTGTAGAGTTGGAGATGGCCAACCTTCCGGGCGTAAAAGAAATAAGGTCGGTATCGAAGTTTGGTTTGTCGGTGGTTACCATTGTGTTTGAAGAAAGTGAGGGAACCTATCTGCCCCGTCAGTTGATTGCAGAGAAAATTAAGTCGGCATCGGCCAACATTCCCGAAGGCTTCGGCGAGCCTGAAATGGGTCCCATTACCACCGGACTTGGTGAAATCTACCAATACACGCTCGATGTGAAGCCCGGATATGAAGATCGTTATGACCCGATGGAACTGCGAACGATACAAGACTGGATCGTGAAACGCCAACTCTCAGGTATCAAAGGAGTGGTCGAGGTGAACAGTTGGGGCGGTTATCTCAAACAGTATGAGGTGGCCATTGACCCGCAGCGACTGCAGGCCCTGAGCCTTACCCTGATGGATGTTTTTAACGCTTTGGAGAGCAACAACAGCATTTCGGGTGGCGGATATATCGAAAAAAATGCCCAAAGCTATTTCATCAGAGGCGATGCACAGGTGAAATCACTCGACGACGTGGGCAATATCGTGGTGAAAAACAAGGAAGGTGTACCAGTTCTGGTCAAAGATGTGGCGAGAGTCCACTTCGGTTATGCCAACCGCTTCGGAGCAATTACGGCCAACGGTGAGGGCGAGAAGGTGTTCGGACAGATTATGATGCTCAAGGACGCCAACTCCAAAGAGGTGATTCGCGACGTGAAGGCACGTGTCGATGAGGTACAGAAGAGCCTGCCGGAGGGCGTGTATATCAATCCTGTGCTGGAGCGTAGCGAACTTATTGGCAAGACCACGACAACCGTATTTGAGAACTTGTTGTTTGGTTGCATCATCGTATTTACTGTCGTTCTCCTGCTCTTAGGCAACCTGCGGTCTGCCCTCGTCATCTCGTCGATGATTCCGCTGGCCTTGCTGTTCACGCTCTCCATGATGTATATTTTTGGCATAGACGCCAATCTCATGAGTCTTGGCGCACTCGATTTTGGTATCATTATCGACGGAGCGGTGATCATTGTCGAGTTTGTCGCGGTGAGTTTGCTCAATCATAAACATCGACTGGACAAACTGTCCGGAGATGAAAAGAGCAAACTGATGAATGAAATCACATACAACGGTGCTTCCCGAATGATGCATTCGGCCATCTTCGGACAATTTATCATTCTCATTGTCTTCATCCCCATCCTATCGCTTCAGGGCTTGGAGGGCAAGATGTTCCGGCCTATGGCTCTGGCCTTTAGCTTCGCCATTTTAGGCGCAATGTTCCTCTGTCTCACTTGGCTGCCTGTGATTATATCTCTGGCCCTCAAGCCTAAAGCACCATCTAAAAAGAACATTTCGCGTATCATCGTGAAGTATGCCACACTGAGTTACCTTCCTGTCCTTAAATGGTCTATCAATCATAAACGCATCGTTTTGTCGCTCTCATTGGGCACGCTCATCGTGTCCGGTGTAATGCTGTCCAAAATGGGTGGTGAGTTTGTTCCTACTTTGGACGAGGGCGATTTCGTCATCCAACCGGCTCTTAAGACCGGTACATCTTTGTCGAAAACAGTGGAACTGACCACACAGATGGAAAAAATACTCAAATCAAAATTCTCAGAAATTGAACAGGTGGTCTGCCGTATCGGTGCCGCAGAGGTTCCCACTGACCCGATGTCGATGGAGGAGATCGACATGATTATCAAACTCAAGCCCAAAAGCGAATGGAAAGTGGCCAAGAGCAAAGAGGAACTGGCCGACAAATTCAAACAGGCACTGTCGGTAATACCCGGTGTAGAGTATGAGTTTACACAGCCCATTGAGATGCGTTTCAATGAATTGATTACAGGAGTGAGATCGGATATTGCTATCAAAATATTTGGCGAAGACTTAAATTATCTCAATGAGAAGGCAATAGAAATCAAATCATTGGTGGACAAAATACCCGGAGCAGCCGATGTTATCTTAGAGAAGACCACCGGATTACCAGAGATGAATGTGAAATACAAGCGCGACAAGATTGCCTTTTACGGTGTCGATGCCAACACGCTGAATACTTATCTGTCTGCTGCCTTTGGCGGGAGGACCGCCAACAGTGTCTTCGAGGGTGAGAAACGCTTTGATTTGGTAGTGCGTCTGGATCAGTCGGCACGTCGTGACATCAATGATATCAAGCAGCTGCAAGTGCCATTGCCCAACGGCTCGCTCATCCCTTTGTGTGAACTGGCTGACATTACCCTCGCCGAGGGACCAGCTAAAATATCTCGCGAAAATACTCATCGGCGCGTCGTGGTGAGCGTCAATGTGCGCAACCGAGACCTTAAGTCGGTGGTGACCGACATTCAAGTAAAAATAAACAAAAATGTTCAACTGCGCCCGGGATACTACATCGACTATGGCGGTCAGTTCGAGAATCTGCAAAATGCCACCAACCGGCTTATGCTGGCCGTGCCGATTGCCTTAGCACTAATCTTCATCTTCCTGCACTTTGCCTTTAAATCCATGAAAGATACTTTCATGATTTTTACTGCTGTGCCTCTGTCAATAGTAGGCGGTATCTTGGCTTTATGGGTGCGGGGAATGTCGTTCAGCATCTCTGCCGGAGTGGGATTTATCGCTTTGTTTGGCATCGCGGTGCTCAACGGGATAGTGCTTGTGGAACACCTTAAGCACCTTCACAACAGTGGCATGAAAGATATGCGACAACTTATCCTCATCGGAGCTACCGACCGCCTGCGCCCGGTGATGCTCACTGCATCTGCTGCGGCGATGGGATTTCTGCCAATGGCCATCTCGACCGGGGCCGGAGCTGAGGTGCAGCGACCTCTGGCAACAGTGGTGATTGGCGGACTGATTACTTCGACCATGCTCACCATGATAGCGCTGCCCTTGTTGTTTATGCTGTTCCAT
>CAYVGR010000285.1:0-3432 GCA_964450065.1 uncultured Prevotella sp. | reverse complement strand
ATGTGTGGGTTTGTTTTGTTCACCTGCTTTTGCACAACAAAAACAAATCACAGGTAATGTAAGAGATGCTTTGGGCGAGCCCATGATAGGTGTTACTATCATGGCCGATGGCCAAGCGGCTGCCGTGACCGACATCGACGGCAACTTTACGGTTAAGAATGTCAAACCTTCCACTAAGATTACAGTCAGTTATATTGGTTTCCGCGACCAAAGTGTAACTGTGGGTAACCAGTCAAGTTTTGACATTCAGATGGTGGCCGACAACCAACAGCTCGACGAAGTCGTAGTTGTAGGTTATGGTACCATGAAAAAGAAAGACCTCACGGGGTCTGTTGCCAGCGTAAAATCCACTGACCTTGAACAGGTTGCTGCGCCTAATGCCCTACAGGTCATGCAGGCAAAGATTCCTGGTATCGACCTTCAGGAGTCTGATGGTCAGGCTGGTGGAAATATCAAGATGACGCTTCGGGGTAACCGGTCGTTACTTGCCAGCAATAATCCCCTGATTCTTGTAGATGGAGTGGAATATGGTTCAAAACTTGACATTCCGGCAACCGACATCGAGTCTGTCGACGTATTAAAAGACGCTGCTTCCACAGCCATATATGGTACGAAGGGGGCTAATGGTGTGATAATTGTTACAACCAAACGCGGTAAGGCAGGACAAACCAAGGTTAACTTCAATGCCTTTCTCTCTTTCAATAGTCCCACAGGTATCACCAAGCCTTTGTATGGTGATAAAGAGGTGCAACGATTGATCGATGCCAAAGACTATAACCTTATGCTTGAATCCGGCGATTGGTCAGCTGCTGCCCGCACCACCACGGCAGAAAGTGTTTTGGAAGGTGAAAAACTGGATGACGGAACATCTACATTCGATATTTACAAGAACAAATCGTACACCGATTGGTTAGACATTATCATGGATAACAGCGTCTCTCAAAACTACGAGGCCTCTGTGCAGGGTGGTGGCGAAAAGACAAATTTCAACGTATCTTTGGCCAGTATGACCGATAATGGCATGATGAAATCTGATAAGTTTCATCGTTATACAGGCCGTACCAATATTGATCACCGCATCAATAAAATTGTCAAGGTGGGAACAAGCCTTACCTATACTTATATCAATAACGACCGCCGAAATGGGGGAGTGTACAGTCAGGCACAGAAGATGACCTCTATTACACATGCCTACCTCAAAGACGGAACTATCAATAAGCAACCTAATCCATGGTATGCGGCCCACTGTTCACCGCTGCTTGACGAAGACGGAAACTTCCAGCGCAACATCGAGACGTCACGTTTCTTTGGCAGTGCATATTTAGAGCTCACACCTATCAAGTCACTTCTGTTTAAGTCCCAGTTCACTCTCGACCGCTCCACTTCGCGCGATGGGTTATATCAGGATTTCGAGAGCCAGGGGCGCTATCAGGCTCCAAGCACTACTTTTATTCGCAACGACCGTTCTACCAATACCAAGTATGTATGGCAGAATGTGACAAATTATAATATGAGTGTGGCCGAGAAAAACGACTTTACCTTTATGCTTGGCCATGAGATGACCCAAATGGTAGCCGAGACTGCGGGCATTTCAGGTGAAGCCGGCAAGGAGCATTATTACAAAGGGTCGTTCTACGATGTCTCCAAAATAACCTCGCCCACAACATCTTCTTCTTATGTAAAAGACAACATGGTGTCTTTCTTCGGTCGTGTCAACTATTCCTACGACTCAAGATATCTGTTCCAGGCCTCCCTCCGTGCCGACGGATCTTCTGTTTTGGCCAAGGGACATAAGTGGGGATACTTCCCCTCTGTCAGTGCGGGTTGGCGTGTTTCTGATGAAGCATTCATGCAGGATACCAAATCTTGGCTCGACAACTTGAAGTTCCGTGTGTCTTGGGGTGTTTCCGGCAACTCTGCCATCACCGAATACATGACGCTTGCTACCATTTCATCTATCGTTAAAGGCTCTACTGAGAAGGCTCCGATGACCATGGCCAATGAGGATTTGACGTGGGAAAAAACAACCTCGCTCGACTTTGGGCTTGATTTCTCCTTCTTTAATAGCCGTATTTTTGGTAGTGTAGATTACTATTCGAGTCATACCAAAGACTTGCTTTACTACAAGACCGCACCGGCTTCCAGTGTTTATGTGAGTCAAATTGCCAATGTTGGCAAAACCCGCGGGCACGGATGGGAGCTGTCTCTTGGCGCCGTTCCTGTACAGACAAAGGATTTCCGCTGGGAACTCAGTGCATCTGCGACATTTGCCCGAGACTATGTTGATGAGCTTTCAGAAGGTATAGAGAAGTATCTTAAAGACGACGGCCGTTCGGTTCTTAAATTAGACGAGCCGGTATCTGCCATATATGCATACAAAACCGACAAGTGTTGGAACGTAGGTGAGTTCGACAAATATGTTGAAACTAACTATACCAAGCTGGGCCGGGAGTTTAATAAACCGTATGCGGATTATGGTAATCCCGGAACTCCAAAGATTGTCGACCAAGACGGCGATGGTTTTATCAACGAAAACGACAAGATCATTTACAACCTGTCTCCGACATCAATTCTTGGTCTTAACACCACATTCTCTTACAGGGAATTCTCGTTGAGCGTACAGATGATGGCCCGTTTGGGAGGATATATGTACTATGGGGGCTACGGTCTCTATACCTATGATGGCGCTAACTGGGGCGATCTTGACTATTGGACCCCCGACAACCCAGGTGCTGACATTCCAACCCCGGGCGGACTTGGTAACAGTGCTATCAGCTATAAAGATGCCGTTTGCATGCAAAAGGCCGACTATTTCAAGATTAAGGACATCACCTTGGCCTATCAGTTACCCAAGGCGCTGCTTCGCAAGGTACTTGTCAGCAACGCCCGTGTGTATTGTTCCATGAGAAACTACTTCACCTTCAGCCATTTCAACAATTATGACCCGGAGCGTGGTGGCGGTGTTTCATTCCCATTGCGCAAACAGGTTGTCGTTGGTGTCAACTTAACATTCTAATCGAAGAAACTATTATTATGAAAAAAATATTAAGCTTATTTTTCGCTGTTTCAGCCATTGGGCTGGTAACAACCTCTTGTTCCGATTATTTGGAAGAAGATAACAAGACTGGCGAAACGGCCGACTTGGCCTATAACACCGTCACCGGCATTGACGGGCTGGTGTACTCTGCATATTCATATGCCCGTGGTTGGTGGGGCAAGGAACCTGCCTTAGGACTTTCAGAAATGGGATCCGACCTTTTCTATTATGGCTACGACAACAAGCAGAAGTCGCTTTGCAGCTATGACATGACGGCAGAGAGCTTTGGTTTCGACTCCAAGTCGGGTACGGCAGCTGTCAACAACAACCCATGCCTGGATCAGTATTGGGAGTTGTTCTACGCAGGTATCGACGTGTGCAACAACACGCTGAAG
>CAYVGR010000284.1:0-3442 GCA_964450065.1 uncultured Prevotella sp. | reverse complement strand
TCCCGCAGGTCTATATGAAAAATGCGATGTCGCCTTTTTGAGGGTCGACTAAGTATTATTTTTCAGCAGGCGAAATGCAGGCAGCGTTTTGCAAAGATAAAAGCAGACTTTCAAGGCTCAGGCTTATATGAGAAAACCATTTTGGGGCGGATATTTGCATGATGCCATGATTTTTTTTACGTTATTGTACTACGTTTACTTTGATTTTTCATACTTTTGTGCATTATTCTCAAACCGCCCCGTTGTTAACCGGGTCTGTTATTTTAATTTTAACTGAATAAAAAAGATGAAAAAAGCTATTCTAAGCACGTTGGTTTTGCTAACCACACTTACCACCAATGCCCAGCAGGAAGCAGGGCGTGTCACTGTTCAGCCCAAAGTGGGGCTTAATGTTGCCTCAATAACAAAAGACGACGACGCTGACTCTAGAATCGGGCTTGCTGCAGGTGCTGAAATAGAATATCAGGCCACTGATATGGTAAGCATTTCGGGCGGACTGCTCTATTCTATGCAGGGAGCCAAGGGAAAAATAGGGAGTGTCGATGGAACCATCAAACTTGACTACATCAATATCCCCATTTTGGCCAATGTCTACGTGGCCAAAGGCTTTGCCGTTAAATTGGGTTTGCAACCCGGTTTTATGGTCAACGACAAGGTTAAGGTGTCGCAAAACGGTGTAAGTGCCGAGGTTAGTCTGGACAAGGCGTTCAAGCAGGCTGGTATAGACGCAACCATTAACAAGGTTGATCTTGCTATCCCGGTCGGGGTGTCCTACGAGTTCAGCAACTTTGTTGTAGATGCCCGCTATAACTGGGGTATGACTAAGATTGTGAAAGAATCGAACAGCAAGAACAGCGTGTTCCAAGTCACCGTAGGCTACAAGTTTGCGCTATGATAAATGCTGTTGCAAATAAAACAGCATGATAACAGAACGGGCTCAAACCATGGTATGGGGTTTGAGCTCGTTTTGGCATACAAGGGGTAGTCACGAATATAAATACGGATGTTATTGAAGTAGCGAGAACATGATGTGGGCAGCCTTTTCCGGTGCTACGGAGTGCCCCAATTTGGCACGCACATCATCATAGCCACGTATCATAATGTCGCGGTCGGGTTGCCCCGGTAAGAGCTTGCCAAGTTCGTTGGTGATATCAGTCACGCTGAAACGGTCTGCAAAAAGTTCCGGTACAATTTCCTTATCGGCAACGAGATTCACCAAACTGATATAATCGCATTGTATAATGTGGTTGAATCCCCACCGGATAAGACGGGGAAGAGGCGTTTTGTAGCACACCACCTGCGGCACATCAAACAGTGCCGTTTCAAGCGTTGCCGTGCCACTCGTAACCAAGGCTGCCGTGGAATGGGCCAACAAAGCGTAGGTGTCGTTATCCACTTTCACCACGCCGGTATTGTGTAGGAATTGATGATAATATTCATCGTCTATCGAAGGTGCTCCGGCCAATACCATTTGGTAGTCCGACTGTTCGTTGCAATAGGTGCGTGCGGCAGTTATCATCGCTGGGAGATTGTCCTTGATTTCCTGCTTACGGCTTCCTGCGAGCAAAGCTATGATGTGTTTTTGCGGATTGAGGCCATACCGGATACAAAACGATTCCTTTGACTCATGATGTTCTTTGAGGAAGTGGGAAACTTCCTCGGCAGTGGGGTTGCCCACGTAATGAATTTTGTAATGATGTTTCTCCTCATAAAAAGGCACTTCGAAAGGCAGTATGGAGAACATCTCGCTGACATCCCGTTTGATGGATTTGATGCGCCACTCCTTCCATGCCCATATCTTGGGAGAAATGTAATAATAAACAGGAATATGGGTGTTTTTGCGGATATATTTGGCTATGTTGAGATTGAAGCCCGGATAGTCTACAAGTATCACCGCGTCGGGCTGCCAATCCACGATGTCGCGCTTGCACATCGCCATGTTTCGGAAGATGGTGGGCAGATTCATCAATACGGGCACAAAGCCCATGTAGGCCAGTTCCTTGTAATGCCTGACCCGCGTTCCGCCTACCGCCGACATCAGGTCGCCACCAAAGAATCGGAATTGCGCCGACGGGTCTTCTTTCTTCAAACATTGCATCAGTCGGCTGGCATGCAAGTCACCCGAGGCCTCGCCTACGATTAGATAATATTTCATTTATCTCTCTTTGAACATTGGATATTGGGGGTGTGAGCCCGTGCTATTTGAAGCGGTGGTCTACAATTTCCAGCTCTTCACCTCGTCCATAAACTCGTATGCCGTGACGTCAATGTGGGTGGGAGTGATTGCTACGTAGCCATGATTGAGCGCCCACTGGTCGGAGTCGGCAGCTTCCGGCTCGTCGTTGTAATATTCGCCCACCACCCAATAGTAATCGTAGCCGCGCGGATGGTGCTCCTTGACAATCTCGTTGATCCATCGCCCCTTTGTCATGCGACAAACTTTGACACCTTTGAAAGTCTCTTGGGCCGGGAAATTGACATTCAGGCAGATGCCTTTGGGCAGCCCTTCGGCCAACACGCGGTACACAATATTCAAAATATAGGGACGGAGCGGCTCAAGGTTGGCATCTTCGTCGAAATAACAACTCGAAAAGGCTACCGACGGAATATACTTCATACAGCCCTCTTTGGCAGCTCCCATCGTGCCACTGTAATGATTGTTCACAGTGGAGTTGTCACCATGGTTGATTCCGCTGAGAATGAGGTCAGGCTGCCGGTCGGTACAAAGTTGGTCGAGCGCAATCTTCACACAGTCCACCGGAGTGCCGCTGCACGACCACACCTTGGTGTCGCCCATATTGTGGCGTGGCTTGAGCCGCAGATAGTCGGTGGCCGAGAATGCACACGCATAGCCCGACCGGGCTCTCTCCGGAGCTACAACAAGCACGTCGGCAATGGGCGTTATAACGTCTGCAAGCAAACGGATGCCGGGCGAATGATAGCCATCGTCGTTGGTGATAAGAACTAAGGGCTTTTTAGATGTCATATTTAAATGTTCTGTTTTCATTGTTGTTTAACTGATGTTATTGTTTAGCTGATGCTGTTAAAAAAGAAACAACTGCTTGTAATTAAAGAAGTTAAAAAGCGTTGTCGGATTCCGTGGAAGTTAAAGGTAAATGCATTGTATATGGCCTGTTGAGAGTAAAAGTGGCATCTCTGTTTTTTAACTTCCTTAACTCCTTTAACATCCCAATCTCCAAGAGCAGGGCATTTGTCTTGCAAAAGTACGAAAAAATCTTTAATTATCTTCTTTCTCGCATAAAATACCTATCTTTGCACTCATAAGTTACGTTGTCCCATTGTGCAAAACAGCAGCCTGTATCCGGGTTGTTATTGTGTGAGGACACTGGAAAAACAAGATTATTAAAATGGCAAAAATTATAGCTCTGGCCAATCAGAAAGGTGGTGTGGGCAAGACTACCACCACGATTAACTTGGCTGC
>CAYVGR010000283.1:0-3452 GCA_964450065.1 uncultured Prevotella sp. | reverse complement strand
CTACGCCGGCATTATCCGGATCAGGTTCATGGGTATATTCTCAGCCGCCCAATAGGGCCGGCACCCCTTAGATAGCCTTGTGCTATCCGTGTGCAAAGTTAGATAATAAATGTGAAAGCATCAAAGGAAAGTGGGAAAAGTTTTAGCAATTCACAATGCACAATTTTCAATGCATAATTAGGCTGCGCGATTATTCGCAAGCTCATCAACTCGTCACAATGTATAATTAGGCTGCTCGATGGTAGGAGATATTCTGAGATTGATGCTTGCGAAGGCAAGCTACGAAATATTCTGCGATGAGCTACTCATTGCTTCATTCGAGCGAAAAAATGATATTCTCCGGATATTCTAAGATTCGGAAAATATCTTCCATTCGGGTAAACTGCGTAACGAACGGCTCATCGCAGAATATCTCATGGCTTGCCTTCGCAAGCATAAATCTTAGAATATCTTTTAACCCCGCACCAGCTCAATTATCAGCTATACATTGTACATGATGAAGAGCAAGCCAGTCTTTCAGACTAAATAATGCGCAGAAAGTGGTCGTGTGATGTCATGTTTGTCGATGCAGGAAACAACAGGAAATCGGTGCATGATATTTTGCAACGACTTACACGACTATTCACGACATAGGCGTGATGTCATGGGTATCATTGTAGAGACGTGGGCTTGCCCCGTCTCACACAGATGCAGGTCGCACCAAGTTCGATGTTCTATAGTTGTTGAAATGGGGCAAGCCCACACTGCGATGGGGTGAGACGGGGCAAGCCCACGTCTCTACTACGTGTCATTTCAAGCGTTTTTTCAATTATTCGCAAACCATTAACGCATCACAATAGGGCTAACGCATTGAACATTCAAAATACGAAACGGGGCAGACAGGCGAACAGCTTCCGACTCCGCACATAATATTGCCACAGAATGGAGAAAGGCGAAAATTCGTCCCCTCGCGTTGCCATCCTGCGGGTCTGTATCTCGGCACGGTCACCGTCGAAGTCGTGCCGCCATTTCTTAAAAGCTCTGCGCGCCTTGATGATGGCCTTGAAATCACCCACGTTGCGATTGAGGACAAGCGTCTGGAATGCCGCCAAATAGTCGAGGAAGCAGCGCACGCGCATCACACTGGGCAATCGGTTGTCGGGCAAGTTCTTGTAAAGCATCGTGAGGTTATTGCGGAAATTAAGAAAAGTCTTCATGGGGTTGCCCTGTGGCAACGTGCCGCCCCCCACATGATAGACCACGCTCTGTGGCACACACACAATGCCGCGACCCAACAAGCGGAGTCGCCAGCAGAGGTCGATCTCCTCGTTGTGGGCAAAAAATCGGCCGTCGAGTCCATCCGCCCGCCAATAATCCTCGGCCCTAATCATCAGGCACGCACCGGTTGCCCAGTGTATCTCGGCCACGTCATCATACTGCCCCCGGTCGGTTTCCACCGTGTCGAATATGCGCCCGCGGCAGAAAGGATAGCCATACTTGTCGAGCATGCCGCCCGCTGCGCCGGCATATTCAAATTGCTCCTTGTTGGCTACCGAGAGCAACTTGGGCTGACAGGCAGCGACCTCCGGATGAGCATCCATGTAGGTGCGCAGCGTGGTGATCCATCCCGATGTGACCTCTACATCAGAATTGAGCAGCACATAGTAGTCGGCCTCAATCTGCGCCAACGCTTTGTTGTAGCCTTCGGCAAAGCCATAATTCTTGTCGAGTTGTATGGTTCTTACCTGCGGAAACTCGCGACGGAGCATATCCATCGAGTTGTCGGTGGAGGCGTTGTCGGCCACCCAAACCTCACCCTCTTCCTGCGAATGCTTCAGAACGGTGGGCAGGTAGGTCCTCATCATATTCTCGCCGTTCCAGTTCAAAATGACAATGGCTATGTTCATAACAGTGTGGTGTTGGGCAAAAACTATGGAAGTATGGCGCGGAGGGCCGTTTTGTCGTGATTGAAACCGCCAAGGCGCACACGGATAATTTGATTGTCGAACTCCTCCCTGGCCTCACGCGGGGACAGTTCCACACGAATATAATTATCGGTGAAGCCGTGCATGGCCTTACCACGGGAAGCCCGTTCGAAGAGCACCTCGGCCTCTTGTCCGATATAGCGTGCATAGAACTCCTGCGTTTTTTGGTCGGAAAGGTCGAGCAGACGCTTGGAGCGCAGCTTCTTGTCGGCATCGCTCACCACGTATGGAATGCGCAAGGCTGCCGTGCCGGGGCGTTCGGAATAAGGAAACACATGCAACTGGGTAACGGGCAAGGCTTCCAGGAAATCGTAGCAGGCCTCGAAATATTCGGGCTTCTCGCCTCGACTGCCCACCATAACGTCCACGCCAATGAAGGCATCGGGCATCTTCTGCTTGATAAGGTGAATCTTCCGGGCAAACAACGTCGTGTCGTAGTGGCGGCGCATGAGTGTCAACACCTCGTCGCTGCCACTTTGGAGGGGAATATGAAAATGGGGCATGAACGCACGCGACCGGGCACAATAGTCTATCAACTCGTCGTCGAGCAGGTCAGGTTCCAGACTACTGATGCGATAGCGATGTATGCCCTCCACTTGGTCGAGTGCCTTCACCAAATCGATAAAACGCTCCCCCGTGGTTCGGCCGAAATCGCCAATATTCACCCCCGTGAGCACAATTTCCTTCCCACCCTCGGCCGCAGCCTCCTCGGCCTGTGCCACAAGTGACGCGATGCTGGGATTACGCGAATAGCCACGAGCAAACGGTATGGTGCAATAGGTGCAGAAATAGCTGCATCCATCTTGTACTTTCAGGAAATAACGCGTACGGTTTCCCCGGGAACACGAGGGCTGGAAACTTTTGATGTCGCGTGTTCTGACACGATGGAACTGATGCAGTGCTTCCTCGCGCGGCATTGACCACGCATCCGAGAGGTGCTGAATGAGATCGGCCTTCTCGTTGGAACCCAACACGAGATTCACACCATCGATTTTGCTCACCTTCTCGCCCTCCAGCTGGGCATAGCAACCGGTAACCACCACTAAGGCATCGGGATTCTCCCTCACCATACGGCGAATGGCCTGGCGACACTTGCGGTCGGCCACCTCCGTTACCGAGCAGGTGTTGATTAGGCAAATATCTGCCTTTTCACCCTTGGCCGCCACCGTCACCCCCATTTGCTCCAACATCTTGCCAAACGTGGAAGTTTCGGAGAAATTGAGCTTGCATCCTAATGTATAATACGCTGCTTTCTTACCTTGAAAAGCACTCGAATCTATCATTTTACATGTACATTTATATATGCAAAGATAGCGTTTTACTGCGAAAATGACCTCAAAAAGAGGATGTAAATTAGATTTTATAACGAGCTGTTACACATTTAACTTTTATTAATTATACATAATACGCTGATTTATAGCAACTTGCAAAATGTTACAGCAATATTCTAAAAAAAACTATAAAAAACAATTGGCCGTATTAAAAAAT
>CAYVGR010000282.1:0-3456 GCA_964450065.1 uncultured Prevotella sp. | reverse complement strand
GCCAAAGGCGGTGGGTCGGCCAACAAGACCTACTTCTACCCCATGACCAAGGCCACCATCCAGAACGAGGGGACGCTCATGCCCTTCCTCATCGAGAAGATGAAGAGCCTCGGTACAGCTGCCTGCCCACCTTATCATATATGTTTTGTCATCGGTGGCACATCGGCCGAGAAAAACCTCCTTACCGTGAAGCTCGGCTCCATTAAATACTACGACGAACTGCCCACTACCGGTGATGAAACCGGGCGTGCTTTCCGCGACGTGGAACTGGAGAAGAAACTCCTCGTCGAAGCACAGAAAATCGGACTTGGTGCACAGTTCGGTGGCAAATACCTTGCCCACGACATCCGCGTCATCCGCCTGCCACGCCATGGTGCCAGCTGCCCCATCGGCATGGGCGTGAGCTGCTCGGCCGACCGCAACATTAAGGCAAAAATCAACAAGCACGGCATCTGGCTGGAGAAAATGGACGACAACCCCACGGAGCTGATACCGGAAGAATACCGCAAGCCGGGCGAAGGCACCAAGGGAATTGAGATTGACCTCGACAAGGGCATGGACTCTGTGCGTGCAGAACTCACCCAATATCCCGTGTCTACCCGTGTGAACCTCAAGGGCACCATCATTGTGGCCCGCGACATTGCCCATGCCAAACTCAAGGAACGGCTCGACGCAGGCGAAGATTTGCCACAGTATTTCAAGGATCACCCCGTGCTTTATGCCGGCCCCGCCAAGACTCCGGAAGGCTATCCCTGCGGCTCCATGGGTCCCACAACAGCCAACCGCATGGACCCCTACGTAGATGAGTTCCAGCAGCATGGCGGCTCGCTCGTGATGATTGCCAAAGGCAACCGCACCCAAACGGTGACCGATGCCTGCCGCAAACACGGTGGATTCTACCTCGGCACTATCGGTGGCGTAGCTGCCGTACTGTCTCAAAGCAGCATCAAGAACATTGAGTGTGTGGAATATCCTGAGCTGGGTATGGAGGCCATTTGGAAGATTGAGGTTGAAGACTTCCCGACCTTTATCCTCGTAGACGACAAAGGGCACGACTTCTTCAACGAGATGAAGCCGTGGCCGGTCTGCAACATGAACAAATAGAAAAAAAAATTACGCATACACATCCTTACATCCCATTGCTTTCAGGGCAATGGGATGTTTGTATAGATATAGCATAATCATTCAAGACCTGTGGCGTTTGGGTCATTTGCAGTAGGTTCTAAAACCTCGGTTCATAACAAGAAACTGCATGGGACTGCTAACAATTACACACCTCAAAATATCTTGACAAATGCACCTTTATGCTTCGCTTATTTGAAAATAATTGTCCTGCGGTTCGAAATTCGCGAAATTTGAGCCCACTTGCAGTTTGCTGACAACCAGCCATTTAGCCACGCGACCCATTCGGCCTCTAATTTATCGCCTGCGATTGGGTATCGAATGGCACAGCGATCAACGTCTAATCGCGCGACGTGTAGGCTTCAACCGCACGGTCATGAAGCCTTAACCGTGCCATGATTAGACTGTTATCGCACCGCCTTTGAAATATTCTTATTGTCGCAACAAGAAACATGGGCAAAAACATGGCGCATTTTTATCCAGATGCTCTGAAAACAATCACCCAAAAAAAGGCAATTATATTTTACAATAACAGAAAATTGAGATATACACTCAGGTGTGTTAGGAAAAACAAAACACTTGATATGGGTTAGGCTCCGGCTTTCCAACGCTTGGACGTTGTCTGAAAACAATGAGGATAACAGAAGCGAACAAACAGTATGCAGGCAGCGACTCAGTATGATGAATCGTGTTCTGCAATCTGAGCTTTGGGCCAGTTCACCAGAAAAAGTTTATCGGTGGCGCGTGTAAAAGCCGTGTAAAGCCAATGAATATAGTCGGGGGTGAGCATCTCATCGGTCATATACCCCTGGTCAATATACACGTGCTGCCATTGTCCGCCCTGCGCTTTATGACAAGTCACGGCATACGCAAACTTCACCTGCAGGGCATTGAAATAGATGTCTTGGCGCAAAGCCTTCAACCGATCGGGCTTTGTGGGCATATCGGCATAATCCTCCATCACGCTTTGATATAATTTTTCATTTTGCTCCCGAGTGAGCGCCGGAGCATCGGTAGTGAGCGAGTCCAGAATGACAGTAAACGTCATTTCAAAATTATCGTAGTCAGGAAACCGAAGCCATACATCTGCAAAGCGAAAACCGTAGAGCTCACGCTCGTTGCGAACACGCAACACTTTGGCACGGTCGCCGTTGGCAAGAAAGGACGGAATATTGTCTGGTGGCTGCTGACCCTTGGGTGCAGGGGCGCGCTCCGAACTTTTAAGTTGTTCCGTCCAAAAATAATTATTGCGCACTATCATCAACATGTCGCCGGGGCAAAGTATATCCTCACTATCGAGAATCATGTTGCGAATGCCCTGATTGTAGACATTTGCCCGCTTGTTAGACCGTGTTACGACAATGGTTTCGTCGATTCCGGCACGGCTGTAACTCGTCTCCAAACTGTCGATCAGTTCGTTACCGGGCATCAACTCAACATCAGCAAACCCATGAAATCTTATTTTTGGCAATTCCGTAGCCACGTCTTGCGTGATAAGCTGGCGTATATATGTGGCGTTGTAGAGTATGCCGGAGTTGTTCTCCTGTCGTACCACTTCGTTTAATTCACATTGATACACCCTCATGCCATAGCCCCCAACCACTCCGGCGCAAAGGGCGGGTGCCTCTGATTCGCCCACGGGCGGAAGCTGTGCATGGTCGCCAATAAGCAGCAGCCTGCAATTATCGCCGCTATAAACATATTGCATCAGATCGTCGAGCAAGCTGCCCGATCCAAACGAGCTATCGCCCGAAGGTATGTTGCTCACCATCGAAGCCTCATCGACCACAAAGAGCATGTCGCGATATCGATTATGGTTTAGTTCGAACCGGCCGTCGAGTCCCTGATAAGCCTCTTCCCGATAGATGCGGCGATGAATGGTATAGGCTGGCAAACCGCTGTTGATTGAAAACATTTTTGCCGCGCGACCAGTAGGTGCCAGTAGCATAAGCTTCTGTCCCAAACGGTGAAGCGTACGAACCATAGCACCAGCCAATGATGTTTTTCCGGTTCCGGCAGATCCCCGCAATATCATCACCACTCGGTCGTCGCGGTCGGCAAGAAAACGGGCAAAGGTCTCCATGGCCAACTGTTGGTCGGCAGTGGGATCAAAGCCAAAGTCCTGTCTGATACGATTGATAAACTCTGCTTGTGTCATGGGTAGGCGAATGGAAAAAGTTGAATTATGTTTTGCAAAAAGACCGGCAACATCTTACGTTATCTATTGAGTTTTTAGTATCTTTGCAACGTTGGTCTGTCTTGCCTATGAGACAAAGTTAACAATAAAACACGAGAAATGAAGGCCAATCTCAGAAATAATTATCTATTGGCGGC
>CAYVGR010000281.1:0-3459 GCA_964450065.1 uncultured Prevotella sp. | reverse complement strand
CTGCTGGTCATCGGCTTCTGTATCGACCAAGTGATACAGTCGATGCAGCGCAGCGTGCAGTTTTTCATTATCTCGGACAAATATCAAGAAATCGCTTCGAGGATAGCCAAATCCCCACACCGGGGTGCAACGGTCATCGAGGCACACGGATTCTATACCGGGCACAACGTGAAGATGCTGTTTGTCATGGCCAAGCGACGCGAGAGCGGCATCATATTCTCTATCATCAACGAGATAGACCCCAAGGCTTTCGTTACCCAGACCAACGTGATCGGTGTATATGGTGAAGGATTCGACAAGTTTAAGGTGAGACAGCCACGCCGTCAACAACGTGCGCAGAAAATTTCCCCCGTTCAACAAAACATACTCAACAACTAATCGCGACTAATGCATCATCAATAAGTTGAAATATCAGCGGTCTTGAACAAGCATGGCAGAATTGACTGTCAATATTCCTTACAATCACTCTTCTGTATTTCGCGTATTCAAAAATCTCCTTGCTGTCGTCCGAAATATGAGAAATACAAGAAAGTTTATAGTAGTCTAAATATCAACCATTTAGCAAAAACCGGCTTGCGACTCCAATTTTGTCATCTGCGATTGAATATCGAATGGCACTGCGATTAAGCTCGAAACGCACGGCGATTGAAACTCATTCGCACGACCATGAAGCCCAAATGGCACGATAATAAGATAGTAAACGCATCGTCACCTCATATTTTCATGCCGTTCCAGCAAATAATGAAGCTCGGAACATGGCGCTTTTTTCTCTGGATGCCCCGAAGACAGACACCCCAAAAATGGTAATCATACTTTACACATCATAGTTTTCGCAAGACAACCGACTGCTGAAGCAGAGACATGACATGAGACGAAAAGAGCCGGAGACTACGCTTAGCATGCGCGTCTCCGGCTCTTTTCTTCTTCTATCTGTCGGCATTAAGTCGGGTCGCCAACCAAGCATCTGCTAATTGCAGCGATGCCATAGGATTGAATGGCAAACCTGGCCAACAACATGGTGTTATTTCTTTTCGGGAGCCTCGTCGATGAGATCCATAAACTGGTCGAGCTTCGGTGTGATGATAATCTGGGTACGGCGGTTACGCTGCTTGCCCAATGCGGTATCGTTGGAAGCAATGGGATTGAACTCGCCACGGCCTCCGGCGGTCAGTCTGCCCGGCGCAACGCCAAAGTGGTCGATGAGATACTGCACCACAGAAGAGGCACGCAGGGCCGAGAGATCCCAGTTGTTGCGGATATTCTTCATCAGCTCCGACGAGGTGTTGATAGGCACATTGTCGGTATTTCCCTCGATGAGCACATCATAATCCTTGTAGTCCATGATGATTTTGGCTATCTTACCCAGTGTTTCCTCAGCACGATCATTAATCTCATAGCTACCGCTCTTATAGAGCATGTTGTCGGCCAAGGAGATATAGACCACGCCCTTGAGCACCTGAACGTCAACCTCCTTCATCTCTTCCCTGCTCAGCGAACGGGTCAGGTTATTGGTCAGCACCATGTTCAGCGAGTCGCTCTTGCTCTTCACCTCCACCAAATGACGGATGTATTGGTTCGACTCGTTAATCTGGTCGACTAATTTAGAAATATTGATATTGTTGTCCGAAGTGTTCAACAAGCTTTTGTCAAGGCTCTTTTGCAACGAAGCATAGTCGCGCTTGTGTTGAGCCAGCTGTTCTTCCAAGGAGGAAACACGAGCCTGCGAGGCTGCCAACTGCTCCCGGGCAGTCTGATAATTAGATGTCAGTTCACGATTCTCATTCTGGCAATTCACCAAATCCTTCTTGCTTGCACAGCTCGAAACGAGCAGCACACCGGTCATCATTGCCATGATAAAAATGTTTTTCTTCATATTTGCTCCTGTTTTTAAAATATTTTCTACTTCTATTGTGCATAAGGCTAAACGCGTATGCGGCCATATATATTAAAGACGTAACAAGACATGTATTGTTGCATTTGATTAAAATATTTTAACCACATTACCGATTTTAAAACCCAACGTTACTTTAGAATCGGCTTTTATTGTGTTTTTTAACTTCCATATAATCGATATCGGGCATCCAGTTCGTGTCATTACTAAGTCTTACCACATTGTTTCCTGCCCGCAAGTTCGCTTTTACCATCACTTCACCGTCACCGTTCACAGTATAGGTTCCAATCTTTTCATCATTCACCACCACCGAAAAGCCACGCTCTTCCGTACTCTTGTGAGCAATCAAGAGACAGTATTCACCACTTTTCCGCACATGTACGTTCTTCCACTCCAATGCATTCTCGGCCGAGCACCCCAGCCATGTTGCTTTCGCGCCACTGCTGCATTGGTCATCATACTCATAGATACCGGACTTTCGAGACTGGTTGTTCCATAGCTCCTGATACGCCTTGATATATCCTGCCTCTGCCTCATAACGCTTCCGGTCGAGCCGTTTTTCACCTGTCAGCACATAAATACGGCAGCCATGCCTTGGCACAACCACACGCATCGTATTTCCTTGAAACAATCCAACCTCCTCGCGCATAAAGACAGAGCGAACCGACACGGCTCCGCCCAAATCGACATCATTAAACTTCAGCGTGGCCGTTGCCTCTCTGTTCGTGGGATTATAGAAAGCCACGGCTCGCCTAAGACCTTGCAAACGCTCCACATCCTTGACAAGAACATAGCAACCGTCTGATTTACCTGCGAGATAAGCTTGTTGGTGTGGCTGAGTCTGATTAAGCGCAATGAGTTCCGGATTTTTCAACAAATCAAGTGTTTGGGTATTGATTTTGCCAAGGTCACAACCAATCAGCAGTGGACTTTCCAACATACACCACATCCCAAAATGGGTTTTATCCTCCTCGAAAGTCATACCACGCCCTACCTCCAGCATATCCATATCGTTGTAATGTCCATCACTGCTATAGGCTGAAAGATAAAGATTCTGCTCTAAAATATTCTTCACCGAGCTCCAACGAGGCCGGATGTCCTGAGTGGTTCGCCAACTGTCGGCGACAGAACTTACCCACGTGCCCGGATAGGCCCAACGGCAAACGTTCATTCTCACATCCCTGCGCCCCGTTGCATCTATGGCCTGGCGTATGGCTGTATAACGTTCCTGCTCGTCCATATCGATACCATCAATTCCAGTCTTAGCTCTTCCTCCACAGAAATCGACCTTGACAAAGTCGAATTCAAGATTCCTGAAAAACAGGTTTGCGTCTTGTTGGTCGTGGCGATAAAAGCCTACATTGAAGCTGAGCGAGTCGTTGTCATAATGATATCCGCACGTGCTGCTGCCTGCATCAGAATATATCCCAGCCTTTAGTCCCCGGTCATGAATATAGTCCACAACAGGCTTTAGCCCCTGGGGAAAGCGATGTGGATTCATCCTCAACTCCCCATTGGACCCACGCCCTCCCTGAAAGCCATCGTCTATATTAATATAGGTGTAGCCT
>CAYVGR010000280.1:0-3490 GCA_964450065.1 uncultured Prevotella sp. | reverse complement strand
TTCAAAATTAGGCTTACGCTCAATTTTGAATTATGAATTTTGAATTTTGAATTGCTAAATTCTCATTTGTTTTTCGCATAATCGCTTGTAACAATGAAAATAAAAAGTTATCTTTGCAATATGAACTTGCAAGACACAAGCCGCATGAAAATGAGCGAGAACGTGATCATTGCCGATGCCGATTATATCGACTATGTTGCGTTTCAGCTCGCCGTACAGTTTGAACGGATGATTGGCCGCGCCATACCCCCGGCCGACCTCAGTCGGTGGGCGGTGAACATTGCCTTGGACGGTGGACTGCGCGAGGACGGGAAACCGCACGAAACCCAGGTGGTACTCGTTCATAACCACGAGAAACATAAACTGGAAAACTTCGTTCCCTCCGACTATGATTCGGAACTCAACGCACAGGCATTCAAGGATGACCGTTTGGGAGAGTTTCTTGTTAATTCGTTTGCCGTGGGGGAGATGGTATCGAAAGATGAGTATATGCTCGATGTTGTCAAAACCATGGCAGACCATCAGGACGTGAAACGGCTGATGATTATTCCCAACGGTGAGGAGGGAAATATTTATGATGAGATTCGTCGCACCCTCCGTGGTGCCCCGGAGGAGAAGCGTATCACGGTGTTTGCCATGCAACCCATGGAGGGTGGCAACTTCCGTCAGGAGATACTGGGCTATTCGATTATGAACGCCATGGGCATTAAGGGGGAAGAGGTGAGGCCTTGACGTCTTTCAATGGCTTGTGACACTGTGCGTGGAGAGGAATGGAAGTTGGATGAAGTGTGTGTTTAACAAAAACAGAACAAGTAATAAATATATAAAATAAAGAGTAGAAATGAGCGATTTGCGGAAAGACAAGGTTGAAGATGCCAAGCTTTCGAAGACTTTGGCGGTTGAGGAACCCCTACTTCGGAAAGGTCGGGGGAGACTTCTCATGATCGGCGCCGGTGGCGTTGCCACAGTTTGCGCATTCAAGATAGTGCAAAACCAAGATGTATTTAAGGAGTTTATGATTGCCAGCCGGCGCAAGGAGAAGTGCGACAAGCTGGTGGCCGACATCCATGCCAAAGGTTATAAGATGGACATCAAGACTGCGGGCGTGGATGCTGACGATGTGGAGCAGCTGAAAGAACTGCTCAACAGCTACAAGCCCGATTTGGTTGTTAACCTTGCCCTACCTTATCAGGACCTCACCATTATGGAAGCTTGCCTGGCCTGTGGCTGCAACTATCTCGACACGGCCAACTATGAGCCTAAGGACACGGCTCACTTTGAATACAGTTGGCAGTGGGCATACAAGGAGAAGTTTGAGAAAGCCGGCCTGACAGCCATCCTTGGCTGTGGTTTCGACCCGGGCGTTTCGCAGGCTTTCACGGCGTATGCCGCCAAGCACCATTTTGACGAGATGCACTATCTCGACATTGTGGACTGCAATGCCGGCAATCATCACAAGGCTTTTGCCACCAACTTCAATCCCGAAATCAATATTCGTGAGATAACCCAGAAGGGACGATATTACGAGAATGGAAAATGGATTGAGACAGAGCCGCTGGCCGTGCATCAAGACATCACTTATCCGAACATCGGTCCACGCGACAGCTACCTGATGTATCACGAGGAGCTGGAGAGCTTGGTGAAGAACTTCCCCACCATTAAGCGCGCACGCTTCTGGATGACTTTCGGACAGCAGTATCTCACCTATCTGGACTGCATACAGAACTTAGGTATGAGCCGCATTGACAAGGTGGAGTATGAAGCCGAGCTGGCCGACGGTTCCGGGAAGACCGTCAAGGTGAACATCGTTCCGCTGCAATTCCTGAAAGCCGTATTGCCCAACCCGCAAGACCTGGGTGAGAACTACGACGGCGAGACCAGCATCGGTTGCCGAATCCGAGGCGTGAAGGACGGTAAGGAACGCACCTATTATATCTATAACAACTGCAAACACCAAGATGCCTACAACGAGACGGGCATGCAGGGTGTGAGCTATACCACGGGTGTGCCTGCCATGGCCGGTGCCATGATGTTCTTCAAGGGACTGTGGAACAAGCCCGGCGTGTGGAATGTGGAGGACTTTGATCCCGACCCATTCCTCAAAGTGATTGGTGAACAGGGCTTGCCTTGGCACGAAATACATGACGAGGACTTGGAACTGTAGGCCGAAGCCCCTTGTTCCAAACCCGACACAAGAGAGAAAGGTGGAAAGATATAATTATTAAAACGACCTGTTCGATTGACATCTTGAATATCAAGGGAGGGGTTTTGGATAGGTCTCATTGTTATATATATGGCAAAAACAGAAGAACAATTAGCCGCGGAAAAGACGGCAAACCAAAAGGCAGAGAAAGGTGCAAAGCTGAAAGCCTTGCAGGCTGCCATGTCGAAAATAGAAAAAGATTTCGGTAAAGGCTCCATTATGCGCATGGGCGACGCGAGCATAGAGCCGGTGGACGTTATTCCCACAGGCTCGATCGGGCTGGATGTTGCCTTGGGAGTGGGGGGCTATCCGCGTGGCAGAATCATAGAAATATTTGGTCCGGAGTCATCGGGTAAAACCACTTTGGCCATCCATGCCATTGCCGAAGCTCAGAAACAAGGTGGTATAGCCGCATTTATCGATGCCGAACATGCATTCGACCGCTTTTATGCCGAGAAACTGGGAGTGGATGTTGACAATCTGTGGATATCGCAACCAGACAACGGTGAGCAGGCCTTGCAGATAGCCGATCAGCTGATAAGCAGCTCGGCGGTGGACATTTTGGTTATCGACTCGGTTGCAGCCTTAACTCCGAAGAAGGAAATAGACGGCGAAATGGGCGACGCCATGGTAGGTTTGCAGGCACGCTTGATGAGTCAGGCTCTGCGCAAACTCACTTCGACCATTGCCAAAACCAACACCTGCTGTATCTTTATCAACCAGTTGCGCGAGAAGATAGGCATAACCTTTGGCAATCCGGAAACCACAACCGGAGGTAATGCCTTGAAGTTTTATGCCAGCGTTCGTGTGGATATCCGCAAGTCGAAGTCATTGAAAGACGGAGACAATATCATAGGTAATCTCACGAAAGTCAAGGTGGTGAAAAACAAGGTTGCTCCCCCTTTCCGCAAGGCTGAGTTCGACATCATGTTTGGTGTTGGCATCAACAAAATAGGGGAGATTGTGGATCTCGGCGTAGAATACGACATTATACAGAAAAGTGGAAGTTGGTATAGCTATGGTGATTCCAAGCTGGCACAGGGAAGAGATGCCACGATAGGCATCCTACGAGACAACCCCGAACTTTGTGAAGAACTCGAAAAGCTGATATCCGAAGCCATCAAGACCAAGACGGAGAACTAAGATAAACCACAGTTATCCTCCAATCTGAAGAAGATAACGTAACCAATAAGCAAGCCTCGGCATGGAAATACAACCGTGCCGAGGCTTTGTTTCCTGACTTCGTCACTCAAAAAATACGTATTTTACAACTAATTGATAAACAAA
>CAYVGR010000279.1:0-3498 GCA_964450065.1 uncultured Prevotella sp. | reverse complement strand
CCCGTGCAACATAGCATTCTTTCGGCAACAGTACTTGCAGACCGATGTGCAACAGCCGATGCCTATGCAACTTCCTTCATGGTTATGGGACTTGATAAAACCAAGGAGTTTCTGAATACACACCCAGAACTAATGGTTTATATTATTTATGCAGACAATCTGGGTGTCAACAAGATATGGTATTCGCCCTCCCTGAAAGACAAAATGTTGGAGTGAACTTATAAAAGTGAAAGTGTGAAAAACTTCGGACTTTATAAAAAGCTTATCAACCTCCCACTCTTTGTTGGAATGGGAAGAGATAATATGGAACAAATTATAGCACATACAAAGTTCGATTTTATAAAGGTTGAGATTGGAGATAAGATTGTTGAAGAAGGTGAAAAAAACGGACAGCTGCTACTGCTTGTAGACGGAGAAATCGAAATGGAAACCCACGCACATGACAACGGATATACGGTGTACGAATATCTGAGCGCTCCATACACGTTGCAACCTGAGCGAACTTTTGGTCTGATACAACGCTACACCAGCACAATGGTCGCACTTACTGCTTGCAGCCTGATCAGCATTAGCAAAAATGAGACTTTAAGGCTAACCAGCGATTCCTTGATATTTAGACTGAACTTACTCAATACCATTTCTACCGCATTACAAAAACAAATACAACAAGGGTGGAGAAGCGTTCCGCAAAACTTAAACCAGCGCATTGTTAGATTCTTTTTGTCACATTGCACACATCCTGCGGGAAGAAAAATATTCAAGATAAAAATGACTCGTTTAGCCGGAGAGCTTAATGCCAGCCGATTGCACATATCCCAGGCACTGAACAAGTGGGCAGACCAAGGCTTGATTGTACTTAGTAGAGGGAGAATAGAAATACTATCTGTTAACCAACTTGCCCGTAGCGTTATAAGTTAAATTATACTTATTAATAATGTGTCTACAATCTTTTTATTACCTTTGCAATACGTTATAGAGAAGATTTTAGCATGTTATGAAAGTTTCTGATATAAGAAAAAATCCTTTTATGGAGCCCTATGCGACTCCTCACAATACAGTTCCTTTTGACAAAATCAGATTTGAAGATTACGAAGAGGCCTTCATGGAGGGGATTCGTCGGGATAATGAAGAGATAGACAAAATTATAAACAATCCTGACGAACCTACTTTTGAGAACACTATTGCTGTTGAGGATCAGAGCCGAGGGGCACACTATTACGATTTGCTTGACCGTGTCTCCACAGTGTTTTCCTGCATGATGGGTGCCAATACCAATGACAAGATGGAAGCCCTGGCGCAGAAGCTCAACCCCATACTAACACAACATGCCAATGATGTAATATTCAACAAGAAATTGTTTCAACGCATCAAGCATGTATATGAGAACCACCGGGAGCTTACTGCCGAGGAAAACATGTTGCTTGAGAAAGAATATGATGCTTTTGTGAGAAGCGGAGCACTGCTTAGCGATGAGGACAAGGACAAGCTGCGTAAGCTTACCGAGGAGGCGAGCATGCTGGCCTTGCAATTTTCTCAAAACCTATTAAAGGAAAACAAAGCTTTTATACTTCATATCACCGACAAGGCTCAACTCGAAGGTTTGCCCGATACTGCGATAGATGCGGCAGCACTTGCTGCAAGCGAGAGAAACATGGAAGGCTGGGTGTTTACGCTCGATTATCCAAGCTATTCTCCTTTTATGTCATATTCCGCCCAACGCGACCTGCGCGAACAAATGTATATGGCTCGAAACACGGAATGTACCCACGATAACGATGAAAACAACCTTAAAATATGCCAGCGCCTTGTGAATCTGCGTCGGGAAATGGCTCAACTATTGGGATATGATACATATGCTGACTATGTGTTAAAGCACCGCATGGCAGGCAATATCGATAATGTTTATAAGCTGTTGAACGATTTGATAGATGCCTATAAGCCAACAGCTGTTCAAGAAGTGAAAGCCATAGAGGCTAAGGCCAGGCAGAAAGAGGGAGAAGATTTTGAGCTTAAACCGTGGGATTTCTCATTTTATGCTCACAAACTCCAGATGGAAAAGTATAATCTGGATGCTGAAATGTTGCGTCCGTACTTCCAACTCGACAAAGTGATTGAGGGCGTGTTTGGGTTGGCCAAGAAACTCTATGGCATTACATTCAAGGAGAACAAAGACATCCCGGTGTATCATCCAGACGTGAAGGCATACGAGGTGTTTGATGAAGACGGTAGTTATTTGGCAGTATTCTATGCAGACTTCTACCCTCGTAACGGCAAACAGAGCGGTGCATGGATGACTGGATTTCAAGGGCAGTATATCAACCGGAAGGGAGAAAACGTCCGTCCTCATGTAAGTGTGGTGATGAACTTTACCAAGCCCACACCCTCGAAGCCTGCATTGCTCACCTTAAGCGAGGTGGAAACTTTCCTCCACGAGTTTGGGCACTCATTGCACGGCATGCTTGCCAACACCCGCTTCGAAAGTCTTTCCGGAACAAACGTATGGTGGGACTTTGTTGAAATGCCTTCGCAGTTTATGGAAAACTATTCGACGGAAAAGGAATTCCTACGTACGTTTGCGTTTCATTACCAAACCGGCGAGCCCATCCCTGAAGAACTCATTGACAGGATACTGAAGAGTCGTAACTTTAATGTGGCATACGCCTGTTTGCGCCAAGTTAGTTTTGGATTGCTTGATATGGCATATTATACTCAGAAAAAAGAGTTTACTGAGGATATTATCCCATTTGAAAAGAAAGCTTGGCAGAAGGCTATAATTGTTGACCAGCTGCCCAATACTTGCATGACTGTGCAATTTTCTCATATTATGGCAGGAGGATATGCAGCTGGGTATTACAGTTATAAATGGGCGGAGGTGCTCGATGCAGATGCTTTCAGTTTATTCAAGAAAAATGGAATATTCGATAAAGAAACGGCCAAGAGCTTACGGGAAAATGTTTTATCTAAGGGAGGAACGGAAAATCCGATGACTCTGTATAAACGCTTTCGCGGACAAGAGCCGTCAATAGATGCGTTGTTAATACGCAATGGAATAAAGAATGCCTAAGAATATAGAGATGGAAGAAGAACAAAGGCAGAAGAAAGCACTACAACTGGATGGACGATATTTACGCATGGCTCGGATATGGGCCGAAAACTCATATTGCAAACGTCGACAAGTAGGTGCTTTGGTCGTTAAAGACAAGATGATTATCAGCGATGGATACAACGGCACACCAAGTGGTTTTGAAAATATATGCGAGGACGATGATGGACTCACTAAGCCGTATGTGCTGCATGCAGAAGCCAATGCCATTACAAAATTAGCCCGGTCTCATAACAACAGCGAGGATGCAACGCTTTACGTTACAGCGTCGCCTTGTATAGAATGCGCTAAGCTGATTATCCAATCAGGTATCAAACGGGTGGTTTATGGAGAGACTTATCGCCTTGACGATGGCATCCGCCTTCTTCAACGTGCAGGTGTTGAGGTGGTTTTAT
>CAYVGR010000278.1:0-3508 GCA_964450065.1 uncultured Prevotella sp. | reverse complement strand
TCTGTGGTTTTTAAGCCGCTTTCCCTAATGAGATATGCTTACAAAGTTAAGATTAATTTTCGATTCTACCAAGTATTGGACAAAATTAAAATGAGACATCATTTACACATGGCAAAGAGGGCTGAGTCTATCAGCTGGTACGAGGTTGCTTTATCTTTTTACAAAATTCTTGTCTTGTTGGTGTAAAAGACTCGTTTTGGTACTCTGAATCTACATTGCTCGTTTGAAAACTCTTTGCTATGATTTCTCCCTGTGTAAGATTAATTTACCAAATTTCAAGTGAACTTTTTCAAAGCATCTGGAGAAAAATACGCCATGTTTTAATCGTAAATATCAGTTTGCAAAACGTGAAAATATTCGCAGCGTTGCGATTGACATGTTATCGTCATACCATTAAGGCTTCATGATCACGTGAAAGAAGCCTGATCGCAGTGCTGTTAGAGCTTAATCAGCACATCATTCAATATTCAATCGCAAGCGACAAAATAGGGAGCAAAAAGGAATATTTAGAAAACTAACTGACTATCAGCCAACTACAAACTTTCGCGTACTGCGCGTATTTCGAGCGCAAGCCAAACATTTTTTGAAAACGTCAAGCATAAAGAGGTGTTTGTAAAGAAAAAAAACATCTTGTAATACTTCAAGACTTGCTCGGACAGCAATCATTGAAAATAACATGGGCAGGCTCATGAACCTTTCGCCCCGTGCGGTTTTCATGGGGGCAGTTGTGCAACACCCATTCACAGATAAGCATCGATTCTCCAATCTGTACAAGCTAAGTAGAATTTCTTAGTCTTCTATCTTGAAACAAAACAGATAATTTCGACTTATGCCATGAGGCTCATTCATTATTTCGCAACAAAACAAAACGAATGAGTCATAAAGCTATAAGAATTTCAATTTTCAATCTTCTTAGGATATATAACTGGCAAATTTCATGGAAACAGATGAAGAATACACATATAGGCAAACAGGGGGCAAATATCGTATACGATATTTGCCCCCTGTTATCTTGATGTGTTGTATAAATTAATTATTCACTGAACCGCCGACAATATCAAGCAATTCATTGGTAATAGCAGCCTGTCGGCTCTTGTTGTATTGCAGGCTTAGGTCGCTTAGCAACTCATCGGCATTATCTGTAGCAGTTTGCATGGCTACCATACGTGCCGCATGCTCAGACGCCGCATTGTCGAGCAAAGCCGTGTATACCATCAGGTTGAGCAACTTGGGTATAAGCACGGACAACACTGTGTCCTTATCGGGTTCTACAATATAGTCGTCGTTAAGCGGCTTGGTCTCTTCGTGCTTTTGACTTGCTTTGGCTTCCCCCTTCTTGCGCAGATACTCTTGCGCCTTGGCGGTAGCCATGTTGGAGGATAAGTCACGGTCGTTGTCCTTACCAATGGCCTCGGTTGACAAATCAATGGGCAGCAATGTCTTGCGTGTGAGAATTTGCGTCCCCGCACTCCTAAAATGATGATAAATCAACTCAACCCTATCATATTCATGGGCTGCAAACTTCTTGGCCACCTCCTTGGCAATCATGCTACAATCGCGAGCATTGGGTTTGTCGGCCAGTTCTATAAAATTGCCCGCCGACTTGCATCCGAGCCTTTTAACCTTCTCGGCCACTTTACGCCCAATAGGGTATATCGTGATATCACGAATCCCCTGAGCTTGATAACCCTCGACGGCTTGTTGCATCATACGAATAACATTGCCATTGAAACCTCCGCATAACGAACCATTGGACGAATATACGATCAAGGCTACGCGCTTGACATCCGGCCGTTCTTCGTCAAACCTACTCTGTGCATTGGGAATGGACGCCAGGAACGACTTGAGAATATGTTCCAACTGGTTGGAGTATGGTAACATGTTCTGAATGGCAATCTGTGCATGGTGTAATTTTGACGAAGCCACCATTTTCATAGCACTTGTAATCTTACGCGTGCTTTGAACAGAGACTATACGATCCTTTATCGCTTTTAATGAAGGCATGATTTATCCTTTTCTTATTTCTTGAATTGTCCGGTGATGTTAGCCATTACTTCCTCTACAACCTTGATGCTGCTGTCCTCCAATTTTCCACTGGCGAAGTCTGCAAGAACATCTTGATGCTGTGAGCGCATCTGCTCAAGGAATTGGTCTTGGCAAAGGCGAACCTGATCTACAGGAACATCGTGCATCAGGCCATGTACTCCACAGTAGATGATGGCAACCTGTTCACCTATCGGCATCGGGCTGTACTGAGGTTGGATAAGCAGTTGGTTGTTTTTGCGTCCTCGGTCAAGGGTCATAGTCGTTACTGGGTCCATATCGCTTGAGAACTTGGAGAAGGCCTCAAGCTCACGATATTGTGCCATGTCGATCTTCAGTGTACCAGCAACTTTCTTCATACTCTTAACCTGTGCCGATCCTCCAACACGGGATACCGAAATACCAACATTGATGGCCGGACGAAAGCCTTGGTTGAAAAGGTTTGTCTCCAAATATATCTGCCCGTCGGTAATCGAAATCACGTTGGTAGGAATATATGCCGACACGTCACCGGCTTGCGTTTCGATAATTGGCAATGCCGTAAGCGACCCGCCACCACGAACATGTCCTTCAAGACACTCAGGCAGGTCGTTCATCTGCTCTGCAATCTCCTGTTGATTGTTAATTCTCGCTGCGCGTTCGAGCAATCGGGAGTGAAGATAGAACACGTCACCGGGATATGCCTCGCGGCCTGAAGGACGACGAAGAATCAGCGACACCTCACGATAGGCCACAGCCTGTTTGGACAGGTCGTCGTAAATTACCAGTGCATGATGACCACGGTCACGGAAATATTCACCGATAGCAGCTCCTGCAAACGGTGCATAATACTGCATGGCAGCAGGATCGGCAGCGGTAGCACTGACAATGATAGAATATGGCAGCGCGCCGTATTCTCTCAGAGTTTCCACCAAGTTGGCAACCGTACTGGCTTTCTGACCAATAGCTACATAGATGCAATACACTGGCTTACCAGCCTCATAGTTCCCTTTCTGGTTGATGATCGTATCGACGGCAATGGCTGTCTTGCCGGTCTGTCGGTCGCCAATGATAAGCTCGCGCTGTCCGCGTCCGATTGGAATCATGGAGTCGACAGACTTCAGGCCGGTCTGTAAGGGCTCTTTCACGGGCTGACGATAGATCACTCCCGGTGCCTTACGGTCGAGCGGCATCTCAAAAGACTCGGTTAGGTCAATGTCTCCCTTGCCGTCAATGGCTTCGCCCAACGGATTAACAACACGGCCTAAGAAATTGTCATTCACACGAATAGAAGCGATACGATGCGTACGCTTCACCGACTGTCCCTCCTTGATGCCGATTGATGATCCCAAGAGAATACAACCCACGTTGTCTTCCTCAAGGTTCATTACAATTGCCATCGTACCATTCTCAAACTCAAGCAACTCATTAGCTTCACAGTTGCGCAGACCGTAAATACGTGCCACGCCATCACTGACGGTAAGCA
>CAYVGR010000277.1:0-3508 GCA_964450065.1 uncultured Prevotella sp. | reverse complement strand
CATGGGACGAGGTGACAACCATGTTCCACGAGTTCGGTCATGCCCTGCACGGCATCTTGTCTGACTGCCAATACAACTCGCTGAGCGGCACAGCCGTAGCACGCGACTTCGTGGAGATGCCATCGCAGTTCAACGAGTCGTTCGCCACCATTCCGGAAGTGTTCAACCATTATGCCAAACACACCCAAACGGGCCAACCCATGCCTGAGAAACTGAAGAACAAGATGCTCTATTCTATCAACTTCCACTCGGCCTACGCGCTTGGCGAGAACTTGGCTGCGACTTGTCTCGACCTCGCCTGGCACATGTTGTCTTCACAAGACATACCCACTGCCGACAAGGCGAAGGCTTTCGAAACGAGTGCCCTGAAGGAAATCGGGCTACTCAACAGCCAGATTCCACCTCGCTACTCCACCTCCTATTTTAACCACGTGTGGGGAGGGGGCTATGCAGCCGGCTACTACAGTTATCTATGGACCGAGGTGTTGGCTGTCAATATTGCCCAACATTTTGATCAACAAGGAGCCTTGAAACCCGAAGTTGGTCAGGCCTTCCGCGACATCATTCTGAGCCGGGGCAACACCCGCGACCTGATGAAGAGCTTCTCCGACTTCACAGGATTGCAGTCACCCGACGCTTCCGCCCTGCTCAAGGCTCGTGGACTGTAACAGCATCATTTAAAAACAACGCTCACAATGAAGAGATACATCCTGTTTTCCGCTTTCCTCACGCTTTGTCTCTGCTCTATCCACGGTGCAGGCTACAACGAGACAACGCGCGACTCGATCCTGCAACTCATCACCGGAGCATCTTCTGTGGGAGAGAAAACATCTATTCTGAAGTTTGGAGCCAAAGCCGGAGGTAACAAAGACTGCCACAAGGCATTTGTCAAAGCTATGAAAGCCGCCAAAAAGAAAGGCGGACTGCATCTTGTTGTGCCACGGGGTGTATGGCTCGTGAAAGGGTCTATCCATTTGGAAAGCAACGTGACGTTGGAGCTGCAAGATGGCACTACACTGCGCTTCGATGCCAATCCGGAATATTATCTCCCTGCTGTCGAAACTTCATGGGAAGGTACATACGTCCGCAACTATTCGCCCTTCATCTATGGATACGGCCTGCACAATGTGTCCATCATTGGCAAGGGCACCATCGATGGCAACTGCGCCACCACCTTTGCCACATGGAGAGAGTTGCAAAAACCTGCCCAACAGCGGTCGAGAGACTTGAATCATCAAGGTACTGCCATCGACAAGCGTGCTTTTGGAGAAGGCGACTACCTGCGCCCACAGCTTATCCAGCTCTACAAGTGCAAGGGTATCACTATCAAAGACGTTTTCATTACCAACTCGCCCTTCTGGTGCATCCATTTGTTGCAGTCAGAAAACATCATATGCCGAGGCATACGCTATGATGCCAAGCTGGTGAATAACGATGGTATCGATCCCGAATCCTCACGGAATATTTTTATCGAGGACGTGCAATTCAACAATGGCGATGATAATGTGGCCATTAAAGCAGGACACGACAACGATGGATGGACTTTGGGGAAACCTACTGAGAACATCGTTATACGCAACTGCCATTTCAAGGGTTTGCATGCCGTGGTTATCGGTTCGGAAATGAGTGGTGGCGTCAGGAATGTATTTATAGAAGACTGCAACTATGCGGGCTATTGCAAACGCGGACTTTATATCAAAACCAACCCTGACCGTGGAGGGTTTGTGCGCAACATCTATGCCCGGAACCTGAAGTTCGACGAGGTGGAGGATCTCATCTTCATCACGAGCATGTACGCCGGCGAAGGCATGGACAACATCCATTTCACCGACATAGAAAACCTATGGTTTGAAAACATAGACTGTCGAAAGGCACGCCATGGAGGCATCATCCTACAAGGTACCGAGGCCAAACCCCTGCGGCACATCACGATGAAGAATATTAATATCAGCGAGGTGCCCAATGCACTCAGCATGGATTTTACCGAGGGAATCACTTTCCAGGATTGCCACTTCGGCAAAAAAGCAGGTGTGCCGACACAAGCCAGTAAACGCGACAATGTTTTTAAATAATACTACTATGATTCAATATATTGACGTTTAACTTAATCCCTGCACCGTACATGGTCGTTCTCGCAAACTGTCACAAAATATGATTGTGTAACGATTGTTGTACATTTCAAGGACATCATACACATTTATAACATAAAAAACATTCGCTATATCTTAAAACCAAGGACTGACAGGTGATAAAATCCGCTCCATTTGTGAGGACATTTACTACTCACCCAAGCTCCTTTTACAGACTTTTACAACAGGAATCTATCATATCAAAACTTTTCAAATAATGTCAACAAGCGACAAAGGCAGCAAAGCCTATCTTGCCTCCATCGTCATGGTGGCTGTTCTTGGCGGTCTTCTCTTCGGTTACGACACCGCCGTTATTTCTGGTGCCGAGAAAGGACTGCAAGCATTCTTCATGGGTTCAGAGAGTTTCACTTATACCAATGGCATGCATGGTTTCACCTGTGCCAGTGCCCTTATCGGCTGTATCATCGGTTCAGCCCTGTCGGGTCTGCTCGCCTCCAACCTCGGACGTAAAAAGAGCTTGATCATTGCAGGTATCCTGTTCTTTATCTCAGCATTGGGCAGTATGACACCCGAATTTCTGTTCTTCGAGCGTGGTGTGCCCACCTGGAGTCTTCTTGCAACTTTCAACATCTACCGCATCATCGGAGGCATTGGCGTAGGACTGGCATCAGCCATTTGTCCAATGTATATAGGAGAGGTGGCTCCCAGCAACGTGCGGGGAATGCTCGTTAGCTTCAACCAGTTCGCCATTATCTTTGGACAACTGGTCGTCTATTTTGTCAACTTCCTTATCCTTGGCGATAACATCAACCCCATTATCGAATTAGTGAATGGTGTCAATCAGATTATGAATCCCGAAGCTGCTACTTGGACCATAGCTACAGGCTGGCGGTATATGTTTGGAAGCGAAGCCGTACCAGCCGGGCTCTTCACCTTACTCATCTGCTTTGTGCCCGAGACTCCCCGCTATCTGGTTATGAACGGCCAAACCGAGCGTGCGCGGAACATCTTGACACGCATCAACGGTAGCCGGATGGCCGACGACATTATCCATAACATCAAAGAAACCATGACCGAAAAGACCGAACGTCTGTTCTCTTACGGGTGGGTTTGTATCTTTGTAGGTATCATGCTTAGCGTGTTTCAGCAGGCTGTGGGTATCAATGCCGTGCTTTACTATGCGCCACGCATTTTCCAAGATATGGGTATGGCCGACCCCATGATGCAAACCGTCATTATGGGCGTGGTCAACATTTCGTTTACGCTTGTGGCCGTGTTCACAGTAGAGAAGCTAGGCCGCAAACCATTGCTCATTTGGGGATCTGTCGGAATGGCTATCGGAGCCCTGGGTGTAGCCATCACTTTCGGCAACGAGGCACTCAGCCTGGTTACCATGGTCTCCATCATGGTATATTCGG
>CAYVGR010000276.1:0-3530 GCA_964450065.1 uncultured Prevotella sp. | reverse complement strand
CCGCATCTATGCTGGTGCTTGGCTCTCTACTGCTCATCGCCTGCCATCTTACCTTTGCTTTCATCCTTCCCATGTTCAAGGGGAGCCAAGTAGGTGGTGTCGTTGTTGCCTATCTTACCATTCTTGTTTTGGGCTCATCTTTCTCACTGGTACCCGCTTCTCTCTGGCCCAGCGTTCCAAAACTTGTCGATGCAAAAATAATTGGCTCTGCCTATGCCCTGATTTTCTGGATTCAGAATATCGGTCTCTGGCTCTTCCCATTGCTGATTGGTAAGATACTGGATAAAACCAATCCTGGTGTAACCGATGCCACTCAACTGGACTACACGGCCCCACTCATCATGTTAGCCGGCCTTGGCATAGCCGCTCTCATCTTTGGGCTTATCCTTAAGGTGGTTGACAAGAAAAAAGGACTTGGTCTCGAAGAGCCCAATATTAAGGCTTAATATAGTTTTTATATAAAAAATTACCGTTAAGGGTTAGGAATTAGCATTTACTCATTCCTAACCCTTAACAGTATATGAAAGTACATATTATGTGGGCATGAACAGTTTGTTACTTCCCCAAATCGACAACCGTAATACCTGCTCCGCCAAACTGCACATGCTCGTCAGCATAATGGGTTACGTTTGGCTCAGAAGACAAATACTGGCGAACAAGCTGTCGTAAAATGCCATTGCCCTTGCCATGTAGTATTCTAACCCGACTCACGCTCATCAATATGGCATCATCAATAAAATATCGTACAGCTTGCAAGGCCTCGTCACCGCGAAATCCCCTGATATCTAAGTCTTGCTGGAAATCTTTTTTATGCTCGTCGATGGTAGTCTGCGTGACATGAGAAATATTATAGCTTTGCAAATTGGCCTTCACCTTATCCATCTTAGACTGCTCTCCTGGTTCAGGCACATCATCCCCTACTCTCTTGGCATCAATGAGTTCTAAGCGATCTTTCTGTATTTTGGTTTTCATGTCACCAAAAATCACAGTTGCCATTTTGCCATCCAAAGTTTCTACACGACCCTTGGAGGCTAAGCCCTTGATGCGCACCTCGTCGCCAACAGCTATTCCGAGCTTTTTTTTCGGTTGGGTCGATTTTGAAGCTGCTGCTCGAAGTAGTTTGGCAGCTTTTTGCGATTCTCTGTCCTTGTTCTTCCTGCGTTCTTCCCGACGTTGCTTCCGTGCTTTTATTTCCTCAACTTTCTTCTTAAAATCATCATCGCTTAAGATTCCGCTTTGAAACTTTCGACCCTTATTCCATTTGCCTTGCTCCACATCCTGCTTAAATTCATTGAGTTCGGCTCTGATACGTCGTGTCTCTTCTTTCTCAGCCTGACTCTCTCGAATCTCACGAATAGTGTTTTCTATTTGGCGATTACCTTCTTTCAAAAGTTCCTCTGCTTCACGTTTTGCCCTGACTAAGATATCTTTACGCTGTTTATCAACATCTGCAATATTAGTCTCATAGCGCTCAATTTGTTTTCGCAAATCCTTTTCCTGTTGATGCACGATTTGACGCTTTTGTTGCCAATATCGTTTGTCGCGGACAATATCCTGCAGGTATTTGTCGCTTTGAATATAATCTGATCCCACCAACTCTGATGCCTCCGCTATCACATCTTCAGGCAATCCTATTTTTCGAGCTATCTCAATGGCAAATGAACTTCCCGGACGGCCAATGGCTAATTGAAACAATGGCTTCATTTCGTGACGATCGTAAAGCATGGCACCATTGACCACTCCATCATGACTATCTGCAAAATGCTTCAAATTCTGATAATGAGTAGTGATGATCGCCCATGCACCACGCTTACAAAATTGTCCCAATACGCTCTCGGCTATGGCTCCACCAATCTGCGGTTCGGTTCCGGTGCCAAACTCATCAATCAATATTAAGGTGCTGTTGGAAGCCCGTCGCATCATATTCTTCATATTCAGCAGATGAGAGGAATAGGTACTCAGGTCGTTTTCCAAACTCTGCTCATCGCCGATATCTATCATCAAGTCCTTAAAAACTCCACACGTTGTACGATCACCGACAGGAATACTAAGTCCCATCTGCAACATGTATTGAAGAAGTCCTACCGTTTTCAGGCAAACCGATTTGCCACCGGCGTTAGGTCCGGAGATAATTAAAATATGTTTCTCCGGAGTAAGCATAATATCCAAGGGTACAATTTTCTGTTCTCCCTTTAAGTGAGATTCGAGTAACGGATGGCGAGCGCAGATGAAATCAAGATATGGACTGTTTTTCACCTCCGGTTCAAAGGCGTTCATCTTCGAAGCCATCTTCGCCTTGGCCTGAATATAATCTATCTGGGCAAGAAAATGGTATGAATTGAGTATTTCGGTTGTGTGGGGACGAATGCGAGCTGCCATCTTAGTAAGAATCCTCACAATTTCATGACGTTCCTCATTTTCCAACTCATGAATTTTATTATTGGCCTCCACCACCTCTGTAGGTTCTATAAAAACAGTTTTTCCCGTTGCACTTTCATCATGGATAATACCTGATATGCGACGTTTCAGAGCTGGAGCCACCGGTATAACCAAACGACCATCACGCAAGGTTGGTGCAACATCTTTCTCAACCAATCCCTCACCCTGTGCAGTATGTAAAATTTTATTCAATATACGAGACACAGAACTCTCTGCATGCGCCAACTCCCGTCGAATCTTCAACAACTCGGGTGAGGCGTTGTCACGAATATGACCAAACTGATCTATAATTTGGTCTATTTGTTGAATTAAAACGGGAAAAGTGGCAATGCCGTCGGCCAAATCGTGAAGGTAAGGATAATCCCATTTTTTTATCACGACATCAGACTCTGACTCGGTCTCGTGCACTTCGATATAGTCTGTTGCTTTATTTTCTGACAAACTATCACCACGATACAAAAACTTCACCAAGTCTTCTATCGTGCGAAGAGAGCGACGTAGGTCAAAAAGCTCCTGTTCCTCCAGCCATGTTCCTTCCAAGCGTACGCGCTTTAAGCTGTCGCGAACATCAAAGAAAAACGCTAATGGAAAATCTTCTTCTTCCTCATTGATACGTCTCATCTCGCGTATCTGCGCCATCCATGTGTTCACGAATTCTGCATCTGAAGAGAACTCCATCGCATCAACAAGGCTTTTGCCTAATGTAGACAAGCATTCCGCTTTTAACCTCGTGCGAATTTCATCAAATCCTATCTTAGTTTCAAAGTTATTGGGATATATCATTTAGTCCTATTACTTATTAACAACTGAATTACAAAATTACTTCTTTTTAATCTTGGGAGCATCGTGTGTTTGTTAATAAAAATTAAACTCATTAAGATTGTGAACCGAGAACAATGAAATCCAATTTTTATTGTCTACCTTTGCACTCGCTTTCAAGAAACAACAGCTCACAAAATCATTGGAGAGATGGTAGAGTGGTCGATTACAACGGTCTTGAAAACCGTCGCACTGAGAGGTGCCGGGGGTTCGAATCCCTCTCTCTCCGCTTCGCATAGCGAGTTAAGTCCCTAAGTTACAACAACTTAGAG
>CAYVGR010000275.1:0-3533 GCA_964450065.1 uncultured Prevotella sp. | reverse complement strand
CAAAATATGTAAACACCATGCTTGGCATTATTGCCGATAACCTATGCGAGGGTGACCACGAGGTGGCCATTCCTGATTTTGGGCGTTTCTTTATCAAGCACATGGCTGAACGAAAGGGTGTAAATCCTGCGACAGGTGAGGAAATTACTATCGAAGCCCGTGACAAAGTGGCATTCAAGGCCTCTGACAATATAAGCATTTATTCCCGCAAGCACGGTTAGAATTATTTTTCAGTACCAATCATAAAAGCGCAAGCCCTATCGAATAACTCCGATAGGGCTTGCGCTTTTATGATTGATATGTTGCTCGATGAGTCAGATGTCGAGGCTATGCAAGTCTTGCATCTGAATGTCACCTGCACAAGGCAATTATCCAAGATATTTGATGAGCAGTTGGGCATGCCCGCTTTCGCGTAGTTTCACGATGCTCTTCTCGCGTATCTGGCGCACACGCTCACGTGTAAGTCCCAATTGATCGCCGATTTCCTCGAGTCCTTTTTCGTGGCAACCAATGCCGAAGCATTCGCGCACAATGGTTCTTTCCCTATCTTTCAGAACGCTGCGCAGCACGGTATCCAGCTCTTTGGCCATGCTTTCATAGTCCACCTGCCTGTCGGCACGGCTGTCGTCGCCCGATGAGAGCACGTCGGCCATACTGTTGTCATCGTCTTCCTGGAATGGGGCGTCGATGCTCATGTGGTGATTGTCGGCCTTCATGGTCTGCTCTATTTTTATCTCATCAATGTTGGTGAGACGGGCAAGTTCCTGAACCGAAGGCGGTCTGTGGTGTTCCTGTTCAAACTTGGAGATCTCCGCATTGATTTTAGAGAGTGCGCCAACCTGATTTAATGGCAGACGTACAATGCGGCTCTGCTCGGCAATGGCCTGCAGAATGCTCTGGCGAATCCACCATACAGCATACGATATGAACTTAAAGCCGCGTGTCTCATCAAACTTTTCAGCGGCCTTGACAAGTCCGATGTTTCCCTCGTCGATGAGGTCGGTGAGTCCCAGTCCCTGATGCTGATATTGTTTGGCCACAGAGACAACGAAGCGTAGGTTGGCCTTGACCAGTTTGTTTTTGGCCCGTTCGCCTTCCTTTCCTCCTCTTCGAATGGCCTGAGCCAACTCAATTTCCTCCTCAACGGTAATCATTGGCACTCGTCCAATCTCTACCAAATATCTGTCCAGGGCTTCGCTGGAACGGTTCGTAATACTCTTCTGAATCTTTAGCTGACGCATATCATCCTTTCCTTATTACAATATTTGGAGGTGGGCTCCGTAGAATTCCACCGCCAATATGAACATAAACTTATGTGGGTCATGCCTTGTTGTCTTTTCAGCTTCTTCCCGGTATAGGCAGTCATGTGTTCGGCCATGCTGCCCATTGTGTTTCCTTACTTGTCTGCAGTTTGTTTTTGAGAACAAGCTCAAAACTTACCAAGGCTAATTCACAGACACCACCTTAACTAATACCCAATATTCCTGAACGTCCAATTTGATTTGCAAAATGGACTGCAAAGTTATGAAAAACTTTCAACACCTCAGTGCGTTTAAGTCGTTTTTAACATTGAAACGACGTGATTTTTTGCGCTGATCTGATTTTATCGTTTCCTTTTCACCAATTTCACCACATTTTCTACATGTGGAGTGTGTGGGAACATGTCTACCGGCTGCACTGCCACCACCTCGTAATCCTGATCGAGCAGCGCAAGATCGCGGGCCTGGGTGGCCGGGTTACAACTCACATAGACTATGCGAGCGGGAGCGGTGTCCAAGATTACCTTCACCACATCCGGGTGCATCCCCGCACGTGGGGGATCGGTAATGACGATGTCGGGCCGTCCGTATTCGCGGATAAAATCGGCGGTCAGCACGTTCTTCATGTCGCCCGCAAAGAATTTTGTGTTCTCTATGCGGTTAATCCGACTGTTGACTTTGGCATCTTCGATGGCTTCTGGTACAAACTCTATGCCAACCACTTGGCTTGCCTTTTTGGCAACAAAATTGGCAATGGTACCTGTGCCGGTATACAGATCGTAGATGAGTGGAGGGGTTTGGTTTTCGTTGGCTTCTGTATTCTCTCCGTTGTAGTCGTCGAAACAGAACTCCCGCACCACGCTGTACAGATGGTAAGCCTGTTCGGTGTTGGTTTGATAAAAGCTCTTGGGTCCCACTTTGAATTTCAGGTCTTCCATGGTCTCGCAGATGAAGTCGGTACCCTTGAAGGTGATGAGGTCCAAGTCGCCAAACGTATCGTTGCCCTTTTGGTTGTCAACATATATTAAAGATGTGATTTGCGGGAAACGGTCGGCCAAATGTTGCAGCAGCGCCTGACCCTTGGCCTCGTCGCCCGGTTCATCATAATGAAACTGAACGAGCACCATCCACTCACCCGTGTTCGACGTGCGAAACATCAAGTTTCGCAGCAGTCCGCGCTGAGCCTTCACGTCGTAGAACGACATGTCTGTTTCCTTGGCAAAGCGGTCAATCTCGTTCCTGATATCGTTGTGCAAATGGTCCATTAGCCAACATTTCCTGATGGGGTATATCTTGTCGAACGCTCCTGTAATGTGAAAGCCGATGGCCGCGTGGTTGCCGGTAGTCAGGTCAAGGTCGGGGTTGTTGAGTTCTTCCTGTGTGTACCATCGTTTGTCGCAACAGCCAAACTCCAGCTTGTTGCGATATTCATAGATTTTTGCTGAACCCATGATGGGATTCAGTTCCGGAAGTTTCACTTTGCCTATGCGCCTCAGCTGGTCTTCCACCTGCTGCTGCTTGACCTTGAGCTGCTCCTCGTAAGGCAAATTCTGCCATTTGCAGCCGCCACAAATGCCGAAATGCTCGCAAACGGGCTGGGTGCGCACTTCGCTGAGCTTGACAAACCGTTCCACCCTGCCCTCATAGTAACGGCGTCTTTTCTTCGTTATTTGCACGTCCACCACGTCGCCGGGCACGCAAAACGGCACAAACACCACACGGTCTTCATGGTGGAAAATACATTTTCCCTCAGCCGCCACCGCCTCTATGGTTATGTCTTGAAGCAGAGGCAGTGTCTTTCGTTTCCTACTCATCATATAATAATTTGGTTGCAAAGGTAACGAATAATCCCGACAATAGCCTGCTACACAGTTATAAAATATGGTTTTTAGACCGCGCGCATGCACATCGGCACAGACCCTAACAAAAAAAGCTGAATCTCCGGCAGGGGGACAGCTAATGGGGGTATAGCCTTCAGTTTAGTGAACACCCTTAAAGTTAGGTTAAAACAAGATCTCCCCTTAGAGATAGATGCTCTGGAATCTGCTGATGTCAGCGAGTTGTTCAGTGCGCTTGCCAATGGTTATTTTAAGTTCAGCAAACTGTATAGAATGTATAATTTAAATGTCGTCTGATGAATGAAAGCTCACTTGCGAGAGTGCAGATCTTCATTATTTTTTTCATCTTTCTTTCTTCTTAATCTTTGCAAAACAAAGATTAGTATCACTAGTGTCCACTTAAATCCTTTAACATTCGCTTAAACTGCCCTTAGAT
>CAYVGR010000274.1:0-3542 GCA_964450065.1 uncultured Prevotella sp. | reverse complement strand
GGAATGCGGAAGCGGTCGCCACGCACCCCTTCGGGCAAGCGTATGCCGCAGGTGATAATCATGTTGATGCCGCAGTTGTAGGGCAAATGCAGGGCCTTTTTCACCAAACGGCTGTCGAAACCCTCCAACGGACAAGTGTCGTAGCCCTGCTCGCTCATGGCCAGCATGAAAGTTTGGACGGCCAGGGCGCAGCTCTTGTGCACCACCGTGCTTACCTCTGCCTCTGAAACCTGACGTACGATGGGGCGGAAGAGTCCGATGCACTGGGCAAGAAACTTGTTGAGCAAGCCCTTGATGCCCAGAAAACGGCTGTATTGCATGGGCATGAGATAATTGTAATACATTTTCTGGAGGCGTATGCGATGCTCCTGACGGTCTTTCGGACTGTTCCTTAAAATGTCGTCGATGCCGGCCTTGAGCACCTGCGCGGCATGTGCGCGGTGGCGGCTCTGCTTGGTGACGAAGACCACCATCTGCTGTGCCGTGCGTGCCGTGCTTTGGTCAAGACAGGCATGAGTCAGTTTTTTCAGCGTATCGGGATTGGTGACGTGATAGCACTCCCACAGCTGCATGTTGGAGCTTGTGGGCGCGAGGGTAGAGAGACGAATGCAGTTTTTTACCTTTTCGTCGTCGAGGGGCTTGTCGGAATCGTATATCCTGACTGCCCTGCGGTGTTGTAAGATTTCTTCTAATGTCATGATAAAAACAGGTGTTTGATGCTCGCCGGGCTGATACTGTCCTTTGGGCATGGTTTGTTGGGCGACAGGTTCCGATGCCTATTGGTAGATGAGCGTAGTCATCTGCTCAGGCGCAAAAATCTCTGTCGCTACTTCATGGATATCTTGTGCGGTTATTCGGTCGATGTCGTTGTACAGTGTGTTGATATCTTTTTCCCATCCGTAATGCAAGAAACTTTTGCCGAAGTCGAGGGCAAAGTTCTCCCTGTTGTCGCAGGCCACGCCTATCTGCCCCTTGAGTTGTTTCTTGGCTGCATGGAGTCGCGTTGGGGTGATGGGTTGTCTGATGAAGCTGTCGAGCTCTTTGCGCACCAGTCGGAGACATCGTTTCAGGTCGTGTGGGTCGCATCCGAAATAGGTGCACCATAGCCCCACATCGCCATAGCTCACCATTGTGCTGTCCACGGTGTAGACCAGTCCGCGTTTTTCGCGCAGGACGAAGTTGAGACGGGCATTCATCCCCGGTCCGCCGAGGATGTTGTTGAGCAGATAGAGACTCATGCGTTTGCTGTTGTGAATGTCGTATGCGCGATTGCCCAGCATCACGTGTGCCTGGTGGGTTTGCCGGTTCACAATAAGGGTTTCACCATGTCCCTCCGAAAAAGAGGTTTTGAAAATGCCGGACGGTGCCACCCCCTTATCGTCGGCAAGCGTTTTTGAATCCCACGCCTTGGAAGGATCGGAGCAGGTGGGCGCTGTGTTGTGGATGCGGCACAGGTTTTTAACAACTTTGCTGAACGGCACGTCGCCATACACAAAGAAGATGGCGTTGTCGGGTCGGTAGTATGTCTGGGTGAACCGCCTGACCGTTTCGGCATTGAAAGTCCTCACGTTTCCGGCTGTTCCAAGAATGGCATGGCCAAGAGGATGCCCCTTGAATATCAGGTTTTCGAATTCGTCGTATATCAGCTCGGAGGGTGAGTCGTTGTAGCTCTCTATTTCGTCGCATACCACTTCTATCTCCTTATCCAGCTCGGCCTGTGGGTAGGTGGAGTGGAAAACAATGTCGGTAAGTATGTCAATAGCCCGTCCGATGTGCTCTTTCAGCACGGCGGCATGATAGGTCGTGTCTTCTTTGGTGGTGAAAGCGTTGAGATCGCCGCCCACACTCTCTAAGCAGTTGAGCACGTTCCAGGCTCGTCGATGCTTGGTGCCCTTGAAGGTGGCATGCTCGCAGAAGTGGGCAAGTCCTTCCTCTCCGGGCTGTTCGTCGCGGGAGCCGGCACGAATCTGATAACCGCAATAGACCACCGGCGATGTGGATGGCAAGTGAATGATGCGGAGACCATTGTCGAGAGTTGCTGTGTTATATTCCATTTATATGCAAAATTAGCCAATTTCGTTTTGAATTGTGCTCTTTTTTTCGGATATTTGCAACTGGGGAACAGTGGCTTGTATTGAGAGTCTGGGCAGCAACCCACTGTTAATCTGTAAACTCCCTTAACTTTTTAAAGAACCATAACATGCGAAAGGTAATCGGAATCGGCGAAACTGTTTTCGACATCATCTTCAAAGATGGGCAGCCCATTGGTGCCTATCCCGGTGGGTCTTCATTCAATGCCATGATCTCACTGGGAAGGGCAGGTGTCCCCGGCGCATTTATCAGTGAGACGGGTAACGACAGGGTGGGGAAGCAAGTGATTTCTTTTTTGCAGGAAAACGGTATCAATGCCGACCATGTGAATGTGTTTCCCGATTCCAAGTCGCCCGTGTCGTTGGCTTTCCTTAATGAAAACAATGACGCAGAGTATATCTTTTATAAGAATCATCCTAACGACAGGCTCGAGTTGATGTATCCCGAGATACATCGGAACGACATTGTGCTGTTTGGCTCTTTCTATGCTCTCAACCCCGTGATACGCCCACAGATGGTGGCGTTGCTGGAAGATGCCCGCAAGCAAGGTGCGATTATCTATTACGATGTAAATTTCAGGCCATCTCATCGGCACGAGGTGATGAAGATTACACCCAATCTGTTGGAGAACTTGGAGTACGCTGACATTGTGAGGGGAAGCCATGAGGACTTTGAGGTGTTGTATAAACAGACCGACTGTGATAGGGTGTACAACTCAGAAATATCGTTTTACTGCAAGCGGTTTATCTATACACAGGGTAGTCGGCCGGTGGAACTCAGGGCGGAGAACGGCCTGAAGAGGAGTTATGCGGTGGAGCTGTCGGAGACGGTGAGCACCATTGGTGCCGGCGATAATTTCAATGCTGGGTTTATCTATGGCCTGCTGAAATACGACATTACGCGTGACCGGATAGATCGTGGGCTGACCGGGGAAGAGTGGGACAGCCTTATTGCGTGTGGCCAGGAATTTTCGGCCAACTGTTGCAAAAGCCTTCTCAACTATGTATCAAAAGAGTTTGGCGAGAGCAAGCGGTTGAGATGATCGGGCACACACCTGCCTGAAGGCAACGATTCAAGATAACATATAACATACAATCCACCGATATTCCCTTGCTTTCAAGGGTACATCGGTGGATTGTATGTTTGGTATGGAACAGACACTGGAGTCTCGTTCCTGCCAGTCTCATAGGCGAGAGGTGCGGGGCATGTTATTTGCCGAACAGCTCATCGAGGAAAGTGTAGAACGCTGGATCCTCACCTACGACGGTCTTTGCAATCTTGCCGTCGGGGTCTAAGACAATCTTCGTGGGGAATCCTTGTACGGCATAGTCGGCCAACACCTTGCTGTTGCGTGGATAGTAGACATGGAGCCAGGGCAATTCGTGCTTTTTCACGGCAGCCTTCCACTTGTCTTCGGTGTCGTTGCAGTCGATACCGAGAATCTCGAACTT
>CAYVGR010000273.1:0-3554 GCA_964450065.1 uncultured Prevotella sp. | reverse complement strand
CGGGGTTATTTGATTAATATTTAACTGATCCCGATTTTAACGGGACACTAATGGACTATATTGATAAAATGAGAAACAATATTGATAACCTCTTCCATGATTACCAAGTATTTTTGTCAAGGAAAATAAAGATCATTTATAATGAAAAAATTACTTTACGATCTATTGGCCCTTAACATCGTTATTCTATTCTGTCTACCCATAGGAGGACAAAGCATTCCTATCATCAAGGCCCACTACCGTAAGATTCTTATTCCCACGAAAGAACGCAATGACACTCTGCTTGCCGGGCTACGCCAGATTGAAAAGGAAGAAATCGTCAGTGACCAGATGATACAGGAACTGATGAACCTATATCCCTTTGATCTTCCCTCCATTCAAGATTATCTACAAAAAGTCAACGATGACGGCTCATTCACAGACATCAACTATCAAGACACCAAACGAAGCGGCTGGCAACCCAAACAGCACGCTGAACGGTTGCTTGAGCTATGTAAGCTCTATGCCTCACCTATAACAACTTTTCATCACTCCCAAGAGTTGAAAGAAGTTATTCATCGCATTATGGCATTTTGGTTCAAGTGCAAACCTGTGTGTAAGAACTGGTGGTACAACCAAATCGGCATCCCCAAAACTTTGGGACAGGCATTCCTCATCATTGAAGACGAACTCTCCGAACAAGAGCGGGAGGAAGCCATCGCCGTAATGAACCATGCAAAGTTCGGCATGTCGGGGCAAAATAAGGTTTGGCTGGCATCCAATGTCATGATCAAAGGACTGCTGATGAATGATGAGGAACTCGTGAAGGCTGCTCGCGACACCATTGTCTCAGAAATCCGAACTAATGGTGACGAGGGCATCAAGCCCGACTGGAGCTACCAACTGCATGGACCACAACAGCAATTTGGCAACTACGGGTTAGCCTTTTTGTCAAGCATGGTCACCTTTTACCAACTTTTCAAGGACACTCCTCTCCAACTAACTGATGCGCAAGTTGAAATTCTCACCAACTTAGTAAACCATGGATTCCGATGGACAATTTGGCACCGCCACATGGACATTAATGCCCTGGGGCGGCAACTGTTCCATCGTGGCGACATTCACAAAGGTTATTGCTTGGCCTTTGCCGCCCAAGGGCTGGGATTGAACGGTTTTCCTTTAACCTACAATCCGTTGATTGGACATAAGCATTTTGCCTACTCAGACTATACCATACACCGTACCAAAAACTGGATGATGTCGCTGAAAATATCATCAGCACGCACTATCGGGTCAGAACATGTCAACGAAGACAACGCTTTAGGATATTATATGGGCGATGGAGCGGCCTATTATTATATAGACAACAGCAGTGGATACATGAACGCCATGCCTTTGTGGGACTGGAGAAAAGTGCCGGGAACCACGGCCTATGAAAGCACACAGGCTATCATTTTCAAAGGCAGGAGCCCGCGTAATGCCTCGACGCAAGTCAACGCTATTTACGATGGTCTCTACGGCATCAGTGTCATGAGCTACGACAAAGACGGCATCATGGCTCGTAAGTCCTGGTTCTTCACACCATCGCTCATCGTTGGTTTAGGCAGTGGCATTTCATCAGACAGTTCCTTGAACGTTACCACCAGCATAGACCAGAGATTGACTGAGGGATCAGTGAAAGTGCTAACTGGGGGGACATGGAAAGACATCCTGCCTAGAGAGATCAGCACAACGACAGATCGTATATGGCACAATCAAATCGGCTATATTCCAATGGGTCAACCGGTGATCATCAAGAATGAGGTCAGGAAAGGAAGCTGGTCGAACAACATGCAGATGTATCCTAAGCAGGAATTGCAAGACACCCTCATCACCATCTATTACAATCATGGACAACGACCAAAAAACCAGTCATACGCCTATATCGTCTTTCCAGACAAAAACTCCACTCAGGTGGCTCGTTTCAATACAAGCGAAGTGGAGATTCCCCTGAACACCCCTACTCTTCAAGTAGTAGGGGGTAAGGCTTTCCGGCAAAACTACTGGGCTGCCGTCTATGTCCCACAGACAGCCTTAATCCGGAAAAGTTCCATATCCTTCAAGAAAGCAGGACTTTATCAGCTCCGAGAAGCCGAAGGGAAGATAATCATTGTACAATATAAAGATTTTAACAACCTAAAATAAACAAATATGAAACAAATTTTCTTTATGGTGTTCTGTGCCACAATAGCTTTGAGCCTGCAGGCCGAAACTGTCGAAAAATCTATCAATAAAATGGATTGGTGGCAGGAAGCTAAATTTGGGCTCTTCGTACATTGGGGACCCTACTGTCTCTATGGGGGAGTCTACCATGACTACAAACAGGCACGCGGTGGGGCAGAATGGATTATGAACCGCTGCAAGATTTCTGTAAGCGAGTACCGCGCTATGGCCAGCACATTCAACCCCGTGAAGTTCAACGCCGAAAAACTCGTTCTCATGGCCAAAAACGCAGGTATGAAATATGTCGTGCTCACCTCCAAACACCATGATGGCTTTGCCATGTTCAAGAGCAATGCCAGCAATTTCAACATCGTAGACTACACACCTTTCAAGCGTGATGTCGTAGACGAAGTGGCCAATGCTTGCCGGAAACATGGTATGAAATTCGGTCTATACTACTCACATGCTCAAGACTGGAACAATGCTGGTGGCACTACCTCGCGCAAGGAAATGAGAGAAGGTTGGCCAAACCCCGACTCCACTTATATTAACAACTTCACCAAAGCACATCGCGGTGCATGGGACTACCGTCAAACAGAGCGGTCGTTTGCCGATTATATACACCAGGTTTCCATTCCGCAGATCAAAGAGCTGCTTGCCCGATACAAAGACCTGGCCATTCTTTGGTTTGACACGCCTACCAACATGAACGACGCATTGGCACAGGAATTTCACGACCTTATGCAGCAATATCCACAAATTATAACCAACGACCGACTGAAACGCCCCAACTTTCCAGGCGACTATAAGACTCCAGAGGGGAAAGTGCCTAAACCGGAAGATATAAAAGGTGTATATTGGGAAACCTGTATGAACATAGGTTCCTCCTGGGGATTCAAGAGTTGGGAGAACAAGTGGAAGTCGACCGACGATATTATTCGAACTCTGCTCATGTGTGCCGCTCGCGGCGGTAACCTCTTGCTCAACGTAGGTCCCGATCCCTTGGGAATAGTTCCTCAGCCTGCTCAGGATTGCCTGCAAGGTGTAGGACAGTGGCTCGAAAAATATGGAGAAGTAGTCTATGGCACACAACGTAGTGGAGTATATCCCACTTGGGGCGAATGTGTGCGTAAGGATCTGAAGACTAACTCCATACTCTATCTTTGCGTCTATGACTGGCCTATAGATGGGAAACTCAATCTTGTTGGAAATTATAATGTGAAGCAAGTTACCCTGCTTCAAAACGGCGCCAAGATAACATACAGAAAGACCAAAGATCGTCTTATCCTGAATCAACCTGCCATACCTCTGGAAAAAGTAACTATTATCAAAGTGGAACTGCGAAACAAGTTGCCCGAAATTAAACTACAATC
>CAYVGR010000272.1:2208-3599 GCA_964450065.1 uncultured Prevotella sp. | reverse complement strand
ACCGTCACGGCTTTTCCGGCATACGTTGGAACCGACTGTTCAACATGGTGGACAACATTAAGTAATTCATAATTCACAATTCATAATTCATAATGTACAATGTATAATTTATAATGTACAATCACTGCTGTCCGGTTAAGTTTCACCAAAGCGAAAGTTGGTGGTCATTTCCAATAAATTTAAATGTGTTTGGAGCTTGGAATTATAGCGCACCTGGAGGCCACGGGACAGTTACAGGACCGACTATCATTGGTTTTATCACTGGTGCATGGGGAAGATATAACCAAGAATTCAGAATTAAATAACAAGGCAATAAATTTTCTATGAAAAAAATATCGTATTTTTTTATTGTCTTCGTATTGATTGTAGGATGCGCCAAAGGACAGAATAAAGAAAATCTCAATACCCTTCGTGATAGTTTAGACAAAATGGTTCTTGAGGGGACTCTGCGTAACGATACGACAATGCTCGAAAGAGCATTGAAACTGTCAGACTACTTGCTTAGTATTGATACTACGAACATCGGTAAGAGGCAGTGTTATCGCCATCGTTCCATAATTTTCTCTTCTTTAGGACGCATGGATGAGGCTATGGCCAACGCTGAATATGCAGTCTTAACTCTTCAAGGAAACAATCCGTTACGGCTTATCTTTCTGTCGGTAAAATACTTAAGGGAACATAATAAAGGCTCAGCTGCTTATTACATTGAAAAGACAATTGCTGTTTGTGACAGTTCATTGAATGATGAGTATAACGAAGATATGGCTATTAATAAGATGAAAGCAATTTATCTGCGCGATGGAGAGAAGAAAGCAAAGATTTATTTGTCAGAACTATTAAGGACACATCCAAGCCCGTTGCTAAAATCATTAGACGAAGACTGGGATGAATGGGTTCGCATGAATAATGAGGAATTAAAACTGATGAATATTAAGATCTTGAGATAGAAATGGTATGTTGGAAAGCTAATTTAGTGTTTACTGAATAAATAATATTCGTTTGATATACAATAAATTATATTTTATTCAGTAAACACTAAATATACAAATTAATAGAACTTACCTTATTTTTTTTGTCGCTTACTTTTCTTTGATATCGTTAACGATCCCCCAAAGTTTATCTCGCATCTTCTTCACGTTTTCATTAGCGCGAGCCCCTTCGATAGCTTCTGCCGTCTTTTTGGCAAAGTCGCGGCGTGTCTCTGTTATTTTCTCTTTAGTGTCAGTAATAGCGTTTTTTACGTTTTCAATTACATTATGTGTTTTGGCCGTAGCTTCATCGGCCATATTTTCGACCAGGTCTTTAGCATCGTCCACAGCATCTTTTGCGTCTTTCTTTGCGTCTTTCTTCGCGTCTTTGGTTGCCTTCTTTACGTCGTCGGCCACGTCCTT
>CAYVGR010000272.1:0-2108 GCA_964450065.1 uncultured Prevotella sp. | reverse complement strand
TCGCGTCTTTTGTTGCCTCCTTCACGTCGTCGGCTACATCCTTGGCCTCTTTTTTTAGCGTCTTTGGCTGCCTCCTTCACGTCGTCGGCTACATCCTTGGCCTCTTTTTTAGCATCTTTGGTTGCCTTCTTTACGTCGTCGGCCACGTCCTTTGCGTCTTTCTTCGCGTCTTTGGTTGCCTTCTTCACGTCATCGGCTACGTCCTTGGCTGCTTCCTTCACGTCATCAGCCACTTTCTCTGCCTTGTCCTTGGCTTTTTTCACATTCTTGTCGTCCTTAATATCATTGACAACGTCTTTTACCTTGTCTTCTACTTTGTCAAGACTCTTGTTGTTTTTTTCTGTGTTTGATTTCATATTTGTTAATTTTAGTGATTGGTTTTAATATTTAATGCTTGTTTAATACTGCTGTATACCATGCCAATATAAATTTTTAATGTAAAAAAGCAAATTTATGCCAAATAAAAAACGGAATCATTTAAAAAGAGGTGTCAAACATCTTCCCTTGAGTCGTGTATATCCCTTTAATGCCGCTGACATTAGCCGGAAAGTCATGATAGAAATCTTAAATTCGTTCTATCACAAAAAATCCTGCCATAGGGGACAAAGTTATGATATTTTATTGCTATCTTTGCCATGCTACATAGAGTTTTACTTATTTAGTTTATACCATAAGGGTAGTGAAAATTCAATAGATGGCAAAACGCTGAGGAACCTATTATTCTTCAAATATTTATAAAAGATATCAATAGCATATTACGGACGGGAAACTTGAATTTTGAATTGAAATGAAGCAAGCATTAAAGGCTTTATCAGCATTTGGCATTGCTTTAATCATTGTATTGGCAGTGCGCGCCTATGCGTTTACCGTATATACCGTGCCCACAGACATCAGCCGGACGCTGAGACGTGGGGACAGAGTGATGGTGAATAGGCTGTCGCATGTCGAATTTAAGAAGGGGGAGCTGGTGGTGTTTCGCAGGAGAGGTGATGTCATTGGAAGGGTGGCAGCCGTTCCGGGTGATACCGTGAAGATTGGCTCGCGACAATATCTTGTGCCATGGAGGTGTTGCCCCAAATGCAAATGTAACGACTGCAGACTGTATCTCGTCAATCTCGGCCAGGGGTGGACATTGGTTTATCAGCACCAGGTGATAGGTCGGGGCACCAGGTTGTTTTATCTTCCCTTTTGATCACACGATTATGATTTCTACTTCCTGTTTGCTTTCCTCCACTTATTTCGGTCCCGTCCAATGGTATCAGAAGCTCTTTCGCTATGACAAGGTACTATTGGAACAGCACGATAACTTCACGAAGCAGACCTACCGCAACCGTTGTGTCATAGCCACGACCAACGGTTTGCAGGCACTGTCGATTCCCATTGAGCGATACGATGGGCTGAAATGCAAGATGAAGGATGTGCGGATAAGCAATCACGGCAACTGGCGGCACGTTCATTGGAATGCTTTGCAGTCGGCTTATGGGGAGAGTCCGTTCTTCGAGTTCCTTGCCGACGACCTTTATCCGTTCTTCGAGAGGAGGTGGGATTATCTGTTCGACTTCAATCTTGCCATTACCAACAAGATGTGCGAACTGCTCGATATTGAGCCGAAAATATTGCCGACGACAGATTACGGAAATGTTTCGGGGGAACGAAATGAGATGTCGGGCAATATTCCCGACTTCCGCGAGGTTATCCGTCCGAAGTCTCCTCTGCCCGATGCCGATTTTCGACCTCAGCGCTATTATCAGGTTTACGAACAGAAACATGGTTTTCAACCCAACCTGTCGATACTCGACCTGTTGTTTAATTTGGGCAACGAGGCGGTGTTATACCTTTGACATAACGTCGCTCCGGGAGTTTGCCGACAGCGTGCCACGTGCGACATACACGCGTCTCACGTGCGTCAGGCGCGCGTCTCACGTCCGAAGTACGCGCGTGTATCGAACGTGGAACGCTACCGATGCTGCATAATGACAAAAACGAAACATGTCGACGGCGTGGCGGGGAGAGCCTGACCGTCTAGTCAATTTTATGATACTGCTCTTCGAAAGGAATGCGGAAGCGGTCGCCACGCACCCCTTCGGGCAAGCGTATGCCGCAGGTGA
>CAYVGR010000271.1:0-3615 GCA_964450065.1 uncultured Prevotella sp. | reverse complement strand
ATCGCTGATGTAAGAGCTCCACGAGATGGTAAAATTACAGAGAGGATTGGTACTTACAACCCAAATACTAATCCTGCTACCATAGATTTGAATTTCGACCGTGCTCTTTACTGGGTAGAAGTTGGTGCACAACCTACTGACACTGTTCGTAACATTCTCAAGCGCGAGGGCGTTTACATGATGAAACACCTTAAGGGTGGAGTAAAGAAGGGTGCTTTCGATGAGGAAGCATGTCAGCAGAAGTTTGAAGCATGGAAGGCAAGCAAGGAGCAGAAACTGACAAGTGTACAGCAAGCAGAAAACAAGAGTCGTGAAGACTTAGCTGCCAAAGCATTGGAGCAAGAAAAGAGCAAAAATGCGGAAATAGCCAAGAAAATAGCTGAAAAGAAGGCTGCTGAGGCTGCCGCTAAGGCAGAAGCAGAAGCTGCTGCTAAAGCTGCTGAAGAGCCTGCAGCAGGTGAAGAAACTCCTGAAGCAGAACAAGAAGCTGCCCAGGCTGAGGCTCCGGCCGCTGAATAAAACAATATTGGGTCAGGCGTTAGACGCTTTTAGATCCAATAACATTCCCTTATGGTTTAAGGGATAATCATGAAAAATAAAGCACAACAAGGCTTTTCGCTTGTTGTGCTTTATTGTTTATAACGATTTTATAGGGTGTTTTATCAGCCCACTTTAGTCCATTCGGCTTTTATAGTCTTCGTAGCTGAATTCTCGCAGCAGTTCCAATTCACCGTTCCCGCGAGCTAAAAAAATGGACGGATGGCTTACACCGTTGAACATGTTTGTTTTCACGGTCGTATAGTGTATCATGTCTTCAAAAATAATATTCTCGCCTACCTGTAATTCATGGTCGAAATTCCAATACCCCATAAAGTCACCGCTCAGGCATGAACACCCTCCAAGGCGGTAAAGGTTTTTCAGTCCTTCCTTCTTTACTAAACTTCCATCCGGACTCTCGTAGGTTTGCGCATTCCTCACATCCGGCCAATATGGCCCTTCGAGACAGTCGGGCATGTGACAGGTAAAGCTCACGTTGAGTATGGCTGTACGAATGCCTTTGTCTTCTACGATGTCTACAACCTGACTCACCAAGGGGCCTGTATTCCAAAGGAATGCACTTCCAGGCTCAAGTATCACATGTAAATGGGGGTAGCGTTTTTGGAAGTCTTTTAACAGCTTGATAAGCAGTTCTACGTTGTAGTCTTTCCTTGTGATAAGATGACCACCGCCAAAGTTAATCCATTTAATCTGCGGGAACCAATTTGCAAACTTTTCCTCTATGTGCCCAAGGGTGCGCTGGAACACCTCGGCTCCATTTTCACAATGACAGTGACAGTGAAAACCGTCGAGTTCATCGGGCAGGCATTCCGGCAATTTGTCGGCGCGTATGCCAAAACGTGCCCCAGGCGCGCAGGGATCATAGAGAATGTTTTTAATCTCGCTGTACTCCGGATTAATGCGAATACCCAAGCTGATGGCAGGGTTTGCCTGCTTTATTCTTGATGTATATCGTTCCATTTGGGTGAGAGAATTGAAGGTGAGATGACTTGAACATTTGGCTATGGTGTCTATCTCATAGTCGGTATAAGCCGGTGAGTATGTATGTACGGGCGACCCAAATTCCTCGCGTCCCAACCTCGCTTCACCGAGGGAGCTGGCAGTGACCGAATGAATATATTCACGGAAGATTGGAAACGTTTTCCACAGTGCGAAAGCCTTGAACGCCAATATCATTTCCACGTTGGCTTCTTTTGCTACGTATGAGATAAGCTCCAGGTTCTTTCGAAGTTTGGTTTCTTCCAAAATATATGCGGGACAATGCAAGCCCTCGAAGGTTGACAGGTCTGTTTTCATATTTTTTCCTTTTCATACAAAGATAGGTTTTATTTTCAAATTATATTGTCGAATCAAAGAATTTTTTATACATTTGCACGTGAAAGTATCGATGAGGGAATTTTAATGTTTATAATACCCACACCTCTTGTGGAATCTTTGTCTACATTTTTATATAACACATACCGAACAACATGAGTGAAAAAAACTCTTTTTTAGTATTCTCAGGCACGCGTTCAAGATACCTTGCTGAGAAGATTTGTGCAAGTTTGGGCTGTCCATTGGGTAATTTGGTTGTCACCAAATTCTCTGATGGAGAATTTGCCGTTTCTTATGAGGAATCCATCAGAGGTCGCGATGTTTTTTTGGTACAAAGCACTTTCCCCAACTCTGACAACTTAATGGAATTGCTTTTGATGATCGATGCGGCCAAGCGCGCTTCTGCCCGGCAGGTTATTGCCGTCATTCCTTATTTTGGCTGGGCCCGTCAAGACCGGAAGGACAAGCCAAGAGTAAGCATCGGAGCCAAGTTGGTTGCCGACTTGCTGAGTGTGGCGGGTATCGACCGGCTCATCACCATGGATCTTCATGCCGATCAGATTCAAGGCTTTTTTAATGTACCTGTAGACCACTTGTATGCTTCGGGAGTGATACTGCCATACCTTCAGGGACTCCATCTCGATAATCTTGTCATTGCTTCTCCCGACGTTGGGGGCTCTAAGCGTGCCAATACATACGCTAAATATTTGGGCTGTCCACTTGTGCTATGCAACAAAACCCGGGCACGGGCCAATGTCGTTGAAAGTATGCAGATTATTGGTGATGTGCAGGGAAAGAACGTGGTGATCATCGATGACATGGTCGACACGGCCGGAACAATTACTAAAGCTGCCGATGTTATGATGGAAGATGGAGCATTGAGTGTTCGTGCATGCGCTTCACACTGTGTGATGAGTGGTCCCGCAAGCGAACGTGTGGAAAAGTCTGCTTTACAGGAAATGGTTTTCACAGACTCTATTCCCTATACCCAGCGCTGTTCTAAGGTGGTGCAGTTGAGTGTAGCCGGCATTATAGCCGAAACCATTAAGCGTGTGGTGAACAATGAGAGTATATCCTCACAATACCTCATCTAAACAAGCGTTTTATTTCAATTACCATATTAGCCGGCCTGCAAAAGCAGGTCGGCTTGTTTGTTTTTAGTATGGATGTAGAAATGAGTTTTATGCCATAGCTTTATCTGTAAAGCTGATGAAGTTTTCTGACAAACACCCTCGTATAATTCGCGAATTTAAAAAAGAAAATGACTTGGCTCTGAATTCGTCAAAATTGCGAGTTTTCTATATTCGGCTGGATGTCAGTGTTTTGTCATGTTTTTGTAACAATGCTTGGTTTTCAGTTTTTTAGTGGGGTTGCGATGAGGGTTTAATCGTCATGCGATGAAGCCCTTATGGTAATGCGGGTAAGTCTCTTTCGCCGTGCGGTTGGAGCTTAAAGCCAATGCGATTAAGCTCTATACATAAAGGGCAGAGACATTTCATATCAGGAAAAAGAGTTTTTGCTCGTCTCACAGACGTTTTTAATTTCTATAACGAGGAAAATTAACGACTGTTTTATATGATAGTTTTCTTGACAAAACTTGGAAGCAAACTTTGTCATTTTGTTCTTGAAAGATGTGTTGGCATGTTATTTGTTATAAAGTAAGCAGTTTATAGAAAATAAATCATCTAACAATGAAAACAGGTAATATTGGGGTTACGACTGAGAACATTTTCCCCGTTATCA
>CAYVGR010000270.1:1176-3619 GCA_964450065.1 uncultured Prevotella sp. | reverse complement strand
TCTCCGTCACCGTCTACATCAGCCACCGTTGCATCGTTGGCACTGTACGTAACGGGAATTTTGCGCACAGAGTTGTCTTCTTGTAAGAGTTTAGCTCTTCCTGGGGTGCTGCCACGCCTGCCCCGCTGCCTTTGTGGCCGAATCTCTATGCTGTCGGTGGTGGTTGGTGGAACGAGAGGGATAGCGAGGTATTCATGAGATTGCAATGCCTTGAGCGTCCATGAACCATTGACACGACCGCCACGAACCTCGTAAGTGGATTCTCCCGGCGTGGGATGCTCGTCTGTAAAGAACGTGCCACCACTGGTTAAGGGTTCGGAGTTGAGCTTGATGCCGTCGCGGTACACATCGAACCGCTCGTTAGACTTGTCACTGGGCAGCATGCGCCATGACACCACCACCTTGTCGCCACTACGCAAGGCGACCACGCCCCGGTTGAGGCGCTCGGTGCACATCTGTGAATGGTCATAGTTGGCCTGGGCTGTTGCCGTGACCGGTGTTAAGGTGAGCATCAGGAATAATGGCTTGATGCATGTTTTGATTCTTAATAATAGATTAGTCATAGAAGTATTTTGTTTTAGTTGTAGTTCACAAATAAAAGGGAGCTATGATGCAAAGTTATAAAAAATACGGTAACATCGAGTATTTCTATTGGCAATATTTTGAGTTGCCAGCACGGCATGCTTTATTTTTTTTATTGAGAAACTCCTCCGTTCGGCCTTGCCGAATCTTAGAACATCCAGATAATATCTGCTCTATCCCCCCCACCATCGCGCCAGCCTAATTGTGAATTTTGAATTGTGAATTTTGAATTGAAAAAGCTCCTCCGCACCGCTCTGCGGTATCTCAGAATATCTGGAGAATATCTTTTCATGAACGAAAAGCTTATCGCAGAAATTCTTCCCGTTTGCTTCGCAAACAATCTTAGAATATCTGCTCTACCCCCACCGCACAGCCCAAATTATGAGTGAAGAGTGAAGAACGAAGAATATAAATAAATGAAGAGTGAAGAACGAGGAATCAACGCGCAGCCTAATTTTGAATTATGAATTGTGACTTTTGAATTGCAAAGCACTGTCTCTGAATAGCCGGATGAAGCGGAGCAATCAGTATGGAAGATTGATCCCACAAACTTAGAGTAAAATATAATTACCATTTTTCAGGTGGTTGTTTTCAGGGCATCCAGAGAAAAATGCGCCATGTTTCGGACATCATAATCAATCAAAATAGTCTCAAAAAAACAGTGGCTTTGCGATTACAGTCTCATCGCTGTGCGTTTAAGGCTTCAAGGTCGTGCGAATGTAACTTCATCGCCGTGTGTTTAGAGCCTAATCGCACGTCCATTCGATATGTAATGACAAGCGACAAAACAGGGGATATTAAATTGAAATTGGTAAATGATTGATAATTAGCCTACTACGAATTGTCTCAATTTTCGAGAATTTTGAACCGAAGGATTTATGTTTTCAAATTCGCGAAGCATGGAAGAGTGTTTGTTAAGAAAAAAGACGGGAATTTCTTCATTGGGTTATGAACTGTGAATCACTGATTATGTATAGTTGTCAGTGCGAGAACCAATGGTTCATTGCTGTTCATCAATTAAAGATTTAAGCCAAGACGAAATGGCATAGCCCCACATCTTTTCAACAGACAGAGGGGCAATGCAGGCTACAAGCAGGTTGCAACTTGCGCAAATCTCATTTTCTTTTGGTGGTGGTTTATAGTGCTCGTCCTATCTTATAAACAGCAATTCCCGGTACTTGGGCAGTGTCCAGAGTTCATCCGAGACAATGAGTTCGAGCTTATCAATGTGATAGCGTATTTTGGCCATCTTAGTTTCCACAGTGTCGTGGTATGCTATGGCACGCTCACGCATGTTTTCTATACGGTTGGCTACCTTGCGTGCCTCGATCAGTTCTTCCACTCTCGTTTCTATAATTTGCGTGCGCTCGGCTATTTCAAGAATAATTTTCTTGTTGCGTGCGGTGAGCTTTGTAGCCTCGTCATGATCGAATATAGCAAACATGTTCTGCACATTCTTGGCCAGTTGGCTTTGGTAATGCGTGGCCACGGGTATGATATGGTTCATGGTAAGGTTGCCCATGGCGCGTGCTTCGATCTGTATGCGTTTGGTATAGGTTTCCCATTTCACCTCGTTGCGGGCACGCAGCTCGTTCTCATTCATCACGTTCATCGATTCGAACATCTTGATGGACTCGGCATCAAGATAGCGATCGTAAGTCAAGGGGCAGGAGCTTTCGGTGTCGAGTCCGCGTCGTTTGGCCTCCTCTACCCATTCTTCGGAATAGCCGTTGCCGTCAAAGTGGATAGGTGCACACGTCTTAAGGTCCTCGCGCACCACATCGAGAATAGCGCTGGTGCGGTCTTCCCCCTGACTTTCAAGTTGGTCTACACGTTTCTTGAAGTTGGTAAGGGCTTCGGC
>CAYVGR010000270.1:0-1076 GCA_964450065.1 uncultured Prevotella sp. | reverse complement strand
TTGTATTTGAATACGGCCATCAGGGTTTCGACAATAAACACCACGAAGCGCAGGTTGTCTTCCGAAGTTTTGCCGGGAGCGTGCAGCAGAATGCCCGTGTCGGTGGAGAGGCTCCAGTTGTTGTGCTTGCCACTGCCATTGACGCCCTTGAAAGGCTTTTCGTGGAGCAACGCGCGGAAGCCGTGTTTATGGGCAACTTTCTTCATCAGCCCCATCAGTACCATGTTGTGGTCTACGGCCAAGTTGCATTCCTCAAAAATGGGAGCCAACTCAAACTGGTTGGGTGCCACCTCGTTATGGCGGGTCTTGCAGGGTATGCCCAGCTCAAGAGCCTGTGCTTCAAGGTCTTTCATAAAGGCCTGTACACGCTCGGGGATGGCGCCAAAATAGTGGTCGTCCATCTGTTGGTTCTTGGCAGAGTCATGGCCCATCAAGGTGCGTCCGGTCAACATGAGGTCGGGTCGGGCCATATAGAGATCTTCGTCTACAAGGAAATATTCCTGCTCCCAGCCGAGGTTGGTCTGTATTTTCTTCACGTCGGGATAGAAAAGCCGAGCCACCTCGAGGGCTGCTGAGTTTACGGCGTGGAGCGAACGGAGCAAGGGTGCCTTGTAGTCGAGGGCTTCGCCGGTGTAGGATATGAAAATGGTGGGGATACAGAGAGTATCGTCCATGATAAACACGGGTGAGGTAGGGTCCCATGCCGAGTAGCCGCGGGCCTCAAAAGTGTTGCGTATTCCGCCGGAGGGGAAGCTCGAAGCATCGGGTTCTTGCTGCACAAGCAGTTTGCCCGAAAACTCTTCCACCATGCCGCCTTTGCCGTCGTGTTCTACAAAGGCATCGTGTTTTTCGGCCGTTCCTTCGGTGAGAGGCTGAAACCAGTGGGTGTAATGCGTTACCCCGTTTTCCTCTGCCCATTGTTTCATCCCTTTGGCCACAGCGTCGGCAATGCTTCTGTCGAGCCGTTCGCGGTTATCTATCACGTTGATGAGTTTTTCGTAAACGTCAGACGGAAGGTATTTGTACATTTTCTGACGATTGAATACTTTGCGTGCAAAAAACTCCGATGGGCGCTC
>CAYVGR010000269.1:0-3621 GCA_964450065.1 uncultured Prevotella sp. | reverse complement strand
CCATGAAAAGAATATATATAAAGTGGTGACAATGCGCCTGCTCATTTGAATACAATTTGTTTACAAAGGTAGTTATATTTTTTCGTTATTTCAAAAATAAACATTACTTTTGCAAATGACGGATAGGCTTTTTAACTATCGCTCAAGCAATGATATTTGCAGGGGCATGGCATGTAATAAGAAGTGTCATGGCTTTTATGTTATACTAAATACATACAATACACAATTTATGAAGAAGTTTTTTATGCTTTTAACTGCGCTGACGCTGACAGTTACGGCAAGTGCACAGTTTGAAGGAGGAAAGAAGTATGCCGGTGCGTCGCTCACGGGTTTTGATTTAAGTTATAATGGCTTGAAGGAGTTTTGTCTTGGGGCATCTGCTAAGGCTGGTTATTTTGTAGACGATGCCCTGATGCTGCTTGGAGAGGTAAGCTATGAGCATCCTGGCAAGAATATGTCAGATGTTGCAACGGTAGGCGTAGGAGGTCGTTATTATATTGAGCAAAATGGAATTTTCCTGGGTGCAAATTGCAAATACGCACATGCTAAGAGCTACAACGACTTGATGCCAGGCATTGAGGTGGGGTATGCGTTCTTTATTAGCCGCACGGTGACAGTGGAGCCTTCTGTATATTATCAACAAAGCTTTAAGAGACACTCTGATTATTCCACAATCGGTTTGAAGATAGGTTTTGGCATTTATCTTGATTAGGGTAACTGAACTGAATCGGTTTGTGATATGGAACAATTTCCTTCGGCATTATTGGAAAAGGCAGTTTCTGAGTTTTGCAAGCTGCCAGGCATTGGGCGCAAGACTTCCTTGCGCCTTGTGCTACATTTGCTGAGGCAGCCGGTAGAGAGTGTCAATGCTTTTGCTGATGCGATCTCATACGTGAGGAATAATATAAAATATTGCACGGTATGCCATAATATCAGTGACACGGAGGTTTGTTCAATATGTTCTGATACTCGTCGTGACAGTACAATAGTCTGTGTTGTGGAGAATGTCCAGGATGTAATGGCTGTGGAGAGTACTCAACAATATCATGGACTGTACCATGTGCTTGGCGGCGTAATTTCCCCAATGGACGGTATTTCGCCCGGGGATCTTCAGATAGACTCGCTTGTGGAGCGAGTGGCTAAGGGAGACATCAAGGAGGTTATCTTTGCCTTAAGTTCCACAATGGAGGGTGATACGACCAATTTTTATCTCTCCCGCTTGCTCAAGAAGTATGACGTTAAGCTGAGCCTGATAGCTCGTGGAATCTCAGTGGGTAACGAGTTGGAGTATGCCGACGAGGTGACATTAGGCCGATCAATACTCAATCGAACGCCCTTGGACTAAACATCATATTATCATTATGAATGCTGTTTGCAAAACTTTACGTGTACTGTTTGTACTTCCCATTGTCCTGAGCTTAATCATCGTGTTGCTTTATGAAAGCGATTTGCTGATGAGCGGGAGTGGGGCAGGGCACGCTGTGCTCGAATATCAAGTGGTCGGCGCAATGGAACTCATCACTATTTGCCTCATTCCATTAGCATTACGACTGTTCAAGTTCAAGTCAGTGCGTCGTCAGGTGGAGGACTCCTCCGGTAAGGGAATAAAAAAATGGGGAGCCCTGCGCATTGCTATGATTGGTGTTCCAATGCTTATCAATACATTTCTATATTATCAATTCATAAATGTAGCCCTTGGATATATGGGGATTATTGGACTGTTGAGCTTGGCGTTTATATATCCTTCGGAGGAGAGATGTAGGCAGGAAATGGGAGAGAAGTCTTGAAACTTTCTATAATTATAGTAAATTATAATGTCAAGTATTACCTTGAACAATGTCTGCTGTCTGTTCGGTGGGCAATGGAAGGCATTGAGGCAGAGGTGATCGTTGTTGACAATGCTTCTCATGACGGCTCGGTAGAATACTTGTCCGAGCGTTTTCCAGACGTTGTCTTTCTGCGGAGTGGTGAGAATTTGGGATTTGCCAAAGCCAACAACAAAGCAATCAAGCAGAGTCGTGGAGAGTATATTTTGCTGCTCAACCCGGATACTGTTGTTGGCGAAGAGGTGTTGCGTGAGTGCATTCGGTTTATGGACGCGCACCCTAAAGCCGGTGGAGCCGGGGTGCGTATGCTTAAAACAGACGGTTCCGACGCTAAGGAGTCGAGACGGGGCGTGCCTACTCCCATGACGTCTTTTTATAAGATGACAGGGCTTTGCAACTGTTTCCCCAAGGATAAGGTGTTTGGAAAATATTATATGGGGTATCTGTCCTGGGACGATCCGGCACAGATCGAAATTGTAAGCGGGGCTTTCTGCATGCTTCGGCGTAAGGCTATTGAGGAGGTTGGTCTGCTTGATGAAGACTTCTTTATGTATGGCGAGGACATAGATTTGAGCTATCGTATCATTAAAGGGGGCTGGGAAAACTGGTATTTGCCATTAAGAATTCTGCATTATAAAGGAGAAAGTACGCAGAAAACGAATTTCCGTTATGTTCATGTTTTTTATGAAGCGATGTTTATATTCCTACGAAAACATTACGGAAACCTAAGCTTCTTTTTTTCGATACCTATTCGTTTAGGCATATATTGCAAAGCTTTTCAGGCCCTTTGCTCTATGAGTTTGGAAAAGATGAGACGGCGTTTTTGGAGAGGCCGGCGGGAAATGATTGCTGAGGCAAGCTATTGTTTTGACGTAGAAGAATCACATCGGCAGCATTGTAAGGCCTTGATTCAGAGAAATGGACTACATGCCTGGTTTTATTCGAGTATTAAAGATAAGAATGAAGAGACAGCTGTCAAAGGTGTTTTATATATGGTTTATGATATTTCCAAGTTCTCCTTCAAGGAAATATTGGAAAGAATCTCCTCTGCTTCAAGCCCGCAAACCAGGGTAGCCTTTTATAATCCGGACAATCAGTCAGTTGTTACTGAATCAAAGATACTATTTTAGTTTTTATGAACGAACTGCCGCAAGTGACCCTCAGGGCTTTGGAACCTGAAGATTTGGATGTGCTTTATCTTATAGAAAATGATCCGACGCTGTGGGATGTTGGTGTCACTAATGTGCCTTACTCCCGTTTTGCACTTCACGAATACATTGCAAATGTTTCGGGAAACATCTATGTTGATGGACAGGTGAGGCTGGTGGTCTGCAACGCTGATGGTGAAACTGTTGGCATGGTAGACCTAACCAATTTCAACCCTCGGCATAACCGAGCAGAGGTTGGTATTGTTGTTCAAAAACCATATCAGAATAAGGGATATGGAATAGCAGCCCTTAGCCAGTTAATTGCTTATTCCCGTCACATTCTTCACTTGCACCAACTCTATGCCTTGATAAGCGAAAGCAACACCAAATGTATTAAGACTTTTGAAAATATTGGCTTTCAGAGAAATGCAGAATTGGCAGACTGGCTCTATGATGGAACGCAATATCGAACAGCATTAGTCATGCAATATATTTTGTAAAATAGTTGTAAAAATGTTTGGTTGTATGGAATAAAAACACTACTTTTGCAACCGTTAAATTCAAAAGGCAACCGATATTAGGGCTTTGGTGCGTTAGTTCAGCTGGTTAGAATGCCTGCCTGTCACGCAGGAGGTCACGGGTTCGAG
>CAYVGR010000268.1:0-3629 GCA_964450065.1 uncultured Prevotella sp. | reverse complement strand
AAACCTCAGGCCCGGTAGAGAACAAACAGGACAACACGTTCAACATCGTAAAACTAATTGCCAAGCAGCAGCTTCCCGACTCAGTGAAATTCCGCGCTATCCAGGTTGGAGGCACCACTCCTGACGAGGCTCACAAGCGTGCCGACTCCATCTACAACGCGCTGAACGCAGGTGCTGACTTTGCAGCTATCGCTAAAAAATATGGGCAGGATGGCCAGGAACAGTGGATGACTACACGCCAGTATGAGTTTGCTCCATCTATGGACAAAGATACCAAAGGGTATATCAACGATCTTATGACCATGGGCATTAACCAGATGAAGAATATTTCGCTCCTCCAGGGCAACATCATTGTTCAGGTTTTAGACCGTAAAAACATGATTGACAAATACACTGCCGCTGTGATTAAGAAGTCCATCGACTACTCCAAGGAGACCCGTGGCACTATATTCAACAAGTTCAGCTCGTTTGCAAGTGCCAATCAAACTCCGGCCGACATCTTAAAGAATGCCGAAAAGAATGGCTACAATGTGCAGGAAGCCAAAGACGTAACAACATCACAACACTATCTTGCAGGTATCCGTTCGACTCGCGATGCCCTAAAATGGCTGTTCGATGCCAAAGAAGGTGAGGTCTCTCAGATGTACGAATGTGGCGATAATGGCAACAACCTGCTTATTGTAATCTGCGACAAAATCCATCCTATCGGCAACCGTGGCTTAGACGATGCACAGGTGAAAGAAGTAGTAAAGCAGGATGTTCTGCGAGACAAAAAAGCCGAGATGCTGATCGAAAAGGCCAAGACTGCCAAGAGCATTGCTGCCGCCAAGAGCAAAGGTGCACAGATAACAGATGTCAACCAGGTAACATTTGCAGCTCCTGTATTTGTACAAGCTACTGGTGCCAGCGAACCAGCACTTAGCGGAGCCGTAGCTGCCACCAAGCAGGGCGCATTCAGCGCTCGCCCAGTAAAGGGTCAAGCAGGCGTTTACCAATTCTCGGTAGTGAAGCGTACTAAAAATGCCGCTAAGTTCGATGCCAAGCAACAAGAGCAAAAACTTCGTCAGAGGGCTATGCAACACGCAGGCAACTTCATGAACGAACTCTTCATCAAGGCCAACGTAGTAGACAACCGCTACTTGTTCTTCTAAGAAAGAAACAATATAACCGCACCTTCCGCGGCAAATCATCGAGTGGGTATATCAGCAATGATATACCCACTTTTTTATATGAAGAAAAAAATCTTGCACTTCCTACTCTTGCTGTCCCATTCCGAAAAAACTAACCTGTTACAGCAACAAAGACTATCAAGAAAAGAATGAGAAAAATAAAATAGATTCAAATTTTGTTGATATCAACATACCCATGCATCACGGCATATATCGTCAGAGCCGACACACTCTTCATGCCAAGCTTATCCATGATATTCTTGCGATGTGTAATAACGGTAGTCAGCCCGATATTCAACTGGTCAGCAATTTCCTTATTGATATATCCCTCCACTATAAGTGTCAACACTTCAATTTCCCGATCGGACAACACTTTGGCGCAAAGCGCCTTGGGCATAGCAGGCAGATTTCTACCTTGGGCATGAGCATGTTGTTCAAGCATCAGGAGCGAACGCAAGAGTTGCTTCTCCGGCACATTGATGCATAAACTATGAAAGCCACTGGGTTGGATCGAAGGATCGTTGCTCGTAGTGAGAACAATGGTTTTGTGCCGCCGGTCAAGAAAGAACTGCCGGTGAGCAATAAGTATTTCCTGAGCCACAAAATAATGGTAAAACCTATCCGGACTGCTTTCTTCCAAAGTCTCGAACGATGAGAAAGCATGCACCTCCATTATCGGAATGACTTGCTGGAGAATCTGCTTTAATCCCAATATTGAAAGCGTATTGTGATCTACGACTGCTATCTTGGGTCTTTCCATCATAATTTAACGCTGCTGATATCAACCAAGTTGTTAACAATAGCATAGATGGTTAGCCCGGCAGGAGAATGAATTTGCAACTTGCGGGCAATATTCCTACGATGCGTGATGACCGTATTGACGGAGATGCAAAGGTGGTCGGCAATCTCCTTGTTGGCCATGCCCTGCACCAGCGCAATAATAACATCCTGCTCACGTTCGGACAGAGCTTCCTGCGAGTCGGAGTTTTTGCTGATCATCTTGCTTATCTTCATGCTCACATCGCTCTGTTTCAACTTCTTTTCAAGATGTCGGATTACAGGTATGAAGATCTCATCTTCCACATCAGCATGTTCCTTAAGCCACTGCTCGCAGTTGTAAATCTCGTAGAGAGCCGCTGTAAGTTGGTTGTTGCGCAACCCATTGGAGGGCAAATATTTAATAATAATGTTCTTCAGCTCGTACAACTGTCTGTCTATCTGAGTGTGATGTTTAGAAAAAGTCTCGATGTCATAGTTGGGAGAGGCATTACCCTCTGTAAGTTCCTCCACATAAGGGAACACCGTTTTTTCCTCATATAGCATGTGCTTACGGATGCTTTGGGCATATTCGTCGAAAAGCTTCAAAATTAGCCGGGCAAGATTATCATTTTTGTCAAGCGCATCCACCAGTGCCCTACGGATATAGGGAAGCTCGAAATCAAGGTAATAATCATGACTCGCCTTCAGATATTGCATAAGCGTAGGAATAGACAAATTATCAGCATCATCGTAGTCTCGATAGCCGTTAATCGTGAAATTGATAACAGCAAGGAAGGTATATGTGTCCACATTCTGACTCTCACAAACCTCTTTCACCGTCTTGTCTCCGAATCCCAAATTGATGCCAAACGACCCAAGACTCTGCAAAGTGTTATAGTTATCATTAATGATAGAAATCAGTTTGTCATCAGGCTCGTATGTCTTCTGAATCTTCATCCTTACAATTCCTTTATATGAGTGAATTGCAAAATTACTAAAAAAAACGAGATGCCCAAGCGATTTTCCAGGCAATTTGTCACCGCATCTCAATATTACCCACTGCGCAGACTGCCTTTGCCAAGAGACTCCACCTTGATTTGGCAATTCAAAATCGAGCTGCGCGCATATGTAATTCACAATTATCAATTCACAATTATGCTGCGCGGTGTGGAGATATTCTAAGATTAATCTTGCGAAGCAAGAATATGAGATATTTTGCGATGAGCCATTCGTTCACGAACAGATATTCTGTGGATATTCTAAGATTCGGCATAGCCGAGCGGAGGAGTTTTTTCAATTCAAAATTCACAATTCAAAATTCACAATTAAGCTGCGCAGTAGATTTTCGCAACGACTTTCACGACTTTTCACGACATGAGCAGGAAGTCGTGTGAAGTCATGGGTGTCGATGCAAGAAACCGCAAGGATATCGATGCACAATACGTTTTTTGGCTCGATACAGATTTACATTATCCATTGTCCATTATCCATTGCACGATTATCCATTGCATGATTATACATTGCATGATTATACATTGCATGATTATCCATTGCATGATTATACATTGCATGATTATCCATTGCACGATTATACATCGTGACGAAATATCTTGCAAACTATTGACATGCCATGGCTCATTGTCCGGAGGACAACCTTTCAATAGCCCCTGGTTGGAGCGAAGCGGAAACCAGGGGGAAGGA
>CAYVGR010000267.1:0-3630 GCA_964450065.1 uncultured Prevotella sp. | reverse complement strand
TAGTGGATGCCCTGTGTCAGGCAAGTTAGGTGTCTATCTTTGTAGAGAATCACTTTCCGATGCAGAAATGCTTGAAAATATTTCCGAGCACCTCGTTGGGAGTTATGGTTCCCCCCGTGATTTCACCCAGTTCCTCAATACAGATGCGGAGGTCTTCCGCGAGGAGGTCACCACTGAGGTTGAGATCCAGTCCCTCGATGACACGCACGATACTGGCATGGGCGCGGGTTAGAGCTTCGTAGTGACGGGCATTGGTCACGATGACGGAGTTTTCCTCCAGCTGAGGTATGTCGGCTGCCGTATATATAGCCTCTTCCAATTCGTTCATCCCTTGTCCGTATTTTGCGCTGATGGATATTGAGGAGACGGGAGAGGGCAGGGTAGTGAGAGGAACGTGTGCTAAGTCAGCCTTGTTCAGAACCACAATCATCTTTTTGTCCTGCGTGCGTGAGAGCATCTCCTTGACTTCTGCTTCGGTGGGCTGTTGGTCAACGACCCACAGCACAATGACAGCCTCGTCCAGTTTCTGATAGGCACGCTCAATACCTATTCGCTCAACATGGTCTTCCGTATTGCGAAGCCCGGCGGTATCAATAAATCGAAAGCTAATACCGTGGATATCGATGATATCTTCTATTACATCTCGGGTGGTTCCGTGGATGTCGCTGACAATAGCTTTGTCTTCCCGGAGCAGTTTGTTGAGCAGGGTGCTCTTACCCACATTGGTCTTACCTACGATGGCCACCGCTATTCCCTTTTTAATGGCATTGCCGGTTTCAAAAGAACGGGCAAGCGATGTGATGCGGTTTCTGATGGTGCTGGCAAGCTGGTGCAGCTCGTCTCGATTGGCAAACTCGATGTCTTCGTGGTCGCTGAAATCCAGTTCCAGCTCAACCAGACTTGTCATCTTCAGAAGTTGTTCCCTAAGGGCAGCCAGCTCGCTGCTGAAATGCCCTTTGAGCTGACTTAATGCAAGTCTGTGGGTGGCTTTGTTGGTAGAAGCTATCAGGTCGGCCACGGCTTCGGCTTGCGAAAGGTCCATCTTGCCGTTGAGGTAAGCCCGTTGTGTGAATTCCCCGGGACGGGCTTGGCGTGCTCCGGCATCGATCAGAGCGTGCAGTGCTTGTTGAAGAACATAGGCCGAACCATGACAACTTATCTCAATGCAGTCTTCACCGGTATAACTGTGCGGTGCCCGATACACACTTACTATTACGTCGTCTATGTCCTCCCCCTGTACAGATTGTAGCAAGCCGTAGTGCAACGTGTTGGCATGAGCATCGGTAAGCAACCACCCTCGTTTGGCGGGGCGGAACAATGATGCGGTGATGTCAATAGCCTTCGGGCCACTGAGCCTTAAAATGCCAATAGCACCACCCGAAGGTGTTGCCATGGCTGCTATGGTGTCATTGCGGTTCAAGTGCATAACTGATATGTTGCCTTTCTTCTTCAGGGGGCAGTGTGTTGGAGTTTCTGAAAAGAAGATGCTTAAATCCTATCAAGCACCTTGACTATCAAGTCGTCGATACTGTTTTTATAGTTGCTGTTTGCCTGCTTGGCCAAACGGTTGGCAATAACCATGCAGCAGGTCAGAGCCTTGTGTCCCATCAAGTTTGCAAGTCCGGCCAGAGCGCTCGATTCCATTTCAAAGTTTGTAATGTGCAGTCCGTCATATTCAAAAGACTCAATCTTCGTGTTAAGTTCCGGGTCGGCCAATGGCATGCGCAGTTGGCGTCCTTGTGGGCCATAGAATCCCCCGCAGGCAATGGTATATCCGCGCACCATATCATCGCAGGCAATGCGCTCGAGCAGTTCGGTGTGGGCAGGCGACACATACGGATTTCCCATGCTGTCTTCCCATCTCACATGCTTCTTGAATGCCTTTTCCAAATCGAGGTCGCAATATTTGTCCCTGTTGGCATAGAAGTTCAGCAGGCCGTCAAAGCCAATGCTCTTTACCGATGCTATATACGTGCCTGTGGGAGTGTTGGGCTGCAGGCCGCCGCAGGTGCCGATCCTAACCAGCGTGAGCGATTTCTTTTCCGGTTTGGCCGTGCGAGTCTTGAAGTCGATATTGGCCAAGGCATCAAGCTCGTTAACCACAATATCTATGTTGTCGCACCCAATACCCGTGCTCTGAGCCGTGATGCGTTTACCTTTATATGTACCAGTGATGGCTTTGAATTCTCGGTTGCTCACCTCGCATTCTTTTTCTTCAAAATGCGACGCAACCAAAGCTACGCGTCCGGGGTCGCCTACCAGGATAACCTTGTCGGCCAGTTGTTCCGGGCGAAGGTGAAGATGGAATATGGAACCATCACCATTGATAATTAATTCTGATTCTGCAAAATAAGTGTTCATAATAGTTCTGTTTTACGGTATAGGCTGAATATAGTCATAGGTTTATGGCATCGATTCAAGCTTTCTTATTTTCTTTTCCAATAGTTTTATATCTGCATTTTGCTGCATCAAGTCTTTTTCCAGTTGCAGGATGTTTTTTGCCATGTTGTGTTTGCCGCTCAGCTCGGCTGTGGAATATGTGTGCCTTTGGGTGCTGAGGCTCGCTTGTGTGGCCTGCAGCATGGTTTGCAGTTCCTGCAGTTGCTTATATAAGCGTTTGCTCTCCTCCGACCTGAAATCGGAAAGGCTTCTTGCCACACGCTGGTCATTGATAACGAAGACCATGCCTTTGTCGGCCTGCTTCCCGGTGTTTTTGGCAAGCATACTCTCTCTGCGGTTAAGCGCCTGTTGCCTGTTGCCAAACTTCCAGGTGTCTCTGATAGCCGTTATTTTGGCATAATGCTCCAGTTCTTTGTCGGTAAGGTCATCGCTGGCGAAGTCCAAACGTGGATAAGTGGGGACAAAGGTGTAGATACACACGCTGTCTTCGGGCTGGTATCGGTCTGTGACGAGCCACCCCAAGGAGTCGAGGTCGTCTATGGCCAGCAGGTACTCGTTGGCCGTGGAGTTGTATGGCAGCCCATAGTTTTGGGGTTCATACCATTCTCCCTCGTCGCTGTCAAAAGTTGTCATGAATATGTCGTATCCCCCCATGCTGTCAGCCCCCTTGGCCGAGAAGAACAACGTTACCCCGTCGGTGCATAGGAATGGAAAATTCTGAAACGGATGGTCTTCTTCGCTGATTCCGGAGAGCCTGGCTTGCCTGCTCCATCCGTCGCCCAACAGTTCTTGTCCATATAGTGAGGTGCCGGCAGTATCTCCTACGGCGAGGAGCCGTCGGTCGGCAAAGTCATTCTCATATTGTCCCAGCATCATTTTTTTGCTGTGGGCTGACTTTACTGATAGTTTTCCGGCAGCATCGATGAGGGGAATTTTGGATATAAATTCGTCCTTGCGCACCACGATGCTATCGATAAACATCACCTTAGCTGTTGCTGGCAACATCGTCTTGAACAGCTTTTGACCAGGCGTTTCTTCTGTCGCAGTGGGCACGGCCTTTTTAGCTCCCCTTCCTCGTTGTGCGTTTGCAACGAAAGTGGGCAATGAGAGTAGGGTTATGAAAAAAAATATTTTAAGAGTCTTCATCGTCAGGATTTTGATAACAAAGATATAGAAAATATTTCGGGAGATAAAGAAACCAACTGATTTTTTAGAATAATTTACGGTCTG
>CAYVGR010000266.1:0-3638 GCA_964450065.1 uncultured Prevotella sp. | reverse complement strand
TAATTTTATATCAAAAGAGGGAAGGTTTAATGGAATCATTTTGTTATCTTTGCATAGATTTTCAATGGTGCAAATATAGTTAATTGTACCGAGAATTTGGAATGTACACTTATAAAATATGCCAACAAAGAAACCTATGCTCACCTATGATACCGTTATGCGCGATCTTAAGGCGGGTAAATTTTCGCCTATTTATGTTTTGATGGGTGATGAATCTTATTATATAGACCAAATCAGCGATTATATCTTGAACCATGTTTTACGTCCGGAACAGCAGGCTTTTGACCAGACTGTGGTGTTTGGTGCTGATGTTAATGCTGCACAAGTAGCTGATATGGCCATGCAATATCCGATGATGGCATCTCGAAAGGTGATCGTTGTGAAGGAGGCACAGGGCATGAGGTCGTTTGATAAGCTTGAGAAATATGCTCAAAACCCACAGCCCAAAACCATACTTGTTATTTGTTATAAGAATGGAACGATTAATCGGCGTACCAAGTTTATGGCTGCTGTTGAAAGAGTGGGCGTTGTGTTTGAAAGTAAAAAACTAAAGGATTGGCAACTCCCGGGATATGTTCAAAAGTATTTGGCCGGGAAAAAGGTGGATATAGATGAGAAGAGTGCCAATATGATAGCCGACAGTATTGGTGCAGATTTGAACCGTTTGCAATCGGAATTGGATAAACTTCTCATTACGCTTCCGGAAAATAGACGGTGCGTTACACCGGAAATGGTAGAAAAAAATATTGGAGTAAGTAAAGACTTCAATGCATTCGAGTTGAGAAATGCCATAGTTAACAAAGATGTATTTAAGGCAAATCAGATAATCAAATATTTTGACAATAATCCTAAAGCAGGCTCTATCTATTCTTTCCTACCTTTACTTTTTAATTTCTTTCAAAACTTAATGATTGCCTACTATGCTCCAAACAGGAGAGATAAAAAAAGTGTTGCGGGCTATTTGGAATTACGAAGCGAGTGGGGCGCGATAGACTACATAACGGGCATGAGAAATTATTCCGCAACGAAGACTTTGCAGATCTTATCGAAAATTAGAGAAACAGATACGAGGAGTAAGGGGGTAAATAACCCAAATACATCTGCCGGAGACTTGATGAAAGAGCTGATTTTTTTCATTTTGCACTAAAAAAAGTAGCAAAATCACCCTTAATTTTTCTGGAACAACCGTCCCGTAAAGCCGTATTTTTGAGCTTAACTTTATCATAATAGGGGAGTTAGGTCTTTTTTATATGCTCAATTTTCGCGTATTTTAAGCAACTCAGGTAGTTTGTCGTGAATTCTTTAAAATTCGCATTATTAATCACATTTAGCCTCTACCAATCAACAATTAACTTACCTTTGCATTTGATTAATCAAATTTGAAAACACAAATGCGAATAGACAGGGTGATATATTCGAGTTTGCGAACGCAAATTCGACAATCCAAACATCAGTTCTAAGAATAAGATTTGAATACACAAATTCAAATATACGAATTTATATTTGTATATTAATGAATATACATGGTGTGTATATGCGCGTAATATGTTGATAACCATATAATTATATGTAAGTAATAAAGTGTATTTTATAAAAGTCAGCATGATTCGAATGAATAAAGAGCGTTATAGCCTTAATTAGAGAAGTAACCGTAATATTATCTTAATATAAATCAACGTTTTATATATTTTCGTTGTATTAATATATAGATGTAAATATAGACGTGGCATTTGGATTTACAAACTCAAACTCGTAAAAGTGAATCATGTAGATTTGAAATGTAGTATTTGAAAATTAAAATCCAAACTATTAAATATCAAATTGCTCTCTTTAGATTTGTTTTTTCAAATTCAATGTTTTAACTTTGCAAATTGAAGAAAATGGTGAAGAAATCGTCTATATGGTATTTACAATTCAAAATTAGCAATATGAAGGACCGAATCAGAAAGATAATGGAGAAGCAGAACATGACCCAAAAAGAGTTTGCTGAATTCACTGGAATTTCGGAAGGGTCGCTTAGCGGAATTTTTAATGAGAGAACGAGACCGACACTACAGGTCGTCGAATACATTCATGATAAGTTCCCAAACATTTCTGTTGAATGGATTATGTTTGGAACGGGTTCAATGTATGTAGATGAAAAAGACAGCTCATCGCCCAATGGTGATGAAGAGCTTGAAAAAGGAACTTCTCTGCTTGATGTTCGAGAAGCTTCTTCGTCACCTTCCCTTTTTGATAAACAAGAACACATGCAGTCGGTAAATACAGAAAATAGTCCACGAAATATTGAAAAGACTGTTGTGAAATATATTGACAAACCAAGTCGTAAAATAACAGAAATCAGAATATTTTACGATGATCAAACTTGGGAGACGTTTGTTTCTAAATACTAACTTTTCGCAAACATCTGCCAAGCATCAACTTAAAAATGCCTATCTTTGTAGGTGATAATACATCAAAGATAGGCATTTATGAAAAAATACTGTCGTGACCTGCATGTGAGTTCTGTGGAGCGGTTAAGCGAAAAGCATGTTTTGCTAAGAGTTACCCAAAGAGATGCACTCCCTGAAATGTTACCAGGTCAATTTGTCGAGGTCAGAGTAGACCATTCTTCAGATACTTTTCTTCGCCGTCCCATCTCCATTAACTTTGTCGATAAGGAAAGAAATGAATTTGGACTGCTTGTTGCAGCTGTTGGTAAGGGAACCAGTCAGCTGTTACGTTTACGGGCTGGTGATACTTTGAATTGTCTTTTTCCTCTTGGGAATTGTTTTACCACCCCTAACAAATTACATGAGAAAAAGGTATTGCTTATTGGTGGAGGGGTAGGCGTTGCTCCCCTTTTATTCCAAGGACAACAGCTTTTTGAATCCGGCAACCGCCCCATTTTTTTATTGGGTGCTCGATCGTCCTCTGATCTTTTAGAGCTTGAAATGTTTGAAAAGTTGGGTCAGGTATATGTAACAACTGAGGATAACACGGCAGGAGAGAAGGGATATGTTACCAATCATTCCGTGTTACAAGGCGAACATTTCGACATGATACAAACCTGTGGGCCTAAGCCAATGATGGTGTCGGTGGCTCGCTATGCTCGAGAAAAGGGCATTGAGTGTGAAGCGTCGCTGGAGAATCTGATGGCTTGTGGACTGGGAGCGTGCTTGTGTTGTGTAGAAAAGACAGTAGAAGGAAATCTCTGTGTATGTACGGATGGGCCTGTGTTTAATATTAAGAACTTGTTATGGTAGACCTAAGTGTAAAAATAAATCAATTGGAATTAAGTAATCCTGTGATGACTGCCAGTGGCACTTTTGGCTATGGTTTGGAGTTTGCCGACTTGGTTCCATTGAATGAAATAGGTGGGATTGTTGTTAAAGGAACCACACTTGAGCATCGCGAGGGAAATGATTACCCGCGTATGGCTGAAACGGCCTCGGGCATGCTCAACTGTGTGGGGCTGCAGAATAAGGGGGTGGATTATTTTTGTGAGCATATCTATCCTCAGGTCAAGGACATTGATACGAATATTATTGTCAATGTCAGTGGTCATTCGATTGAGTCGTATGCGGCTTGTGCGGCCAAGATTGATGCCTTAGATAAGATACCTGCCATTGAGCTTAATATTTCGTGTCCGAATGTAA
>CAYVGR010000265.1:0-3702 GCA_964450065.1 uncultured Prevotella sp. | reverse complement strand
CATTTTGTACCCATTCTGCAACCCATAGGTCGGTGGTATGCACCTTATAATGACAGTGTGCTGCCCGACTTTATGTTCCTCATACTGTTTGTTACCTTTTGTAAGGTCGACTACAAGCGACTCATGCCCGTGAAATGGCATTTGTGGGTAGGCCTGCAACAGGTGGTTTTCGTGTTGGTGCTGATGGGGCTGATACTTGGCTTCGGAATCACCGGCAACGGACTTGTCATGTTTGAGGCCATTCTGGTATGCATCATCGGACCCGCTGCTGCCGCCGCTGCGGTGGTAACGGTCAAACTCGGAGGCAGTTTGGAGGAAATGACCACCTATACTTTTGTTTCCAATTTTATCTCTGCGCTGCTCATCCCATTATGTTTCCCCCTTCTTCCACAGACCCATGCCGCTTTGGTTGATATGGAGTTTTGGCCCTTGTTCTTCCAAATACTGTGGAAAGTGAGCATGGTGCTCCTTCTTCCCATGTTGTTGGCCTATATCGTGAAACACCATATGCATGGCTTTCACCGTTGGGTGGTTGGCATCAAGGACTTAGGTTATTACATGTGGGGCTGCTCGCTCGTTGTGGTAACGGGCACCACGGCCATGAACATTCGTGAGGCATGGGAACAGACTTCGGTATTTTTCCTTGTGTCTATCGCGTTCATAGCGCTCATTCTTTGCATCATTCAGTTTGCCACAGGACGTTTCATCGGTCACTATTTCGATAAAACTATCGAGGCCGGACAAGGCCTGGGGCAGAAGAACACGGCCTTTGCCATTTGGGTGGCCACCGCTTTTCTCAATCCCCTTTCGTCTGTAGGTCCCGGTTGTTACATTCTTTGGCAAAACATTATCAATTCCGTCGAAATCTGGATATACCGCAAAAAAGGCCTTGAGCAACCCTACTGATGTCTCCTTGCCTCTCCAAGCCTTGTTGGTTGCAGCTCGATAACATGATTAACTTTTCAAATTACACCCCTCCAAACAACAATGAAAAAACAGCTTCTTCCGTTTTATCTCTTTGCTTTGTCTTTCCTCCCCACATCCGCCCAAAACCTTGTGAAGGGCGATTATGGTTATCTTTTCTGCCACATGAGCGACCGGGGCGAATACACCGCCTATGCCGTGAGCCGAGACGGCTATAACTATCAGGACATCAAGGGAGGCGACCCCATTTTCGATCCCAAGGAACACGCACGCATCGAGGGAGGCACCCGCGATGCCTACATCACCCGAGCCTACAACGGCAAAGGCTATGTCATGGTCACCACCGATATGTGTGTGGCCAAGAGCAAGGTGTGGGACAACTATGGCATCGACCTTCTCAAGAGCAAGGATCTTGTGAACTGGACTTCCGTGACTTTCGATTTCCGCAAGGGCATGAGTATTTTTTGTGACGGCAAAACGGCCAAGTCGCCTTATCGGGATTGGTCTACTGTCAATCGTGTGTGGGCCCCGCAGATATTCTGGGATCCAGACTACTGTTGGGATGATGGCCAAAAGGGTGGTTACATGATTTATTATTCCATGCTCAACCGTGCCGAAGACCAATACGACCGTATGTACTACAGTCATGCCACGAAAGATTTTACCAAGATAACCACACCTCGTCTGCTCTTTGATTGGGGCTATGCCACTATCGATGCAGATATCAACCTGTTGGCTGATGGAAAATATCACATGCTGATTAAGAAAGAAGGCGGCACTCCCGGCATCTACACCGCCGTTTCGGATTATCTCACTCATGGTTGGGGTGAGCCTGTAGAGGATGATTATGTGAGTTTTGAGGGGAAGAAAAAGTGTGAGGGTGCGTCTGCGTTCCAGTTGATAGGCGACAGTACTTGGCGCGTGGGCTATATACAATACAGCGATCGCCCCAAGCATTACCGCATCTGCAAGGCAGACAAAAATCTCCGAAACTTTCACGACCCGGTAGATATTCAGGGTGTGACCGGGCCACAACACGGCTCGTTTATGCGATTAACAAAGAAGGAATACAAGCGGTTGCTTAAACTCAACAGTCGTCCGTAGATTTGCCAAAGGCCTTTCAATCCGTTTTGTCGCTCCCCTAACTGCTCTCGGCCGATAGAATAGCCATGCAGGGTCGATAACGTTTGTTGGCTTTATGCTTATGCCAATCTCATCTATACCCCCTTATCCTTGCTGGCAGGTAAATTAATAGAGCCATTCCCGTCATCGTATGGGAATGGCTCTTTTAGATCATTTCGACATCTCAACCTCCCCTTCTTTAACGGGGATAAGAGAGGCCGTTGCAGACGTGAAGTTGTTTATCCATAGATAATATTTCCGTCGGCGTCCTTATATTCGTCAAGGCCTTTCTCGTAGGTTGCCATGGCGCGCAGACTCATGCCCACGTTGGAGAACCCACCATCGTGGTAGAGGTTTTGCATGGTTACTTTGCGGGTCAGGTCAGAGAACATCACGATACAGTAGTCGGCACATTCGTCTGCGCTGGCATTGCCAAGCGGCGACATGCGGTTGGCAAAGTCGTAGAGCTTGTCCATGCCCTTCACACCTTGTCCGGCAGTGGTCAGTGTCGGCGACTGCGAGATTGTGTTGATGCGTACGTGGTGCTCCCGGCCGTAGATATAGCCGAAGCTGCGGGCTATGCTCTCCAGCAGTGCCTTGGCATCGGCCATGTCGTTGTAGCCGTAGAAAGTGCGCTGGGCGGCCACGTAGGTCAGAGCCACGATCGAGCCATAATCGTTGATAGCGTTGAGCTTTTTGGCATTTTGAATCATCTTGTGGAATGAGACGGCCGAAATGTCAAGCGTGGTATCGAGCATTTTGTAGTCCAGATCGTCGTATGTGCGGTGCTTGCGCACGTTGGGTGACATGCCGATGGAATGGAGCACGAAGTCGATTTTACCGCCCAACACCTCCATGGAGCGACGGAACACGTTCTCCAAATCCTCCACATTGGTGGCGTCGGCAGGGATCACTTCGCAATTCAGCTTCTCGGCCAATGCGTTCACCGTGCCCATGCGGACAGCCACAGGCGTGTTCGACAGGGTAATGGTTGCACCTTCTTCAACAGCACGTTCGGCTACTTTCCATGCGATTGATTTGTCATTGAGGGCACCGAAAACGATACCCCTTTTTCCTTTTAATAAATTGTTGCTCATAATATTGTCTATTCTAAAAACCGGGACAAAGTTACGCAAAAAATCCAACACCGATTGGTTTTTACCTTCGAAATGGGATTTTTGGGCATCTTGTGTCGCTCTCTCTACATCGGTTCCAATGGTTTTGTTACCTGATTCCGTTAGTATTATCCCATGCCTTCAATAGCTTTACAACCTGATTCCAATAGGCTTAAGCATGGATGTTGGCGTTTATCGGCCGTGGGGCGATCGTCTCATGGCCGTAAGACAACCGCATCACGGCCGAAGCACGAGCGTCTGCCGATTGTCAGACAATGCCTTGTGGCTTTCATGGCGTTTGCTCAGGCCGCTAACATGGCTGCGGAAAGCTGCAAATTACGGATAGATTATGCCGCGATGTTGGTTAAAAATAATTAATACTATTAATTGTTGTTAAAACAAAGCTCTAATGGGGTGTTTTGTTAGTATGCACGAAATAAAATAGGTAATTTTGCAGACCGATTGTTTTAGGGGGTACGCTTAGAGCCCCCACGCACCTTGTGTTAATAGTGATGCCTTTGGCCGGACATTGCGGTTAGTG
>CAYVGR010000264.1:0-3734 GCA_964450065.1 uncultured Prevotella sp. | reverse complement strand
GCAAGGATTAAATAAGGTTACCATAAAAGGAAAAGTAAAGCCTGCTTAGAAGAATAAAATCAACTACACTAATCGTATACCAGAGCTATCAATCACGATTAGTCTCCGCTTATAAAGCTCTCCTATGGCACGCTTATAAGTCTTTTTGCTAACCTGAAACTGCCGCTTAATTTCCTCCGCATCACTCTTATCACCTAAATGGCACCTTCCCCCATTGTCTTGCAACCACCGCAACAATGTTTCAGCAAAGTCCACAGTGTGTTGATGTCCCAAAGGTTGTAGGCTGATATCAATCTTCCCATCAGGCCGAATATTCTGTATATAACCTTGCAGCTGGTCTCCCGTATGAATGTATTGGAATATCTGATTTTGATAAATCAGTCCGGCATATCTGTTTTCGATAATAACTTTGAACCCCAAGTCACTTTTTTGCCAAACCAACAGTTCTACGGGAACATTCTCCTTCTGTCTTCTATATAGCTCTTGACGATGTTCCTCAGTATCTTCATTCAGGTCTATTAGAAATTTATCGACCTTTGCAGAAGCAGCTATACGATAACTATCCTCATCAACATACAGATAGACGATATAGCTTTCGCCTATCTCCATACGCTTCTTCTGCTCACGGAACGGGCAAAACACGTCCTTCATCAGTCCCCAATTCAGGAAAGCGCCATACTCGTTTACCCAATTCACGCTGAGGTAAGTAAAGTCACCAACCTTAGCCAACGGCACCTCCAACGTGGCGATAGGGCGTTCCTCCTGATCCAAATACACAAAGCATCGAATATCATCTCCCACTCTCACTCCCTCCGGCACATACTTCTGGGGCATCAGAATTTCTCCAGCCTGCCCACCATCGAGATAGATACCAAAGGTTTCCTTCACTCCAAAAGAATGGGGATTAGGGCGCTCTGCCACTTTCACCACCTTCAGTGTGTTATAGTCACCTAGTTTAATTTTATCCATATCTGAAGAGTTTTATAATTCTGATTTGTTATCGTTCAAAGGAGATTTGGCAGCCTGCTGGTCACAGGCATTTTCTATACCCTCTTCCGAAGCTTCGACTTGCTCTCGGTCATGGGTGTCCACCAACAAGCCATCTTTCATATGAATGGTACGGTCAGTAAGTGCAGCAAGCGATTCGTCGTGAGTGACTATTACGAAAGTCTGCCCAAATTTATCGCGCAAATCAAAAAAAAGCTGGTGTAGTTCTGCCTTGTTCTTAGAGTCGAGACTACCTGAAGGCTCGTCTGCAAGAATAACAGAAGGGTTGTTCACCAATGCCCGTGCGACGGCCACTCGCTGCTTCTCTCCGCCGGAAAGTTCATTGGGCTTGTGTCCTGCCCTCTCACTTAAACCCATAAAATCAAGCAGTTCCCTAGCTCTTTCCTTAGCGTCTTTCCGACCCACACCGGCAATAAACGAGGGAATCATGACGTTTTCCAATGCCGTAAACTCTGGCAGAAGTTGGTGAAATTGAAAAACAAAACCCAACTTCTGATTGCGAAACATTGAGATTTTCTTACTCGACAAACGGTTTACATCCACTCCATCGACAATCACAGAGCCTGTGTCGGGTCTGTCCAGCGTGCCAATAATTTGCAGCAATGTCGTTTTGCCGGCTCCCGACGGCCCCACAATAGAAACCACCTCTCCCCTGCCTATATGCAAATCGATACCTTTAAGTACCTGCAAGGCACCAAAGGATTTTCTTATATTTTGAACATCTATCATATTCTGCTTTGTTGTTATTGTATTTATACCATGACACTGCCTGCCGTTTCAAAAAATCAGCTTGCGTTTTATCCATTCGTGCAAGGCCTCGTATGCCGACCTCTCCTCTGTGTGTTGCGATGCCGCAAATGTCATCGTCAGCAATTTATCGTCACCGTATTGATCCGGGAAAATAATCATGAGGTTCTTGCCCGAGAAATATCTCGTCAGTTCGTCCGGCAGGCGATCCAGTGCATTTTTATAAGACACCGTTCCCTTTCGGGCAGTTACCACCACAAACAAATGGTCATCGGCTATAGAAGAAGCCAGTTTGGGCATCTCGTTCCAATGTTCCATTTTAAGGTATTCCGCCCGTATCTCTGAGTGCTTGTTCTTCATGTATTCCCCTATCATCTGCAACGTGTCAGCACGTCCATGAAACTGAATGCGACATTCCAAGTTCTTCACAACGCGAGCCAGCCGTTCCAGCCAACGATAAAATCCCGGCTCATATTGGGCCCGTGACGGAACAGCCACCTGTATGCGGCGTAACGTGGCAAGAGGATAGTTGATGCGGGTCATGATGATTTGCCGATTCAAACCATTAAACAGGCTTTGATGGAATTGTCCCCAGAACCTCGGGGAAACATTTGGATGATTGTGCATTCCAATGATTATCTCAGATGCATCGAATTCCTTGAAGGCATGCTTGATGCCATTTGCAATATTGGCCGCCACCCTAACCTGTGTCTGCATCAGAACATCAGACCCCGATGCATATTGCGTTACTTGTTCCAGCAGCTTCCGCCCAATCTCCTGGTTCATCCTCATCTTCTCATCATCGTAGACAACGTTTAAAGCAACAAGCCCACGGTTCAGTTTGGGATTTCGCATCATCATTCCAAGGTGCACCAGCCTATTCGCATATTCCGGATATTTCACCGGGATTAATATTTTCTCATCATCCTTGGGCGATTCGTCCGAAACAATTTCCTTATCTCGGAGGATAATTTTCTGAGCAGCACGCTCGGTGAGGATAGATGAAATAATACAAGTAGCCAAAATCATGATGACAACCCCATTGAGCATTCCCTCATCAACCAATGGCTCACCGTATCCATTTTTTAGCGTCATGCCCACCATTACCATTGCTATTGCACCGGCAGCATGAGCTGACGTTAGCCCAAACATCATGTGGTTGGATATGGGAGACATGCGGAAAATAAAACCAGAGAAATATGCAGCGATAGCCTTACCCAAGGTTCCAAACAACACTATACAGAATGCAACCCAAACAACATTGCCTCCCTGAAACAACAGACGTACGTTGATAAGCATGCCAACTCCAATCAGGAAGTAAGGAATAAAAAGGGCATTTCCTATAAATTCAATGCGATTCATCAAGGGCGAAACATGGGGTACATATCGGTTGAGAATAAGTCCGGAGAAAAACGCGCCGAAAATACCTTCCAATCCCACCAGTCCAGCCAAAGCCGCACAAAGAAACATTTCCGCAAGGATAAAGATAAACTGCATCACCGCATCACTGTATCTCCGCAGAAACCACCTTGTTAGTCGTGGCATAAACCATAACAGGCCCCCACAATATATGATCAGCTTCAAAACAAACCACAGCCAAAAAGCCCAACCGGCACCACCATCATGGGCAGCAACAATACCCGCAAGCAAGACCAAAGCAATGAACAATGCTATCATCGTTGCGCCCACGCTCAACGTAACACTCGGTTTGCGCTGCAAGCCATAGCGCATGACTATAGGATAGGCCACCAAAGTGTTTGAAGACATGATGCACCCCAGCAACAGTGCTGCCACAGGAGTATAGCCCAGCAAGCGCACACCCATAAAATAAATAAGCACGAAGGGGATGGCAAAAGTAAGGAATCCAAAGAAAACAGTACGTCCCTGGGCTTTCTTCAGCCCATCCATATCTATCTCCAAGGAAGCAAGAAACATGATATAATAAAGCCCTACCCGACCAAAAAGCTCAAAGGAAGCGT
>CAYVGR010000263.1:0-3736 GCA_964450065.1 uncultured Prevotella sp. | reverse complement strand
TCCTTCACGCGACGGTCATCGAACACATAGCTCCTTATCTGGCTACCCCATTCTATCTTCTTCTTACCGGCCTCTATCTTTGCCTGTGCCTCCATGCGTTTTTTCATTTCGCGATCATAGAGCTGGCTTTTCAGAAGGAGCATAGCCTTAGCTTTATTCTTTGGCTGATCTCGCGTCTCGGTATTCTCGATCAAGATTTCCTCCTTCTCTCCGGTATCAGGATCTTCGTATTGATAGCGAAGTCGAACTCCCGACTCCACCTTATTCACATTCTGCCCTCCAGCACCACCCGACCGGAATGTATCCCAGCTCAAACGCGCCGGGTCTACATACACCTCAATGGAGTCGTCGACAAGAGGCGAAACAAAGACACTGGCAAAACTTGTCATGCGCTTGCCCTGGGCATTGTATGGCGACACACGCACCAACCGGTGTACACCGTTTTCACTCTTCAGGTATCCGTATGCAAACTCACCGCCTTCGACAGTCATTGTCACACTTTTGATACCTGCCTCATCGCCGTCCTGCAGATTGGTAACCGTCACCTTATAGTCATGCGATTCGCACCAGCGCATATACATGCGCATCAACATCTGCGCCCAGTCCTGACTCTCAGTACCGCCGGCACCCGAGTTGATTTTCAGCACAGCATCCATCGAGTCCTCTTCCTGCCGGAGCATGTTTTTTAGTTCCAAATCTTCCACCACCTTGACAGCCTTGGCATAATCAGCATCCACCTCTTCTTCGGTAACGAGTTCCTCCTTGTAATAATCAAAAGCCAACTGCAACTCGTCAACAAGCCGCTTCGCCTCATTATACCCCGTCAGCCACTTCCGGATACCCTTTACCTTTTTCATCTGAGCCTTCGCCCGTGCCGGGTCTTCCCAAAAGTCCGGATCCTGTGTACGGAGCTGTTCCTCCTCGAGTTCTATTTTCTTCTTGTCGATATTGAGATAGTGGTGCAGCTTGTCTGTGCGTTCCACCACATCCTTTAATTGGTCTGATGTAATCATTAGCTATTTATTATGTGAGGGTCAGGACATATCAATCCTCATACATCTTATCGATGACCTCTTTGAAATTCTTATGTATCACAGGGCGACGCAACTTCAGAGTGTTGGTCAATTCTCCCGATTCCATCGAGAAATGATGTGCCAAAAGCGTGATACGCTTAATCTGTTCGTAGCTGGCAAGCGATTGCTGCAAAGTCTTGATGCGCTCCATCATCATGTGGCACACCCTGTCGTTGGCACAAAGCTCCTCACGGTTTTCATAAACCACACCGTTATCGCGAGCCCATTCCTCCACCAACCGGAACTCCGGAACAATCAATGCCGATACAAATTTACGTTGGTCGGCCACGACTGCCACTTGGTCAATAAACTTGTCTACGAGCAGCAATGCCTCTACCATCTGCGGTGCAATGTATTTCCCATTACTGGTCTTGAACAAATCCTTAATACGTTCTTTCAGATAGAGCTCCCCATCCAGCATATACCCTGCATCTCCCGTATGGAAGAACCCATCTTTATCAAAAGCCTGCGATGTAATGTCATCGCGCTTATAATACCCCTTGGTAATGGTCGGACCTTTCAGTAGTATCTCGTCGTTTTCGCCAATCTTGATTTCCATACCCGAAATGAGTCGACCGACAGAACCCAGCGTGCGCTTTTTATCAAGATGGTCGCACGAAACCGTCGCAAGACTTTCTGTAAGTCCATATCCTACCATCATCATAATACCGATGGAATGGACAAATTCTTCCACTTTGGGCGACACGCTTGCCCCGGCCGTAGGGAAGATATTGGGATTTTCCAAACCCAACTGCTTACGCACCAAGCTAAATATGGAAGCATTGATAACCTTATATTCTAATGCCAGTGACAAGGGTGGTCGCTTACCCCTGGAAAGATATTCTATATTGTGCTTTCTACCCACCTCCAAGGCATGTCGAAACATTTTCTGCAACACAGGATTGGAACGGTCTATCTGCTCTGCCACGGCCTGATACACTTTCTCCCAGAACCGCGGCACGCTCGACATACTTGTAGGATGAGTCTCACGCATTGAGTCCTGCACTTCGTGTGGATAAGTGTTGATAATGAGTTGCGCACCCACACTTAGGGCCAAGTATGCCCATCCTCGCTCAAAGATATGGGTAAAGGGCAGAAAGTTCATAACCCGATCCTTTTCTCCCACCGGCACACATTCGGCATTGGCCTTCAAGGCAGCCGCATATTGGCCATAGCTAAGCATCACGCCCTTGCTGTCACCCGTAGTGCCGCTTGTATAAAGAACGTTGCAGAGATCTTCATCGTTGGCCTCTGCCCACCGCTGTTCCACTTCACTCTGTCTTGGAAGCTGTTCACCAAGTTTCAGAAAATCTTCAAAATAAAGCGTATTCGGATCGTGTGAGCTAACACGCACGCTATCGTCAAATATAACTATACGCTCCAATGACGTACATAACGGGAATACCCGATGTGCCTTGTCGTATTGTTCCTGTTCGCCTACAAAAAGCACACGTACCTGAGCATCATTGATCATATATCGTATTTGCTGTTCCGAACTTGTGGCATAAAAAGGAATGGAACAAGCACGGATACCATAAGCGCCGAAATCCGTATACAGATAATGAATACAGTTTTGGGAAAAAACAGCAATATTTTCCTGTGGTTTCACACCCAGGTTCAGCATAGCATTGCTCACCTGCTTCACGCGCAGGGAAAACTGATTCCACGATACCCTCTTCCACTTCAAACTTCCAAAGTTTCTAAATGTAAGAGCCGGACGGGAACCATACTTCTTGGCCTGTTCATGAATAAGTATCGACAAATGACTTCTATTCTGCATACGGTAAGAGTATTAATATATGCAAAGATAACGTAAATTAGATACTAAAACAAAAATATTGTCGCTTTTTTCCGTCGGTAATATCATACTTATGCCCCAAACAACCTGCTAAGTATGGGGCTTACAGCCCTTACAGCACACCGACAGCCACTATGAAACGTCTCGCACCGTTCCACTTTCTCTATCTTTTGCCAACGTCTATCGGCCGTCAAACAGGCGCATCACGGCCAACAAACGAACGTACAACGGCCGTGAAACGGACGGATAATGGCCGTGAAGCGGGCTGTATAAGGCTAAATCTGATCGGCAAAACACCTTCATATCCATGGTATAAAGCGCAAAACTCCTGCTGGAAATTCTTTACATACAGAGAATTGCATCACAATTAGTTTGACTTGTTCCCCGTCGACATGCATAAACAGCAAGAGCGCCTATTTGCTTTAGACATGAGCCAACATACGCATTGCTTTTCTAACACAACTTCACTTCTACTGCAAGACGTATGTTTGCGATTCTTGTTTTTATACATAGCAATCTGTCCGCTTGTTCAAAAAAAAGATTACTTTTGTAACATGGAACTACGAAAACAATACACCCGGGACGCCATCGACCTGCTCTGCCGGCTCATTGCCACTCCTTCGATAAGTCGCAGCGAAAGCGAAGCCGCTACCATTATGGAGCAAACCATCAGCGGCTATGGCTTCAAGACACACCGCGAAGCCAACAACGTTTGGACCATCGACCCTTTGTTCGACACAGCTCGCCCAACCGTGCTGCTCAATGCCCACATCGACACGGTGAAGCCCGTGGAATCGTGGAGCCGCGACCCCTTTGCGCCAACAATCGAAGGTGACATGCTCTATGGTTTGGGAAGCAACGACTG
>CAYVGR010000262.1:0-3740 GCA_964450065.1 uncultured Prevotella sp. | reverse complement strand
GTGCCATGCAGCGACATGAAATTGTCCGATTTGGACATGTCTCCCTTCATGGCCAAGGTCTCATTCTCATAACTAAAGAACTGCGTGTGCAACTTAAATCGGTTCACCTCGTTCACCTGCAGGTCTTTCCATTCGGTCCACGTGGGTTGTGCATCAGGCTTTGCCGATGCTGTCTTCCCGGCAATAGCCCCATTCACATTCAGAGTCATGGCAACCATAGCCACAATCAAAAGGTTTTTCTTCATGATTTATATTGTATTGGTTTTTAATTCTCATCTATATATTTATAATATTCACAGGCGGCCAGCAGAAACGCACCAACCCCAAAATTGGCCTGCGAGTTTTGATCCACCACTTGTCCTGGGATAGCTTTCTCACCAATGGGCTGGACGTAGCCAACTTTTCCGCTCGGCTGCAAAGCCGTCTTGGTCAGGTAATTCCATGCCCTTTTCACAGTCTTTGCAGCAGGATGTTTCGGAGGAAGCACACCATTGTTCAATCCCCACAACAAACCGTAGGTGAAAAAAGCCGTGCCCGATGTCTCAGGACCCGGAGCATGTTTAGGGTCGAGCATCGAACGCGTCCAATAGCCTTTCTTCTGCTGTATCTTCACCACAGCATCGGCCAAGGCCTTATACTTGTTGAGGAAAAAATCGTAATGCCGGTAGCTCTTAGGCATGTCCTGCAACACCTTGGCCAGCCCGGCCAACACCCATCCGTCTCCGCGTGCCCAAAAATCCTTCTTGCCGTTGACGCTTTTGTGCTTGGGATACACATATTTCCCATCACGGAAATAAAGATGAGTCTCCTTGTCGAGCATGATTTCATCAGCATACAGCAGATACTCATAGAGCTTGTCGAGATATACCTCATCGCCCGTCAGCTTATACATCTTGGTCATGACGGGCATCACCATGTAGAGTGCATCAGACCACCACCAGTAGTCGTTGGCCTTGGTACGCACCTGATAGCCCATCACTTCCTTGGCACGCTCTACCATGCGCTCGTTGCGGGCGGAGCCACCCTTGGCATTTTCAATCCAATAAATGTCGATATAAGTCTGGAAGCATATCTGCCAATCGCCGAAGAGCACAAAATCTTGTCCCTCGCCATAGTGCTTGTATTTCCACTTCGACGGGTCCTTCTCGCGTGCTCCCTGCCAGTTGTTGTGCTCGGCCCAGCGCTTGCTGTAGTCGAGCCACGCCTCGTTGCCCAAGAGCTTATAGGCTTCCATGTTTCCCGTATGGTAGGCAGCAGGATCCCAGAAGCTGCGCGTCTCAGCCTTGTTGTTCTGTTGCCAGTAATTGTTCACCTGGGCGATCACGTCTGCCACCTGTTCTTTTGTCCAGCCCTTAGCTTGCATAGCAAGGGTCATGAAGGCCAATACAGCCAAAAAAAGTATTCTTTTCATCTCACAAATCAAGAGCCCGTAAGCCCTGTTTTTTATTTATCTTACCACTTGTCTCTCGTCTGTATATCGTCGCTCCACCGGTGATCTTTCGGGAATGACTGTCCACCCCATGCCTTCACCTGTGTCCAAGGTTCTGCCTCTGAAGTCCAGAACGGCGAATTGGCCGGCAGACCGAGGGGCATAAAACTGAGCGAACACATATAGAGCGAGCCGTTGTTGGTGTACCAATCGGCTGTTCCGGGTTGCGACCCGCAGAAGCCTATGGTCAGAAATCCGCCCTCATTGTAGTTGTTCTGATGGTCGAACATGCGGTGCATCACCTGTGTGAGGGCTGCGCGCACCTGTCCGTTGCTCAGGTCTTTCGGCAATTTCTGATACCATGCCAGCAGTGCCAGTGGTTGCAAGGCAGCCAATCGGTATGGCGTTGAGCGCCCAATAACGGGGAATGTGCCCTCGGGCGATATAAAACGCTCGAGGATAATGGCAAACTTCTGCGCACGTTTCAAAGCGCGGTCCCAGTATTTCTGATAATCCAAGCGTGTATTGGCCTTGGCATCAACCATACATTGCAGGGTCTCGAGATACATGGCATGGAACACATAGCTGCTGTAATAATCGAAGGCAAACACCGGACCGTCGGCATACCAGCCGTCGCCCACATACCATTCCTCCACCTTGCGGCAGGCCGTGTTCACACGGAATTCATCGTATTCGGCACCGGCCTTGGCCAGGAAACTTTCGATTACCGAGCTGAAGAGGAACCAGTTGGTATAGGGAGGGTCTACGCGACGCAGCTGCGTAAACTCCTCAAAATATCTTTTCTTCGTTACGTCGTCTAATGGTTTCCACAGCACGTCGTAGGCGCGGATAAAACTCTCGGCCACATAGGCAGCGTCCACCAAGGCCTGTCCATGTCCGCGCCAAGCCAAATAGTCGGGACTTTGTGGGTCAACCGCGTTCTTGTAGGCTGCCAGCGCCCAGGTTCGGAGCTGCTCGCGCTGCTTGCTTTCGGCCGTAGCGTCGTCGGGGAGAGCAAGCCAAGGCGCAATGCCGGCCATCAGTCGGCCAAAACACTCCATATAGGCCACCTTCTTGTTACGGCCGTCCCAGTTGGGACTCACCTCAAGCTGCATGTTTTTCTGCAATTCGCCCTTGGCCATGTTCTCCAACACCGGACGTGCCATGGTGTAGGCTTGGTGGCACCAATACTCGCGCTCGGTGAGCTTAGGTTTCTTCTTTGCGAAAACATTACACGTAGGGAGCAGGCACACCACGACCATAACAATGGCTTTGAGAAATTTTGTTTTCATAGTTTTTTAAGTTTAGATGATTCTATCATCTGTATTTTTAGGAAGGCTGAAATTGCCGGGTAGTTAGCTACAAAGATAATATTTATTTACCTATTTCTACCACATTAAACATATTTTAATCCCCTTCAAGATTTGTTTTATTCCAAGCTCCAAAGCCGTCCTCCATAAATTGAAACATTTATAGCGCAAGGCACATGGTCTCACAACCCGCTACACTCCTTGGGGTGCTCATGCTTTCTACCGGAAACCAGCCACAAGATGACGAGACAACCTCCACATCAATCAGATTAAACATACGGTGGTAATTTATAGGGAGCACCTACAAACTTCAAGAAATTAATTATTCATATTTTTCTTGACAAACACCCCTCCATGCTTCGCGAATTTAAAAATAAAAATCCCTCGGTTGGAAATTCGCGAAATTCAAAACAATTCTTAGTTATCTAATAATCAGCCATTTAACAAAATCCTCCTTGCGCTCACAATTTTATTGTGCGACGATGAGTATCTAATGGCTGTGCGATGAAACCTTAATGGCATCGCGATAAAGCTTCCGTCGCATGACCTACAAGCCCAAAACGCAGGGTGTTAAGACAGCTAACGCAACGCCCTCGATATTTTCCCGTTTCTCCAGCCGAAAATTTCGGTCAAAACATGGCGCATTTTTCTCTGGATGCTCCAAAAATAATCATCGTTTTTTTATCATTCTGTTTTACATATAGAAGAATAACAGAGAGATAGCAGCAACTATCACGCGATATGGAATAAGGGGTGCAGGGATTATCTGTTTTGTTTTCTATACTTGATGTTTCGCGGGTGGTGTTCAAGAATCTCCTTTCTCAGCGAACTGTCGTCAAGGTGGGTGTATATCTCCGTAGTGCCTATGCTGGAATGCCCCAGGAGGTCTTGGATGACGCGAAGATCGGCTCCTCCCCGCAGCAATGCCGTGGCGAAAGAATGGCGAAGGGTGTGGGGCGATATGGTTTTCTTGATGCCCGCAGCCTCGGCCTGACGCTTGA
>CAYVGR010000261.1:0-3752 GCA_964450065.1 uncultured Prevotella sp. | reverse complement strand
TACAATCAGTAAGCAAAGCCGAATGTTAAAGTATTTAAGTGGACACTAGTGTTTTTATTTAATGTTATGCAATGAATGAATAACTTGTTATTTGTAATTATTACAAAGTTAATCATAAAACAATAGAAACAAGAATCTTCTAACGACAACAATGCGAATAATAACCATAATTATGGTTTTTTCCTCGATCTTAACATGTCTACAACCTGAGTTCGGGATAAGAAAGTGATTTTACGAGTGCTCTGTTTGTCCTCACGAGAGCTGTTAATTGGATGCCGTGCTGATACCACGACTCACGCTGGCTGCTTTCTCAATATAATAAGGATGACCGCCGCGACTATCAACGCGATGCCTGAAGCCAGTCGCCATGTGAAAACTTCGCTAAAAACGAACGTGCTGATCATAACGGCCGTGACGGGTTCGAGCGCTCCAAGAATAGATGTGGGCGTGCTGCCGATGAGCTGGATGGACACATTGATGAAATATAATGACAACAATGTGGGCAGCACGGCCAACTGTAAGACGCAGAACCACTCTTTGGGCGTGGTGAGTATTTGCAGTGTGTCGCCCGCAAAAATCATATATCCAATGATAGTCAGCCAGCCAAACGCAATGACCCAGAAGGTGTATTTCACGACCGACATTTCTGTCTTGAACTGGTGAACATACACGATGTAGAGCGCATAAAACAAAGAGGAGGCTAAAACAAGAATCACACCGGTGACGTTGAGCGGCTCGCCACCATCGCCACGATACAGCATTCCTATACCCGTAATAGCCAATGCCAGCGCGAAAGTGGTGCCCCACGTGATGCGCTCGTGATAGAACACCACCATGAGCATGGCTGTCATAATGGGATAGGAAAACAAGATGGTGGATGCGACACCTGCGTTCATGAAGTGAAAACTCATGAAAAGCGTTGCCGACGACAGTCCGAAGAGTGACCCTAAAATGGCAAACTTGATGGCGTGTCCCCGACTTATTGTAAAGTCTTCCTTCTTAAACAGCATCCATACTGCGAAGAGCAGCATAGTGATGCCGTAACGATAAAACAACACATTGCCCGACGTAATACGATCAGAATAGAGTGGAAGTGCCCCCAATGGGTTGGTTCCATAAAAAACAGCAGCAAGAACTCCTGCTATAAATCCTTTGACCCGTGAGTTCATTTTTTATTGGCCACACTCCGCACAACGTGCATTGTGTATAGGCATTTCATGTCATCAATTATTATTCGGGGTGCAAAGATATAATTAAAAAGCATAATGGCCAATGCTGTTGACCATTATTTTAGTATCCTAAGCTTTTTAAGCAGATTAATGGCATTGTTTTTGCATGGTATTCCATGTATAACAACAAAAGATAATAGGAACATGACACACGGACACGAGGTGCTCCACATGATGGAGGGCAACAATTACACAACGCGGGAGAACCTTATAGAGGCCATTGTTAAAAAGTTTGGTGCCGACGAGCGCTTTTATACCTACTCGGCTGAAGGCATGGATGCTGAACAGCTGGTCACATTCTTGGAGGAGCGAGGAAAGTTCAGGCCTTCGGGTAATGAGACATTTACAGTGGACAGTACAAAAATATGTAACCATTAAACAGGAGAATAATATGATTAAGATTTATGGCATGAAGAGCTGCCCCGACTGTGTGGCTGTAGACCGGCAGGTGGAGGGCGATAGTCGTTACAAGGTGATAGATATTGGCGCACATGTAAGTTTGCTCAAGGAATTTTTGAGCCTGCGCGACAACAGTCCGGTGTTCGATGAGGCCAAACAGAAGGGTTATGCCGGCATTCCATGTTTTGTTTTGGAAGACGGCACTGTTACCCTGAACCCCGAGGATGCCGGCTTGCAGTCTGATATAGCCGAAGGTTCATCGTGCAATATTGATGGTACGAGTTGCTAAAAGTCACGCCATTCATTCTCAAAAACACAAGTACACCATTTTATTTTCAAGCAACAATCCACCTGCTACGGTCTATGCCGCACAAGTGGATTGTTGCTTTTTGGGCATTAGCATTATACTACCGGGCGAAGTCGGCCTGCAAGCCACAGTCCCATAAAAGTGATGGCACCGTTAAGCATGAGCAATTCGTAGCCCAATTTGAAGCCAGTGGTGGCAAAAGTGATGGTATCGATGACATAGCAGAGCAGCGGAGAAGCTATGCATATATAGGGCACAAGGCGGTCGTGGGTGTGCCAATGGGTGAGCAGGCCGTAGGCAAACAAACCGAGCAGCGGGCCATAGGTGTAGGAACAAAGAATGTAGATGGCATCGATGGCACTTGTGGAGTTGATGATGCGAAACATCAAGATGATCAAGGTGAACACCACGGCAATGCCAATGTGTGCCCGACGTCGCAAGGACTCATCGCCGGGACGGTTGCAGATGTCTACACAGAAGCTGGTGGTGAGCGCGGTGAGTGCCGAGTCGGCCGATGAAAAAGCCGCCGCCAACACCCCAATGGTAAAGAAGATGACAACCGCACTTCCCAGTAGGCCGGTGGCTGCAAACATGGGTAAAAGTTCATCTCCCTGGGTGGGCAGGGCAATGCCCTGTTGCCGGGCGAGCATCATGAGCAAAATGCCAAGCGCCAAAAACAGGGCATTGGCAGGAAAAAAGGCAATGCCGTAGGTACACATGTCTTTCTGTGCATCGCGGAGCGTCTTGCAAGTGAGGTTCTTCTGCATCATGTCTTGGTCGAGCCCAGTCATAACGATGGTGACAAACATACCGCTGAACAGCTGTTTCCAAAAGTTCTGACGCGATATCCAGTCATCGAATACAAATATGCGGCTATGACTGTCGGCAGCTATGGCACTGATGGCCTCGCCCATAGTCATATCGAGTGCCGTCACCACATGGACGATGATGAGAATGAGAGCGGTAAACATGCAGGTGGTTTGGAAAGTGTCAGTCCACACCAGCGTTTTGATTCCACCACGTCGGGTGTAGAGCCAGATAAGGCATACCATGCCCACTACCGTGACGGGAAACGGGATGCCCATTTGCCGAAGCACAAAAGTATGAAGAATGATGCACACTACATAAAACCTGACGGCGGCTCCCGTGATTTTGGAAAGCAGGAAGAAAGATGCCCCAGTCTTATAAGATCTGTGCCCCAGTCGGTCATCGAGCCAAGCGTAAATGGTGGTGAGACGAAGTCGGTAATACACTGGAAGCAACACAAAGGCTACGACAAAATAACCCAATATGAAGCCCAGGCACATTTGGAGATAAGTCATATCAATCTTCAAGACCATGCCCGGCACCGACACAAATGTGATGCCTGATATGCTGGCTCCCACCATTCCAAAGGCCACCATATACCAAGATGACTTGCGGTTGCCCCGGAAGAAAGCATCATTGTCGGCACGGCGGGCCGTGAGTCGGCTGAATAGCAACAAGGCCGCAAAGTAGATCAATACTGTGAGAATAATAAGCATAGTGGGTGCAAAGGTATAGAAATATATAATGGCTACCAACTTTGCAGGTGTTTATAATGTATGTAGAGCCAAAATGATTTCTTAACAAGATTGAAGTATATTCTAAAATTCTTTGCGAATTTCAAATAATTTTATCAACTTTGTATCATCCTTTTTCAAGACACAGGACTTTACAAAAAATTAAAAATCTGATAAATAAAGACCCTTTCATTTGAAAACCATTCATAGACATATTATCCATCACTAGTGTCCACTTAAATCCTTTAACATTCGCTTAAACTGCCCTTAGATCAG
>CAYVGR010000260.1:0-3763 GCA_964450065.1 uncultured Prevotella sp. | reverse complement strand
CGCATGTTTCCGCTTCGGTAAGTACCAACCCAAAACCCTCTTCACGTGAACTTAAAACAAAAAAGAACTTTGCAAATAAGCATCTATAATATTGTTAGAGATGCCACAAAGAGAAACGATTCCCTCTAATTTCCTTTCCTTGATCATGTTTTCTAACTTTTTGCGATGGTTTCCGTCTCCATAAATCCAAATACCATCTGGTGATTTGCTATCTATCTCGTCAACTATCGTTTGTGGTAACATTATATAATTGTGTAACGGATAGCTTAGAAACAACCTTAAGAATAACAAATGTAACTTAAATATTAATTTAAACCATAATGGTTGTTTTACTAAATGAATCTTTATATTCAAATCACTCTCCGCCTGACAAATTTGTTCATGGTTGAGATTATTTAGATTGAAACTATATGCTTCTATTTCTATACTTGTATCTCTCTCCACCATCAAATGGTAAGGAAGTGCAGATGTGCCACGTATATTTTCCGGGGCAGGAGTCATCACTGTTACAAAAATTATTTTCATTTTATAAATTGGCAAAGTTAGAAAATCACGCTTCCACAAAAGTTCGACAACGTTTTTTTAAATGGGGGGTAAGTGTACGCCAAGTTTCTTTATTGGTGAAAATGAAATAGGATGTAATAGGAAGTGAAGAGCTGAATTTTACACTTAATTTCTCTTTCGAAAAATCTATGACATTAAACAATTCCCTAAGCCCATCTAAACGGCATGCACTTGTTTCTTGTTGTTGTTTGTTTTCTACATAAATAACTGGAGTCTCAAGACCAAGACAAGGAAGGGCACAATGAATTCTGGATGTAACAATAAATTTAGCTCGTGCATAGAGCTTGATCAACCTCTCTGCTTCATTAAACAGCTCTTGAGGAGAATGAAAATCATCTTTGTATTTTGCATTTTCCTGACAGATATATTTCGCATTCAAAAGGATTTCATCCGAAAAAACTTGCCTATATTGATTATAGAAGTAGGAAGTTATAAAAAGTTTCTTATATGACTTGCACCACCAACAACAGTCAAACTTAGATGCGACATGCTTTATTTTTTTATAATGGATTATTAAGTTCCACAGATTCTTTAATACTTTGATTGGTTTTTTTGAAAAAGAATAATAAGGATCGACAAAATATATTTGATTATCCTTTTCCTTTGATTTATACTTTTCGCCAAGCGTAAGTGTCATACAACCGGAGAAATAGGCTTTTACTCCTCGCGCTATAAGTAAATCACGTGTTGAATGATCGCGGCATCCAATTGGTTCGTATTTTTTTAGATAGGCAATACTTTTGTCGGACAGCATCCATTCTTTTGCCGTAGAATTGATATGAAAGGATAGAAACAGAGGCTTGATTTTTTCAGAGGGTGGCCATCCGTCTTGAAAATGCTTGAACCATCCGTTCATAATCACCTTACATTCTTCACCAGCATACTTCCCTACTTCTTCTCTATCTATGAAACCATCAACTGTCGGAAGAAATTGAGCACTCGCAACTCCTTGAATATAATCTCCAATATTTAAGAACGAAGCAGGAACACGCTCTCCAATAGATAAAACCTTATACTTCATATTTCTAAATGCTACGTTAATGATTCAAACAATAAATTCCACTGGTTTATGATTTTGTCAATGCTATATTTCTCTGCATCAAGCAAAGCCTTATGCCCCATCGTTTCCCTAAGTTCCAGGTCTTCTATTAGCTTACAAAGATAATGACTCAACCCCGAAATGTCACCAACCTTATCCACTAAAAAACCATTCTTTCCATGATCAACGATTTCAGAAGGACCTTGTGGACAATTGAAAGAAACAATAGGTAAACCACAAGCTAAGGCTTCCAGTAACACAAGAGGGAAACCTTCTGTGCGTGAACTCATAACATAAACAGAATGCTTTATATATTCTGCCTGAATATTGTGATGTACACCCTTTAATATTACGGTATGTTCCAACTCTTTTTTACGAATCTGCGCCTCTAATTCCTTTCGTAAAGGTCCGTCACCATATATGTTTAATTTCCAATCAGGATGCTTCCTACTAACCATCTTCCATACGTCTATTAGGTAGTCAAAACCTTTTTGATAGTCTAACCTACCAACTGAAATGATGGATTTGGAACCGTAATTTGGATTTTTGGAATTTTTTATGGTTAAAGGATTATAAATCCGTACGATGTTACGAGTATATTTCAACCAATTCTGCTTATCTGCATCAGAGAGTACTATAACCTTGTCGAATTTTCTTGTATAATGAATTCTTCGGTAAGTTTGTACTTTAGCATAGATTTTATTTCGTAGACCTTTCTCACTTTTATACCATGTTTTAGCTATATTAAATGGAAAATGTAGCCATAGTATTTTTTTGCTCCCATCGTTAATTTTCGGTAGAAAACGCATATCAAGCCCACCCATAGAAATCACGATATCGAAAGTATGATGACATAGGAAATCCGTTAATGCCTTCTTGTATGCATGCACTACTGGATTTTTAAGAAAATATTTTCTGCTGGATTGTGTACGTACATTCAAGTCTATCCTTTTGATTCTTTCATCTAAAGCAAAAACATCCTCTTTTTCACGTTGAAATGCCGTTACGATAGTTACATCATACGTATTCGACAATTGATTTGCACATACGGAAAGAACTCTCTCCATACCTCCGGTATTCGAGAAGCTCTCTATACAAAAAACTATATTAAGCAATGTATTAAAATTTAAATCAGTGTGTTAAACGATACAATGTTTTATAAATGAACTTCAAATTAAATATCGCTTTGAGATAAGTAGTTTTCCAAGAATTTGTAATTCCAATAATCGGATATATATTTCTTTCTTGACAAAAGGCCACTAACTCAGATCCTGTTTCCTTTTCTAATTTTCGGTTTTTTAAGGCTTGAAGAAGCGTGGATATAATCACTGAGTTCATATGAGTCAATATCATATTTTTTAAGGCGACGTCTGAAACATTGTCTTTTGTATATTCTATGATGTTAGCTGCCACTACCATATCATCAAATATTTTTTTCTGAATCTTCTGAATATTTGTTGTTCTCGTTATGGACTCATTTTCAACATTATAATTATATACATATATATCCGTGAAGATAACTCTCTCAGCTTTTGGATATAATCGATAGTTATACTCTACATCTTGATGAGAAATCCTACCATAATACCTTAAATTAGATTTTTTTATAAAATCATGCGAATAGATACAACTCCACGAAGAAGAAACTTTCATTCCATGAAGTAGTATATACCTTCCTGTATATAGTGTATTTAATTTAAATGGTTGCCGATTTCTCAAACCTCCCCTTTCAGGATAAGTCTTCATCAAAAAAAAACATAATTCTGCCTGATATTTAGAGGCTGATGCAATAAGCTGTCCAACAACATTTCGTTCTATAAAATCATCAGCATCTACATGCATAATGTATTCTCCCTGTGCTGCTGCTATCCCTGCATTTCTTGCAGAGCTTATGCCTCCGTTTTCCTTATCAATATATTTGATATTCGAATATTTAGCAGCATTATCTCTGATAATATGTAAACTGTCATCTTTAGACCCATCGTTAACAAGTATAATTTCATACTCATCTGTTGGGATATCTTGACCGACTAAAGAATCTATACAACGTTGTAAATAGTTTTCAACATTGTATACAGGAACCAAAATGCTAAGCTGATATTTATATGTTTTTTTCACGATGCCGTCCATGTAACTTTTTCTTTCCTTAATTCCGCAACA
>CAYVGR010000259.1:0-3801 GCA_964450065.1 uncultured Prevotella sp. | reverse complement strand
AGCGGGTGGCAAGGTCTGTGCCCTCAACAATACAGCCACCGGGGAATCGGAAGATGCCCGGATGCAAGTCTTCGAGATCTTTCACAAGGTCAGCACGCAGGCCATTCCAGTTATCACCGGGAAACAGACTCACGTGATCAAGGTCTACCGCATCTGCACTTTCGAGAAAGATACGCATCAATCCCTTTTCCACAGTCTTGTTGGATTTCAGCGTTACAGTAAACTTCTTCCACAAAGTATTGGTTATGGAAATGCTCTTCCTGTCTATCGGAACATTCTGGTCATCGACCAACTCAACACGTATCTTGGCTTCTTTATCTTCTAAGTTATGCATACGGGCATACACGGAGAACTCATAGGTCATGTCTTTCTTGAATCCCATGCCAAAGAAGCCACGGTTTTCTATACCCGATCGCTTCTCACGGTGACCTGAACGTTGTATCACAATATAGTTGGGATTGCGGTCGAAAGCCGGCTTAGCGGAAGCCAAGCTTACATTGCCAAAGGTGTTCCAGCCCATGAGTTGACTGGGAAAGTCGAAGCTTCTGTTCTGCACCATCTCGGCATACAGACCACCATCGGCTCCGAAGTTGATATCCTCGAAGAATATACCATACATGGTAGACTGAATCTCTGCACCTGGCTTGGTGTTGATAATGAACTGGTGCTGCTGAGCCGAAACGCCCAACGACATCATCAAACCAACGGCCAAGGCGGTAAGGAAACGATGTTGTTTCATGTGTTTTAAGTTTTAATTTATGTGTTATCAATCAAAATAAGTCTATTATTACTTGCTCAGCGGGATGATGCGGAACCTGAAGGTCATATCCTTATAGCCAAGACGATGTTGTGGCAAAGGCCATGCACCCCAGCTATTCTCACCTCCCAAGCCAAATTGAGCAAGGTCAAGACATAACTCCGTGTACTTGCCCTTCTTCAAGTCGGTGGCATGGCGCTGGGCTTTCTCCTTACCTTCGTCCAGTTCGTCAATGCTGTAATGCAAGGCACTGGCACTGAAGTATGTGTCAGAAACGATGTTAAAGCCCGTGGTAGAGTTGCCCGACTGCTTCCACCAACGAATATCGCTCTTTGTACCAGTCTCTTGTGGACGGATGTAGGGGAAGAATTGCTGGTCAGCCGTCTGTGTGTAGAGACCCACAGGCTGGCTCTCCTTGCGGTCGATATAGTTTTCAATAGGGCCACGACCGTAGAACTCGCTCTTGTCCATATCATAAGGAAGCTCCAACCGCATACCAAAGCGGAAGAGTCCCTCAACCTTGGCTTTCGTCTTAGCATTGAGGCTTTGTTCCACCTCCATCGTGCCATCGCCATACACCATATAGGTAAGTGACAGACCGCTCTTAACCTCAGGCATGTCATATTCGGCCTTAACCATAACAGCATCCTTGCCTACCTTTTGATAGGATATATTCTTGAGCTTCATCGTAGGATTGCGCCAAGCCTTGAATTTCTTCTGCAACTGTGCTCCCATATCGTTGTCTGTCACGGCTCGCCAGAAGTTGGGGCGCAGTGTTCCACCTTCGCCCAGAAGGCTCCTGCCACCTACGTTGTACTTGGTGAGCAGCCCGGTGGTCTTGTCGAATGCGATATCGATATTGTTCTTCGAGGTGATATAGTAGGCATTGGCCTTCTTGTCGTCCTTCAGTTTTATCTTCGTTTTCTCCACCTGTACCAAAGGTAAAGCGGGGATAAATTCACGTACTGTAAGCTGACGATATGCCACAGTCTGTCCGGCTGACATCAGAGGCTCAGCCTCCTTGAGCTTGAACTCGATGTTGAGCATCACCTCTCCCGTTGCGGGCACCTTGTAAGGCAAGGTCAAGACGGTCTTTTGCTGAGGAGCAACACCAAGATCTGTTACCTCACCGCCCTGTACTTCCTTGCCATCGCATAACAGTTTCCACACGAGCTTATAATTGGAAAGGTCGCGGAAGAAGTATTCATTGTAAACGGATATTTTACCATTCTTCACGTCAACGGGTTCTGCCCAGATATTCTGGTAGCAGTAGCCAAGATCGTAAGCATGTGGATTGAGCTGGCGATCGGGGCCGATAAGGCCGTTACAGTTGAAGTTATTGTCCGACGCATCAGTTTTGTTGTAGTCGCCACCGTATGTGTAGACGGGTGACATGTTTCCCGTACCAGCCTCATATTTGGCTGCAATAGCCTCGTAGTCGGACAGCGAACGACCGGCCTTGAAATCGGGATTGCGATGCAGCGCCTGATCTATGAAATCCCAATTATACCCACCTTGGAACTTGGGATACTTACGAATCAAATCCCAATATTCCTTCAATCCACCACCGGAGTTGCCCATGGTGTGGTTGTATTCGCACTGTATCAACGGTTTGCTGTATTTCTCATCCTTGGCATAGCGCTCGGAGGCATCATGCGAATAATACATCGGACAGAAGATATCCGTGTTATCACCATGGCCTGCACGCTCCCAATGGATAGGACGACTCTGATCTTGGCTCTTGATCCACTGATAGGCAGCCGTGAAATTAGGTCCATCTACCGTCTCATTGCCCAAGCTCCATACCACCACCGAAGGATGGTTGTAATGCATCTCGACATTATGCTGATTGCGTTCAAGTATTTGTTTGGCAAAGTTTGGTTTCTTGGCCTCCGAATCATCCTTGTAACCGAAGGCATGACCCTCCTGATTGGCTTCTGCCGTAACATAGAGTCCGTATTCGTCACAAAGGTCATACCATACCGGGTCGCTTGGATAATGACATGTACGCACGGCGTTGATGTTGAGCCGTTTCATTATCTTGATATCATGAATCATACGCTCACGTGTCACCACATAGCCACCGTCGGGATCCATTTCATGGCGATTGGCGCCCTTGATAAGTACGGGCTGGCCATTAACAAGGAACTGGCCATTCTTAATTTCCACCTTGCGGAACCCAACCTTCTGCGGAATTACCTCCACTATATTACCCTTGGCATCCTTCACGATGGCCAGCAGCGTATATAAATAAGGAGTCTCAGCCGTCCACTTCTTCACGTTCCGCACCACGAAACGAGATGTTCCATTGGTCATCCTGCGGAAGTTGCCGGTGGTTTTACCCACTACAAGGTCGTTGTGGTTAAGCAGCTGGAACTCGATAACAGGGTCGCCTTTCACATCAACATTGATCATTAGCTCACCATCGTTATAATCATTGCCCAAGTCGGGAGTTATTCGGATGTTGCTCACCTGTACTTGCGGGTTGCGCGTATAAAGGTAGGTGTCGCGCGCAACGCCCGAGAGCCGCCAGAAATCCTGGTCTTCACTCAGCGAGCCGTCGCACCAACGGAATGTTTGGAAGGCTATCAGGTTCTTGCCCGGCTTTACGTATTTGGTGATGTCGAATTCGGCAGCCACCTTCGAATCCTCTGTATAGCCAACGTAGCGACCATTGACATAGAGGTATATATTGGAAGTTACCGAGCCAAAATGGGCTATAACCTGCTTGCCGTCCCAGCTTGCCGGTATATCGACAATGCGTCGGTAGCTTCCCACATGATTATCTTTCGTAGGCACATTCAGGGGCTTACTCCAGTCCATCTGGTAGCGCCAGGCCAGCCCTGTATTCACATATACCGGGTCACCATAGCCGTTCAGCTCCCATATCCCAGGCACAGACATGGTCTTCCAAGACGAATCGTCGAGGTCGGTCTTGTAAAAATCAGTGGAGCGCTGGTCAGCATTATGCACCCAATGAAACTTCCAGGTGCCATGCAGCGACATGAAATTGTCCGATTTGGACATGTCTCCCTTCATGGCCA
>CAYVGR010000258.1:0-3805 GCA_964450065.1 uncultured Prevotella sp. | reverse complement strand
GTTTTATCACATGACATACACATATCAATATACGACAGCAAGTCATTACGTCAGTCATCATATGTGCAATTCTTTGGTTACAAAAATAGTAAAATATAATTACCGTTTTTGGGTCATTATTCTCGAGACATTTAGAGAAAAAAGAGCTATCTTTTTTCGGTATAAACGGGTCGAACATTCCCAGGAATTGTAAGGCAGCTGCGATAGATGCTTTATCGTAGCATGGTTAGGCCTTATCGACTGTGCGGAAGAGACCTAACCGCACTGCAGTTGAGGCCTTTTCGTCATGCCATTCGATATTCAAGCGCAGGTGGGAAAATAGGAAATAAAAGACTGTTTTTTCAAAAGCACTGACAGTCAGGTGCTTACAAAATACCGCAAATTTCACGTATTTCGGGCGTGGGTAAACTCATTTTCAAATAAGCGAAATTTAGGAGAGGTTTTGTCAATATAATTAATCGTTCCTGATGCTTAAAAATCGGAGTCTTGGATGAGAACGGCATTATCAGGACAAACCCTAAAGTGCGTGGATATATCGTCTCTGTCCGGAAGCGGGCGCACGCCTTGCTTACCCTTGTATGCCCCCGCGTTGTACATGTTTTCTGTTTGTATTCCATAAATATAACTCTTTCTTGCAGAGAGTCAACCCACCAAAAACTTTCTCAATAATTTCGTCCGTGCTGCTCAAAATACAAAGATAAATGCTATCTTTGTGCATGTCGAGGCCACATACGATCTTGATAATCCTACATTTGAGGATTAGTGAACTTTACTCAAAGTTGGTTTTTGACTTAGCGCATGCATCAAGGACATAGAATTTATGCCGACCTTGACACTTTTGCGATAAAAGGAAAGGGGATTCGGAAATTTATTTCCCGCTTTTTATTCCCACAGCCTTATATTTATGTAAATTTGCAAATATATAATTTTGGAGAAATCATGAGTCATATTACTAAGCATATAGTTATCAATGGAGATAGTCGACAAATGGGCGAACTCGAAGATGAAAGTGTTCACTTAATTGTCACCTCGCCACCCTATTGGCAATTGAAAGATTACGGTACAGAGAATCAAATTGGTTTTCATGATAATTATGAAACCTATATCAATCATCTCAATTTGGTATGGAAGGAATGTTTTAGGGTTTTGCACAAAGGCTGTCGTCTCTGCATTAATATTGGCGACCAATTTGCTCGTTCAACATATTACGGACGTTACAAAATCATTCCTATCCATACGGAAATCATCAAATTTTGCGAAATCATGGGTTTTGATTTCATGGGACAGATTATCTGGCAAAAGGTTACCACGATGAACACCTCGGGCGGAGCAAGCATTATGGGTAGTTATCCTAACCCGAGAAATGGAATTGTGAAATTGGATTTTGAGTATATTTTGTTATTTAAAAAGCAAGGCAAGGCTCCAAAACCCACCAAAGAACAGAAAGAAAACTCGATAATGACTAATGAGGAGTGGAATACCTACTTCAATGGGCATTGGTATTTTCCGGGGGCGAAACAAGATAAGCATTTAGCGATGTTTCCAGAAGAATTGCCACATCGGCTGATCAAGATGTTTTCATTTCCGGGCGAAACGGTCTTGGATCCGTTTATGGGAAGTGGAACAACGGCTCTGGCGGCGAGAAATCTAAACAGGAATTCTGTTGGGTATGAGATTAATCAGGAATTTATTCCAATGATTAGAGATAGAATCGAAACCAATGATATTTTCGCAAAGATTGAGACGGAAATGATCAAGCAACCTGAATTAAAGATTGATTTCAAACAGCGAATCAAAGATTTGCCTTATCAATTTGTGGACACACACAAATTAGATAAAAAAATCGATATGAAGAGAAAGCAGTATGGCTCTAAAATAGACAAAAATAGCACAGGAAAAAGAGAAGAGTATTTTTCGGTCAAGGAAATTATCAGTCCGGAATTGATTCGGCTCAACAATGATTTGATTATCCGTTTGATCGGAATCAAGCAAAATCCCGCAATTAATGGAAAGGCTACTGAATATTTAACTCGTAAAGTACTTGGTAAAAAAGTTTTTCTAAAATATGATGAAGTAAAGCATGATAAAGAAAACAATCTGATGGTTTACCTCTATCTTGAAAATAAGACTTTTATCAATGCTCATCTGCTAAAAGAAAAATTAGCTTTGGTGGACAATTCTGTTGTTTTTAAGTACAAAAATAAATTTAATAATTACCAATATGAATGAAGACCGGTGTACAGTATTTGAGTAGTTTCATACTCATGCTTTGGTCTATGGTAACAGATTGTTGTCTACTCATACAAGAGAAGAATGAGACAGATTTTGTAGAATTTGGAAAACAGAGAAGACTCTATCAGAAACAGAGCAACGGCTTTAAAAAACAGTTGGAGGACTCAATATAATGGCTAAAAAAGAAATCAAGAGATATTCCTTGGAATTTGGCAAAAAAGAGAAAGTTCTGAATTATGCCACTCAAACCTATCAGCTTTCAAGACCTAACAAAGTTGGTGCTGTAATGGCTCTCATACGGGAATGTCAGCCAAGCACTATTGAGGAATGGGAGCAATGGTATTTTGAAAATGCGAAAACAGCAGGTAAAAACAACTTCAAAATAAGCCGCGGGAGTTTACAAGAACTTGGGGAAAGACTATATGAAAAAATCACGGAAGTCGTTATTCCCGAGTGGCAGGTAGCATTTAGAAATTTAACCAAGGAAGATTGTTGTAATTATATTTATAACCTAACAATCAACCGAACTTACGATGGCTATTTGAGAGAAAAGTCAGTTGTAAATGATAGCCTCTCGAAATTGTTTCCTGAAATACGTTTTGAAGAGAGCCCAGAAGAATTAGACCATGCCGGCGATGTTGACTACTTAGGATATGTAACAGAAGATAAGGCATTTGGCATACAAATCAAGCCAGTTACGGCGCAGTCAAATTTTGGAAATTACTCTGTTTCTGAAAGAATGAAAGCGAGCTTTGATAACTTTAAAAAAGACTTTGGTGGGAATGTCTTTATTGTTTTCAGTTTAGACGGAGAAATCGCAAACGAACAAGTTGTTGATAAAATTAAAGTAGAAATAGAACGGTTAAAGAACCAGGATAAGTAACTGCTGCTGCCCAAGTGGTCGGGAAGATAGTAGAACTGCATCTGTTCGTAGTCGTTAGGTTTTTCTCTTGTACTCATAGAAGACAGTTGCGTTAGTGTCTTTGCGTTTACCTCTGTCATAGCGTACGATCGTTTATGGTTATCAATGAATTTACGTTATACTACTTCTTGTTTGAACTTAAATATTTCCATTTTTTAATTCTCTTTCACGTATATATCGTAACTTTTCCGTATTTGTGCCGCCCGAAACGGACGAGCGTACAGTTCGTAAGTCATGACTCAACGCAGTGATGAAAAGTATATGATGCGGTGTGGGTAGTAACTTTGTATCAGGATTTCACAGTTAAAAGTAAATAAGAAAAAATGAAAATAAAAAGATGGTTAAGTCCCACCTTATGGGGCGTGCTTGCCTCGATGGTGAGCATTCCCACCTTTGGCAAGATAGTGACAGTAGACCAGTCGATAAGCATTGCGAGCAAATATGTCCATGTGGGTCTTTCGGCACGTCACGCTACGAGGGCTTCGCATGGCACACAGCCTTATTATATTTATAACGACAGTCGTGGGAAGGGCTTCGTGGTGGTGGCGGGTGATGATGACATGGGACAAGTGTTGGGCTACTCGCACACCGGAACAGGCATGGTGCATGGCAACGAGCCGTCTACGTTGCAGGTGGAGGCCGCTAAGCCAA
>CAYVGR010000257.1:0-3808 GCA_964450065.1 uncultured Prevotella sp. | reverse complement strand
ACTGCATACGAGGGTGACGCTCATTTCCTCCGTGCGCTGTATTATTCCCAGATGGTTGCCTTGTGGGGGCCTATTCCCTACAACGACAAGCCCATCAATCATACAAACTATGGCACTACCCCTATGCGTCAGCCCGAGTCTCTTGTCTATAAGTATATATTAGACGACCTGAAGCTCGCCATGGAGAAGTACAAGAGTGCGGGCATCATGTCGCAGGCTGATGCTACGGGCACAGGACGTGCCTACTACTATTCAGCCAAGGCTCTTTATGCCCGTGTTGCTCTCTATGCTGCGTCATGGTTGGGTGCTTCGAGCGTGGAAGGCTATGGTAATCTCTATACAGAGGCCCTCAACGCAGCCAACGATGTCATCAGCAGTTCCGGAGCTTCGTTCTACAGCCGATATTCCGACACATGGAACATGAAGAATGAGGAAAACAACAAGGAAAGCTTGTTTAGTGTTCATTATAACAATGTGCTTTCAGCCGGTTTTGAAAACTGTGTGCCTTATCGCTTTAGCGTTGATGCCAATGGCAACCACAACCAGTTCAACTCCTTGCTTACGCGTAAGGGCTACAATTCGAATGGTGGTAATGCAGCTTTGCTGATGTTTGTTCCGATGTGGAACAACGGAGCTCCCGACCTTGGAGGAAACGGCACAAAGAAGACCCAGGTGTTTGTACGTTGCACCGGACCCGGCAATGCAAACATCACCAGTGCCAAGACAGGCAAGCAGGTAGACATTGCCAAATACTATTCTCCGTATAGTCGTGGCTTCACACGCTATTTGCCTTCTCTGCATCTGTGGACTATCCTCGACGAGGTGAAAGAAACCGACCAACGTTACAACGCTACTATCCTTACGAGTTATCGCATTCCGAGGGAACTATCGCAAAACGCGAAGAACTATCCGGACATGGACAACCAGGAGTTTGTAGACTATGAAGAGGCTTACGCTGCTGATGGCAACTATTTCAATGGTGGTGGAGCAGCTATCCGTTTCAGCCTTCTTGACGGAAATTCTCCAGAGGGTAAGGCATTGCAAGCCGAGGCAAAAAACAAGTATCGCTTGCAGTTTGCAAGTGGTGGCGACATCCCCGTTTACACATCTATGGACCCGGCAACAGCCAAACCGACGGAAGATGCCAAACCTAAATCTGATGTGTATGGTGACACCCGCTACAATACCTATAAAATTGGAGGTTGGTGTTCGTTCCCCGGTATTAAGAAGTTCCTTGTCGACCAATACGACCCCGACTACCCCACATACGACGTTTCGTACCGCGACTTTATGGTATTGCGGTTGGCGGAGATGTATCTCATCAAGGCAGAGGCCGAGATGCAAACCGGTGCCAACAGCGCAGCCCTGGCTACTATCAACAAGCTCCGTAGCGTGCGTGCCATTGCCGGTAAGGACAACTCGATAAGTGGCACCGTGACCATAGAGACTATCTTGAAAGAGCGTGCTATCGAACTCTGTGGCGAGTATCAGCGCTGGTTTGACTTGAAGCGCACCCATAAGCTCATCAGTTATGTTAAGTCTTACAACGCTCAGTCGTCGAGCAATATCGCTCTCAAACACTATTATCGCCCAATTCCGCTTTATGAACTGGAAGCAGTGACCAATTTCTCAAACGAGTCGTATAATCAGAATCCAGACGGAGTGTTACAATATGCTACGGCCTCGGAGAAAATGTGGCAAAATCCTGGGTATTAACAGATTAGCATCTCAACAACACAAAGCCGACCCCTTTGGGGTCGATAACAAGGGGACGTCTTGGGAAATCCAGGACGTCCCCTTGATAATTATTCCTCAACAGATAAAGCCAGGGCGCAATAAGTTCGCGTCAATTCTTAGTGTCTGCCAACAATCTGCAGTAGTTAATAATAGTACAAAAATCCTGACAAACACTCTCTCATGCTTGGCTTATTTGAAAATTAAAAATCTTTGCCTTGAAAAACGCCAAGGAAATGAGTTTTTTGCAATTTGTTGGTAATCAGGTGTTTATCCGAATGTCAGGGTTGGTGAGCTGAAATATACATGCCGAAGGGATTGCGTTAACTATCTAATGGCATGACCATTAAGGCTTAAACCCACGGCGAATGAAGCCTGAACGTTGTGCCATTGAAGCGTTATCACCGTGCCAATAGATAGTTATCGTGGAACGGTGGTTAAAAAATGGCGCGTGCGGTGTAAGTTTATCAACAAAACAAACGATTTTTTTCGCTATAATGCTAAAATTTCATGACGTGTTTTTGGTGAAGTTTTGTTGACAAACAGAGCATTCCAAATATGGTTTTATTGGTAGTCGTTCTTCGTGAACTTTACCTCATATAAAATCTCTTTTGTCTTTTCCGAGCGCAGCACGTATCTGAAATTATAGCCCTGCTCTTTATATGTTTTGCTGCCGGTATCGCCTTTAAGGTCGCTCAGCAATGCTTTTCTTATTCTGTCTCGAATCTTTGTCACAGCCTGACTGTCGTCTGCTGCGCCGCTTAGACGATAGTAATAATTGAAGGTGTGGGTGGATCGGTCGAAGACAATGCTGTCTGTGCGCTGCATGTTTTGTACAGGGGTGGGGCAGTAACGCTCGGTAAAATCACGAGCATCTTTTTCTGCCCGATCTTCGAGCGACGCATGATTACATGCAGACAATGTAACTGCCGATAATGCTATTGCCGCATAAGACAACAGGCCAAGAAACTTTCTCATTGTTGATGTATAATTTTATGCAAAGATAATAAAAAAACGAAGGTAGACCATTTGATGTCTTATCTTTTTTGTATCTTTGCAAAGTATAGTCTCACGCGAATGCCCTTGCTGACCGCTTGGTGTCATCACGATGCGACTGTTATGATAGAAGCATAGAAAATATACATGGAAAAGATTCGAAATTTTTGCATCATAGCACATATCGACCATGGTAAGTCGACGCTGGCCGACCGCATGTTGGAATACACCGGAACGGTCGCGATAACTGAGAGCCGGGTGCTCGACAACATGGACTTGGAACGCGAGCGGGGCATTACGATCAAGAGCCATGCCATCCAAATGGAATATAAAATGGGCGGGCAGACTTATTTGCTCAACCTGATAGATACCCCGGGACACGTTGATTTCAGCTACGAAGTGTCGCGAAGCATTGCTGCCTGCGAGGGCGCGCTGCTTGTAGTGGATGCCACACAAGGCATTCAGGCTCAGACCATCTCCAATCTTTATATGGCTATAGACCACGATTTGGAAATTATCCCCGTTATCAACAAAATAGACATGCCCAATGCGATGCCCGAGGAGGTGGAGGACGAAATCGTAGATCTTATAGGATGCGGCCGTGAGGAAATTATCCGTGCCAGTGGAAAGACTGGCGAAGGGGTAGACAAGATACTCGAAGCTATTATCGATCGCATTCCGGCTCCGGTTGGAGATGCCTCTGAGCCCTTGCAAGCTTTGATTTTTGACTCTGTCTTCAATCCCTTCCGTGGCATTATCACCATCTGTAAAATTGTGAACGGAACGGTTCATAAAGGTGACAAAGTGAAGTTTGTGCAAACCGGAATGGAATACAGTGCCGACGAGGTTGGGGCGCTCAGGATACAAATGGAACCCAAAAAGTCGTTGTCGGCGGGCGAAGTGGGTTACATCATTTCGGGCATCAAGGATGCCACAGAAGTGAAAGTGGGCGACACGGTCACACATGTGGACAAACCGTGTGCCAAGGCCATATCAGGGTTTCAGGAGGTCAAGCCGATGGTTTTTGCCGGTGTTTACCCCATAGACCCGGCCGAATACGAAAATCTGCGCGCCTCAT
>CAYVGR010000256.1:0-3828 GCA_964450065.1 uncultured Prevotella sp. | reverse complement strand
CTGGAACGCTCGTAAGCATCCACTCCCCCAAAGTTGTGCCAGAAGCCAAGACTTACCTTGGGCAGCTTGATGCCCGACCGTCCACAACGGTTATACAGTTTGTCCGCATTGTCGTAACGCGACTCCGAAGGCAGATACGTGCCCTTGAGGTTCATTTCTTTTATTGTTCTCCCTTGCATAACATTGAATGATTATGGCCGCAGGCAATCGGCAACCAAGTTGTAATTGACAAGTTTTTCAAGGCTTTATGGGTATTTACAGCATGTAAGCAACAAATGGATAATACGGAAAGCATAATATTGCTGCTTCCTTTGGTTTGCACAAAGCTACTTTCCCCATACCGCCCTATGCCTTCTTACGGTCTTCACGAATAAGTTTCAGCAGTCGTTCCACGGCTTCTTCCTCAGGAATATTATGCTCTACACATTCCTGTTTGCGATATAACGAGACTTTCCCGGGGCCGGCTCCAACGTAGCCATAATCGGCATCGGCCATTTCGCCTGGACCATTTACGATACACCCCATGATGCCTATCTTCAGTCCTTTCAACTCTTTGGTAGCCTCTTTTATCCTGGCTATTGTCTTGCGCAAGTCATAAAGGGTGCGCCCGCAACCCGGACAACTGATATATTCAGTACGTGTGGTACGCAGTCGGCCGGCCTGAAGGATGGCAAAGGCGGTTTCCTCGATTTCGTCGTAAGAGATATTTCCCTCGTTCATCAACCAGATACCGTCGGTCAATCCGTCCACCATCAACGCGCCCATGTCGACAGCCGACTGCAGCTGGAACTCCGCTTTGTCGTTCAACCGGTACATTTGGGCAAAGACAACTGGGTTCTTTACCCCTGCCGTCATCATCTCATGCACCAGCGCACGTTGCTCTCCGAGCCGATTTTGATGGTTGCTCGTACTAATCACCACTACTTCGGGATGTGCCTGCAGACAGGCAATGTACTCATCCATAGGTGTGCCAAACTGAACAACCAAGAACTTGACATCTGCCTTGACCATACCTATGAACGGCATTGCAGTAACGGGAAATATGGGAAATAGGGACTCTTCCAAGTTCCCCTTCTGTGCTACAGAAGCCTCTCCTCTACCCTTTTCGAGGGCGGAGGAAGACTGAACAGCTTTCAGATAAAGCTGATAATCCACAACATACTTTTGTCCCGGCTTGGGATTCCCAGGCAGTTTGCTTCCTGTATAAATGTAATCCGCCGTCGGTTTTGAATTTCCCCCTTCATCAGAGACACCCCGGGAGGACTGCGATTCTTCCTGCTTATCACTCATGATCACCACCGGAACATTGTCCCCTCCGATGTTTCCAACAGCTTTTGTCTGCCTTCTGGTGGGGCTAATCCAGTCGAATCCTTCGTACGGCTTGCCCGGAATGACGAGGTGTCCGGCCTTTCTGCCAATATAATCCACGAGATGCCGAGCCACGGGAATCTCATCTTCGGGTTCTTCCGAGAGCGAAACGCGAATGGTATCACCTATGCCATCGGCCAGCAAAGCCCCTATCCCCACAGCACTTTTGATGCGACCGTCCTCACCCTCGCCAGCTTCTGTCACGCCCAAATGGAGCGGATAATGCATATTTTCTTCCTCCATTTTCTCGACAAGGAGGCGCATCGATTGTACCATGACCACCGTATTGCTCGCCTTGATGGATATCACGACATCGTCAAAGTTCTCCTTTTTGCAGATACGCAGGAATTCCAGGCAGCTTTCCACAATACCCTCCGGAGTATCGCCATAGCGATTTCGGATGCGGTCGGACAGCGAACCATGGTTTACGCCAATGCGAATGACTGTATGATTCTCCTTGCAGATGTTGAGAAAGGGCACGAACCGCTCTTCGATCTTCTTGAGTTCGTGTGCATATTCCTCGTCGGTGTACTCCAGTTTAATGAACTTTCGGGCTGGATCCACATAGTTTCCGGGATTGATACGCACCTTTTCGGCATAACGGGCAGCCACATCAGCCACCTTGGGGTTGAAGTGAACATCGGCCACCAAAGGTGTGGAGAATCCCCGGGAACGTATTTCTGCATTGATCTTCTTCAGGTTCTCGGCCTCACGAACACCTTGCGTGGTGAGCCGTACAAGCTCTCCCCCGGCCTTGATAATTCGCTCTGCCTGCTCCACACAAGCCTCAGTGTCATTGGTGTCGGTCGTTGTCATCGACTGTATGCGCACGGGATTGTCTCCCCCCATGTCAAGAGCACCAACGCGTACTACCAAAGATGTGCGGCGACGATAATTAAACAGGTCTGTCATAATGATATTTTAGAGGAGAGAGAAGACCATTGTCACCTCTCCCCTACTGCTTAGTTACACTTGTATTCATAGTCCTTGATGGCAGCCAAATCAGCATTTGCTTTCTCTATCTTGCTGCCCAAGCTGGCCTTCCAGGCCTCCACCTTCGCTGCCACCTCATCATTGCCAAGGGCAATCATCTCAGCAGCAAGAATGGCGGCATTCTGTGCCCCATTTACTCCTACGGTAGCCACGGGAATACCCGGTGGCATCTGGATGATGCTCAGCATGGCATCGAGACCATCGAGCATACCCTTAATAGGCACACCAATCACAGGCAGGGGAGTAGATGCTGCAATAACACCAGGCAAAGCAGCAGCCATTCCGGCAGCAGCAATGATGACCTTAATTCCGCGTGCCTTGGCTCCCCTGGCAAAAGCCTCCACTGCATCCGGCGTACGATGCGCCGACAGGGCATTCACCTCGAAGGGAATCTTTTGGTCGTTCAACCACTTACAAGCCTTTTCCATAACGGGCAGGTCGCTTGTCGAACCCATGATAATACTAATGATTGGTTTCATATTTCCTGTTATTATAATATGATTTTAAAACAACAAGGAGGAAATCACCTCCCCACTACTCGCTCATATAATTGCCCAAAAGCCTGTCACAACCCCAGCAAGGAACCCCGCGACGACCTGAGTAAGAGAGTGCTGCCGAAGAATCATGCGGCTGGTGCCCACCATTCCGGCTATAATCATGATGATGCAAAACCACCACAGGGGGTTGAAGGAGAACAACATCGAGAACGCCAGCAGTGCCCCGGCAAAGCCACCGATACCCGCAGTATGTGTGGATATTTTCCACCACACGTTGATAATGGCGCAAACCACCTGAATCATCAATGCCGCAACAAGGATGTTGGCCATGAACTGCGGTATGCGCATCGTGGCCATCAGGTAGTAGCAGGCAAAATAAGACAAAATCGCCACGATGTAGGGTATCATCCGTCGCTCCTTCTGCCCTATCTCTGCCGTAGACCACCCTTGATACCTCCGATACCCATGGATGAGCAACGTGGGCAGAAGAATGGTGAAAAAATAGACCATCGTGAGTACCATTAGCTTATACTGCCATGGCATCAGACTCATATAGCTAAAGATAAATAGTGCCAAAAGTCCGATAAAGGGCAAGTAAAATGGTGTGAAAATCATGCTCATCACCCGTGCTGCCAATATGATGTTCTTTTCTTTCATGGTCTGCTTTTGTGTTGAAATGTGCTTTCCTTTCGCAGCCGGGCTACCGGCAGCCCAAGCTGTTCGCGGTATTTGGCCACCGTCCGGCGTGCAATGGGATAGCCTTTCTTCTTCAATTCCCTGGCCAAAGCTTCGTCGCTGAACGGTTTTTTCTTGTTTTCCTCTCTGATAATTTCTTCTAATGCCAACTTGATTCTGCGTGTGGACAATTCCTCTCCGTCTTCCGTGACATAACCATCTGTAAAAAAGAACCTCAATGGAAAGGTGCCCCATCGGGTCTGTGCATACTTGATGTTGCTCACACGCGATATGG
>CAYVGR010000255.1:0-3855 GCA_964450065.1 uncultured Prevotella sp. | reverse complement strand
AGGACGCGAATGGCCAGCGGCTCGCTCACGTTACCCTTCTCGTATGCCTTGATAATGCCCTGCAATCCGGTGAACGTTCCCGACGAAAGCTTGGCCGTAACCGTTTTGGCATTTTGTGCATCCACATAAATCACCTTTGCGCCCGACTTCAGTGTGCCGTCGTCGTTGTAGGCTCCCACACCCCGATAATCCTTGTGTGCAAAGCCCGAACGGTCGTAATTGGTCACCGTGAGTATTCCAGTTTCGGATGTACGGGCAGACTGTTCCACGTTATCAATCACGGGCACCACGCGAAAACGGTAGGTGCCGGCACGCAGCCCCACCATGTCGGCGCGCCCGTATGTCCCGTAAAGACGCACGAGCGGTGCGTCGATAGCAGTCCAGTCGGCATAGTCGCCACCCATGATATAAACATGATATGTCGCTCCTTCTGTCCGTTCCCATTCCACATAGGCCGACTCCTGCCAGCCTTGGGCACGGCGTATATCATTCTGCTTCTGGAAATTGACGGTGCTCACCATACCATTATAGGTCACAGCGTCGCCCACAGACGGGTTCACTGTGACGTTGGCACCCTCAAAATCGATGCTCCTCAGCCTACCGGTTTCATACGACTCCACCCGACCGTTGTTCAGCATGAGGTTCACCTTGTTTTGTGCCACCGTCATCTGCGAGAGCAGAAGTGCAGCCATCAATATGTATTTGTGTTTCATTTCTTCTGTAATTTAATGATATTGTTTCCCGCTTTCACGATATATACCCCGGCCTTGATCCCCTTCAGCGAGAGGCACACACTGCCGCCGGGCGAAGTGGTCTGCATGCGCATGCGTCCACCCATGTCGTAAATGGCAACGCGATCGCCTGCCGCAATGCCGTCCAGCATGAGCTGATTGCCTACCGGACGAGCGGTGGTGAAGGTTTTGAGACGACTGATGTCGGTAGTGCCGGACATGCTGATAGTCACTGCTGCCATATCTTCTGATCGTTCAGGCGCGTCGTCAGCGAAGTGCAGAATGACGTTATCGCCCTCAAAGGTGAGCTGCGACAGCGCGTGCTCAACCTGTATGCCATTCACAGTAACCACCGCATTGGAAGCTCCTGCGTAAGTCGGCATAACCAGCAACAACAATGCTGCCGCAATGATAAAGTGTCTTTGGGTCATCATTTGTTTTGTTTTAGAAGTTGTTGATTAGTTTGTCTGTCTGCAAAGATAGCATTTTTCAGAGGAAGCTCAAACGTTTCTGAAGAAAATACAGCTGCAAGCCTACGGCTCACATCAAAACAAGGCATCACACCAGCCATCCATGCAATGCATGGGCTTTTCATTAAAGCATGATGACCTTCTTCATTCGTACAGGAACTAAATCTTCGTTTGCCGATTCCCGATATAGAAAATCGAAAACACCCTCTAATTTCGTTACGTGATATTTCTTTCTGTAAGATGATAATGCTTTTGCTGCCTGATTCAATAAGATCCTACTACCATAACACGGTTTTCTGAAATTCAGTCTTATAGGTATCCTGTTCCGTAGCTTTCCCACCTCTTTCCTGTTTAGGATCTACAATCCTGGCATCTATTTTTACAAGTACTTCAACCTTGTATATGTCGTTACTGTCACACCATCTGGTTAATTTATGGATATACCTATTTGTCTCGTGTGGAAACAGATATCTCCCTTTACCACGTGGTTGGTGAAACTGGTCGTCATAAATCAATCTCTCCGCATGCCCGAGCACATGCCCCCTGCTATCTTTGAAGGTAAAAGAAATTGTGTTTGAATATTTGTAAAAATTGCCATAGTCGATTGGAATAAAATTAAAATAACTATCTATTTTATTATTCAAGGACAAAGTAACTTTTTTTGTCTCTGAGCTATATTCCAACCCAATAGCTATCTGTGCCATCCCCTGAATAGAGAATACAAGGCATATCATCAATATGTAACGTCTCATGTCAAAATTATATTAAACTGTTATTTTGTTTCCAATATAGATATTATTTGCCATTAGTCTCTTGGTAGGGATATGCCCACGTATTATTCTAATCTTACAGCTTTCTTTATTGTTTCCGACACCGGCTCTTTTGACGGTTTCTGATAAACAAGTGTGAAAACCCCTTCTAACTTTGTTATATGGTACTTCTTCTTATAGGGTTTCAAATCTATTTGATAAAAGTGGGTTCCGCCTGGCTTGATAACTACCCTTTTCCTATCAGGGACAACATCTATTTCGAACATACCAACCTCCTTATTTTCAGAAAGGTAATATATCTCGCAATAACTTTTCAAGTCTGTAAAATGTCCCCTCAGCAGCAGCATATTAAACTTTGTGTTATTCTTAACTTTACAGGTTATTACTGTTTTGTTATGATTAATCGAAAAGTCCACGTCGTATGCCTGCGCATAAGTTAACATACTTGCAGCCATAGCAAACATTATTAATGCTAATCGTTTCATGTGTCACTTCATTGTCAAGTCTTTCAAATCACTGTAAAGCTACGAATTTTATGTTAAACAACCAAAGACATAACAATATAATTTATTATATATCAAACGAATATAATTTATTCGGCAAACATTATTTATCGGGCTTAAAGAAGAAACTCGTTTACTGCCCGCCCGAATATGATAGGAACAATCTTCTAATCAGAGGGATAATGTTATGATTATAGTTTTCAAGTTCCTAACTTACACTATTCGTGTTCATTGTGTCAAAAGCAAGCAGAACTCTTTTGAAAGCCTTCTTAGTCTATCATTTCCAATAAGGTTGTCTACATAATAATCCGGTATCGAACTAAATCCGAACTTAGCTCCAAGCAGGCTACAAGCAACTGCGCCATTGGTGTCAGCATCACCTCCAGCATTTACCACAGCCAATAAGCCCTCCCTGAAAGATTGCGCGTGATACAAAGCCCACAAACCCGCTGACAATGTTTTGAGAGTATAGCCGATATGCAGCTTTTCATCTAATCGTAAAGAGTTAATGTCATTCGAGTTAATGGCGAGATCTACATAGGTTGCAATACGTTCATCGTATTTATTTGCAATCTCAATAATCTCATGCGGGGATAACAGTATCTGTTTCCATACTATATTGTGAATAATTTGACAAACGATAACACATGAAGCAACGCAACGTGGGTCTGCATGCGTGAGGCGACACACGGCTTCTGCATATTTATCAATATCCTGATGCCATAAACCTATTATCGAGGTACGCATCACTGCGCCATTAGCGGCACTTTTCATGCCACTAAGTTTCCAAATAATACTGGCTGCTTTCTCTGGATTATCTTCATAATCACTAAGAGAAAGAACATTATATGTATTTCTCCCGATGCCAAGCGGATAACCTTTGAACCAACGCTTAAAATTACGAGCAATAGTAGAAGGATTGATTGTCCTGTCTTCTAATATAGCATCAGCAATAGCCAACATCATGTCAGTATCATCTGTCCATGAGCCGGGCTTCCATCTTCGGCGATGCGGATCAGGAACAATCTGGTCATAACGAGTCAAACCCTCTGGATAATAACTATGAATCACATCCTTTTCCAAAAACTCTGTACCAAGACCAAGCGCATCTCCTATGGCTTGACCATAGATAACCCCTGTTATTAAATCCTCTATTGTCTTCATCTTAAAATTCAGATTCAAAATTTGCTAATTTTCAGTCCAAAAATATTTTCCATAGACCTTTTGTTATCTGTCTCTTCGGTTGTCGCTTTTACCCCTTCCAACGAGAAGAGCCTTTACTATTTTAATGAATACCCAGAAAGCCAACTGTTGTTTCTCCCATACTACTATCATATTTTTGTTCTTACTACCTGTACAACACTCCGTTAATTCTAATATA